>JAMCYJ010000037.1:3846-7495 GCA_023474155.1 Candidatus Martarchaeota archaeon | reverse complement strand
GGATATAATCAGATATTCGCAATAGATGCATGCTCTGCACTGTCTAATGAGGAGCACAGCCACACTGAAAAATATATATTTCCTAAAATAGGAAGAGTAAGAAAAACCGTTGAAATTTTAGACGCAGTTAAAAACAATGGATAATAGAATGGCAAAATATTGCCAAAAAGATGTGGGGCAATGGAGGATTATTCGCAAAATTTTATTAAAAATGTAATAGGGCTTGTAAATAACCCTATTGCAAACGAGGATGCGCTGGAGAACGAATTTTCAGACATGATAACGCAGAGCTTTGCAATAGAAAAAGTAAATTTTCTGAACATATACAAAAAAATAGACGCGGGGCAGGAATACGGCTATATCTTAAATTCGAAAAAGATTTTCATTGACAATGAACTGAGCGAATACTCCACATTCACAAAATCAATAGAATATAAAAACAAGGGCTACAGAAGCTATGCTGTCATACCCATTTTCATATATACTAAGCCTGTGCTTATTTTAGAGCTTCTTTCGAATCAGAAAAATAGGTTCACGCAAGAAGCAATAAACACTATAAATCTTGGTGCATTCCTGCTGTCGATGAATTTGCTGCAAAGGCAGAATATAAGGCTGATGGATAAACTCAACACTTATTTCAACATCTCATTTAATCTTGAAATTCCCCAGATTATCGCTGATTCGGATAATGAGATAATAAAGTCCAACAAGAGTGCGATAAATGAATTAAGGATAGACAAGCTTGGAAACGATCTAAATTCTGTTTTAGGCATGGGATTTGATTCAGCTAAGGCACTGAAAAACTCGAAAATTACATTGAATAACAACATCTACAAGGCAAACTCGAACAGGCTAAACGAAAATACCACATATATTACATTAACAAACATAACAAATTCAGAGATACTGGAAAACATGCTCGAAAGCGTAGAGGCAAGCAAAAACGTTTTTGTAATGCTGCTTGATAGCAACCTAAACATAAAAGAGGTGACAAGCAATTTCGACGAAGTGTCAGGCAAGTTGATGCTCGGAAAGAACTTTACGGATTTTATATCGTCCTCGCAGAAAAACGACTTTTTGCAGAAGCTGTCATCTTTAGATGGAAAAAACGCGTTTGAGGCCGCCGGAAACCTAAGCCTGCTGATCAATGAGAAACCGATGTTTATAAGGTTTTCCCTGAAAAAATACTTAAGGGGGTTCATAGCCGTGCTGAGCGATGCCACGGCAGAAAAATACATAAACGACATAAAGCAGGACTTCGACGAATTCATGAAAAATACGAGCGATATGGTGCTGATAACTGACGAGCTTGGATTCATAAAAAGCTCCAACATCTGCATCGAGTCCGCCCTTGGATACAAGCCGACCGAGATAATTGGCGCGGACATAAAGCAACTGTACGTGAACACCGATATTCTTGATAGGGATTTCAACTATGCAAGGAACAACGGTAGAATTGACAATTCCTATATAACCTTGGTAAAAAAAAGCGGTGAAAAAATATCCGCAATACATTTCTTAAGGATGCTCAAATCGATAGACAACAGCATAAGCTACATAATACTGATAAAGGAGCTTGAAACAAAGCATATGATCGATGAACAGGAAGACGAACTGAAAAGACAGAAAAATCAGATAAGAAAGCTGGTTGCAGCAAGCGAGCTAAAGTCCCAGTTCATATACAATATATCTCATGAGCTCAAGACTCCACTTACAAACATAAAGGGGTTTTCAAAGCTTTTATATACTAACGAGTTCGGCGAGCTAAACAGCGAGCAAAAGGAGTATATGGAAACAATCCTAAATGAAACTGACCGACTTATGCTCATTATACAGCAGGTGCTGGATGCATCAAAGCTTGATGCCAACAAGATAAAGCTTGACATAAAAGAAGTGGACTTTAATTCCCTCTATAATACATCAACAATAAAATCGCTTGAGGATGCGATAACAAACAAGGGGCTGAAGTTCCAATGGAAAACAGATTATGATGTGCCTAAAATATATGCAGACCCGAACAGGCTCATGCAGGCGCTTGTAAATCTGATAGGCAATGCAATCAAGTTTACGGAAAATGGCGAGATTCGTGTGCATATATTCAAAAAAAACAAGAGAAACATACAGTGCGAAATAAGCGATACAGGTATAGGGATTGACGACGAAGATAAGCATAGGCTTTTCAAGAAATTTTACCAAGCGACAAAAAAAGAGGAGCTTGTACAGCAGCATGGCGCGGGGACAGGGCTGGGGCTTGCGATAACAAAGGACATTATAAACCTCCATAAGGGGAAGATAGGATTTGAGTCGGAAAAAAACAAGGGCACGACATTTTGGTTCAGCCTGCCGATAAAACAGAGGGCGTGATATAAATTAATAGCCAAAAATTGCAGAGTTGGATGAAAAAACGGCAATATGGCGCAAAAATTAAATTAGATTTATTTATAGAATATACAATATGCAACAACCACATTATTCAA
This sequence comes from Candidatus Martarchaeota archaeon, assembly GCA_023474155.1. Taxonomy (GTDB): domain Archaea; phylum Micrarchaeota; class Micrarchaeia; order Micrarchaeales; family Micrarchaeaceae; genus JAJZMY01. The sequence goes on along the minus strand of JAMCYJ010000037.1, from coordinate 5,018 downwards.
CAGATATTTAAATTTAATTCGGTATAAAAGTATATGGAATATTTTAGGTCATATAAAGACAAGGCAAGGCACATAATCGAGCACAATCTTTATATGTCACTTTCAACATCGGATACGGACGGCAGACCATGGGTTGCGACTGTCCTGTACGTATTCGACAAGAAGTACAATTTTTATTTTGTATCAGCAATAGATTCGCTGCATGCAAAGAACATCGTTGCGAACCGCAACGTCGCATTTTCAATATACAATTCAAATCAGCCGATAGGAAGCATGGAAGAAGTCCAGGCAGTCGGCACTGCAAAGGCAGTGGAAGGAAAAGGGATATACAATGCGATGGTGCTGTATGCTCAGAAACTTTCGCCGATGTTCAACATAGCAAAAATTTCATACAATTGGAACGCCATAAACTACAAATATCCTTCTGAATTCAGATTTTTCAGAATAAGCCCATCAAAGATTTTTACGACGGGAGGGGAGAACAGAAGGGTCGAGGTGGAGCTTTAACAGGATGCAAGAATGCATACTACAAAAAACCCTACGCTAAGCGCAATTAAGCAAGGCAATACAGAACAGTAGTTTTTTATTTGTTGCATTGCATTTATATTATAAAAAGATACAGGTCATGAAATGAGGATATTTTTAGTTTTGGCTTTAGCTTTATTTTCAATGTTCTATCTGGCGAACTTGGGGTTTGCATCTGCGGGGTCGTCAAATTTAAGCATTGCGAACCTGTCAAAGGCCATCTCAATATCCCCTCTCCATGCCAATAACACCACCTATATTTTCACTAATCTGAATATAAGCATAAATATTACATTGCCGAAATCAGCTGTTTCAACAGGACCTACACCAAGTGATACAAACTCTGTGGATACAGAATGCACTACAAAAATGGCTTTCAGCCAAATTCCAGCAGTGAATTCGTCCACAAACATCAATAACATAAACCAATCATTTTCAAATCTTACAAGCTCCCAGGCCGTATTCTCGTCGCCTCTATACAACGCAACAGCTCCTGCATATGCGTATAACTTTTCGTACAGGCCTGAGAATCAGGGCTTTTATGATATACAATCGTCATGCCTGACAGAAAATATCTCTTATGCATACAACTCTATAACGCAGGCGTATTCTGCAGAGAACATTACTTCAGTCACTATGTCTGCACT
>JAMCYJ010000037.1:0-3314 GCA_023474155.1 Candidatus Martarchaeota archaeon | reverse complement strand
ATAACAAACATTTCAAACATCACCATAAGCAATATAACAAATGTTTCCGGTATCACTACTACCCCGATAAATGCAAGCAACATATCAAATATAACTGCAAAATCGCATGAGATAACGAAAAAGGAAAATGCAGGATGGATAATAGCAGTGATTGCGGTGGGCGGCGCTGCAGTGGCTTATTACTATTATAGAATCAGGAAAAAATCCAAGGGCAGCAAATAAAGTCTCGTGAGCAGAGTCGGTTCTTCAAAGGAAAAATAACGCCGAAGATATGACGCCAAAAAGAGCAGCATGCCTGAATGGAGAAAACATTGTTATTAGGAAAGAAGGGGAATATTGCCTGCGAGGCAACTGACTTAAGAAAAGAAAAAAGAAGGACCCTGCCTTATTTGCATTACGCATGATCGCAGCAAGACCGAGCTGTTTGGGAATTATTTCTGTATGTTTACCCGCGCAACAGCCGATGCCTGCCTACTCAGGCTTGCCGACATGCTTAAGGTGGAGAGGGGGAACCACAAGCGTCTTTGTCGCGTTCATTATCTTGAGCTTTACCAAGTATGACGATCCTCTCTTTTCCACAATCTCACCTATTTTGCCCTTATACCTTGGATGGGGTATGTTCTTTGCGTTTGCACCAGGCACTACCGCAACCATGTCCCCGATGCTGTACTCCATTATTGAGGCATCAACATTGCGCATCTGCCCCTTGAAATGCCTCGATAGGTTCCTTGTTCTCCTCGATAACGTACCTTTTGATTTTCTTGCCATTTTTACCACAAATTTTTAAATATTCTTTTAGTGCTGCTTTGCCATTCGGACCGCATGCGCATCAGATTTTTTTAGGAAGCCTTATAAAAAGCGTGAATCTTTCACCGCCCTGCATCTCCATAATTATCCTGTTGCGTATGAACTCCGATACCCTCTTGAGCCCTATCCTCTGCTCAATGTCCTCAAAATTTTCGAATTTTTTGATGCTTCTCTGCTTGAGTATCTCAATAAGATGCTTTTTCCCTATGCCTGGTATCAACTCAAGCGTGTGCTGCCTTATGTTTATCGGCCCTGCATTATTGAACATCTCAACGAATTTTTGCTCGTTGTCCTTTATTATCCTGTCTATAAGCAACGGGAGCTCGTTTTTCGCAGTCTGGGTCAGCTCGTCATAGACGATCTTGCTTTTGATCATCGATATTTTGTCCCTCTCCTCTTTTCCAATGTATACCTTTTCACCCAAGCTCAGCGAGACGTCTGGCTTCGGCACTGCCTCAAGCAATGTGAATCTTTCTTCGCCTAGCAGCTGCACGATTGGCTCGGATTTGTTAGAAAAAGACTTTCCAGTAGGCATTGAGTCAAGAATGTATGCAAAATCTTCTCTCCTTTCTTGATGTTGGGGCTGCATATGCTCACTTTAATCATTACAATACCTACCTTATTTTATAATATTCAGGATGCTCGCTATCTCCTTTTCCTCAAAAGCTCTGCCTGTATAGGCAAGAATCTGCTTCAAGAGGATTTCAGTTTTTGGGGAGACGTCAAGTATCTTTATTATCGTCTGCTCAGAAAGTATGTTCATGGCTTCAAGCTCCTTTTTCTCCTTCTGATACTTTTCCTTATGAATTGCGAATTTTGATGCATGTTTCATTGCAGAGTCCTGCTCGTATGTAAGTTCTTTTTCCTGCTTCTGCCTGTTGAGTATTTCAAGAACTTCCACCAATGAAATGTATCCTTTTTCCTCTGCTGATTTTCCTATCATGGCCACACTGAATATTTTATATTTTAAGCTTTAGTAAATTATTTAAAACGATCAGGCAAATAAGACCTGATTCGCACTTATAATTGTTTTAAGAAGTTTATTAATAGTATTTAAAAAATAGGATTAAAAAACTTTTCGTTTATTTATATGCTATTGGCATAGTTGGAAAACTGCCAATGCAGGCGTTGATTTTATGGATCCTAAGGAAGCTTATGAAAAAGTACTTAAAGAAGTAAAAAAACACATCGCAGGGAAAGAGGATGTCATAGAGCTTCTGTTTATATCCTTAGTTGCGAACGGCCACGCCTTGCTCGAGGGGGTGCCTGGAGTTGCAAAGACAACGATGACAAAGACTTTGGCAGATGCTGTCAGCTGCGAATTTACCAGAATACAATGCATGTACGACCTCAATATAAAAGACGTGATAGGGTATTCGTATCTTGACGAAAATAACAATATTGCGCTGAAAAAGGGGCCAATCTTCACGAACCTGCTGCTGATTGACGAGCTCAATAGGGCGCCGCCGACCACGACGACCTCGCTGCTCGAGGCGCTTGAGGAAAAAATAGTTACGATAGGAAACGAGACGCTGAAGCTTAAGAACCCGTTTCTGGCATTTGCAACGCAGAACCCGCTGAACATTGAGGGCACAATCCCTTTGCCGAAAGTGCTTACCGACAGGTTCCTGATGAGAATCGCGGTGACATACCCTTCAGAGGAGGAAGAACAGGAAATGCTCAGGATAAAGGAAAAGGAGGAATACATTAAAACTGAAAAAGTGCTGAATATCGATGAGATCCTCGAACTTCAGAAAATGGTCGAAACAGTGTCGATTTCTGATGACGTTATAAAATACATCACAAGAATCGTCAACGAGACGAGAAACAACATCCATATAACAATGGGGGGCAGCCCAAGGGCCGAAATCAGCTTCATGCGTGCTGGAAAGGCGAAAGCGCTTATCGAAGGCAGGAAGGAAGTGACAACAGACGACATAAAGTTTCTTGCAAGGCCTATACTCAGCCACAGGATCGTAGTCAGATCGACAGGGGGGCTAGGGGTCAACGGAATAATAGATGGAATAATCGCAAGCGTCCATATCCCAGGGCAATAAAGAATAGCTACTGCTTCTGCAAAATCTTAAATCTGCTAAAGTTTTCCTTTATCCTAAGCGCCAGTTTCAGCTTTACAGGATCCTCACAGCCCTTTATAATTTTTTCATCTTGAATCCTAAGAACCTTAGTAAGCATCTCATCAGAATCCACTGCAGTGGATATCCACAGCCTCTTGTCGGCTATCGTTACAGTCTCATATACGCATACTTCATTGCAGAGTACAGAGCAACCGCAGATGCGAGACTTTCCCCTGGATACCGCATCATCAAAAAGCATTGCATTGCCTGATACGCATGCGCCTTTGCACGCCATCGCGTTATCGAATATCCATGCAGATCCGCTTTGGCTCAGGTTGTGGTAATCCTCGACAAATCCGCCGAGATCGCCTTTTTTGACGATGAGTTTCCCTATATTTGTCTCTAAGGTAATATCCCTCATAGCCATTATCC
>JAMCYJ010000020.1 GCA_023474155.1 Candidatus Martarchaeota archaeon | reverse complement strand
AATATCAAGCTCTTTTTCTCTGCCATAAAGCGCATACGGATCGGATTTCGGCTTGGTACCAAATAATTTCATATACATTCACTTAGTAACCCCCTTCACTAAGTATATATGTTATAATAAGGTTAATAACGGTTTGTTTTATACGATAAAGTCTATTAATCGTCATCTTTAAATAACTTCACTGCTATGCTCTCATAGGCGATTAGTATGGATGTGGTTTGTGATAACTGCGGATCTTCGGATGCGGCAAAAAAAGGGATGCGCTACAATGCAACAGGTGCAAAGCAGAAGTTCTTCTGCCATAACTGTAAGAAATGGTTCGTGCAGGACGATGGATTCAAAAGAATGAGATATAAACCAAAGGATATTGTACGGGCTTTGGATGAATATGCCGATGGCGCATCCCTCAAAAAGGTTCAAAAGTACCTCTTGCAACATGATGGTGTCAAAGTCACAAGATGGACAATTAGGAACTGGGTAGTGAAGTATTCTCATCTTTTAAAAAAACGAAAAGGAATTTGGCGTTCCGAAGATTAAGGGCAATATTCATGTCGATGAAAAATATGTGAAAGTGAGGGATCATTGGGAATTCAGGCTCACTGCCATCGACAGCAAAACAAAGTATGTCATCGCAGAAGATACTATTGCGCTTAGGACTTTGCAGCATGCGCCGCCTTTCTTAGGACCATAAAAGTCAGATGCTACCTACAGATATTGAAAGAATATAAGAGAGAACGATTGAAACTACCGAAGAAGAGGCATCTGGTGACGTTCGTTTCAGACAAGTTTGCAAACTATAAGAGGGCATTCAACAAACTGTTCAACAGAGTTGCAGTATTGAGATTCGGTGTCCATATCGCATGCAGGAAATACGGGCTGAAGCACAACAACAATCCCGTAGAAAGGCACAACAGAGAGATAGGGATGAGAGTTGATGCACTCAATGTATTTCAAACGCATGAAGGCGCATCTTCAACGATGACTCTATGCAAGTTTATCCATAACTATGTGACACCTTACAACAGTTTAGGGGGCAAAACTCCTGCTGAAGCTGCTGAACTAAATTTACATCTCGGGGAAGATAAACTACTAGACCTTATTCACATAGCCAAAAAGGTTTAACTGACGAAAACTTGACTTTATCAGCTTATAGAAATATTTAAATATCACATCTACAACAATATGTAGTATAATAAAGTGGTTTTATGGAAACAAAAAAAATTATTCGCAATACATTGATCGGAGCTGGTGTTTTAATTATTGCAGCGACAGCGAGTGGATGCGGGTCGCTAACGCCGCCGCTACAGGAGGCCGCTAAAGGGACCGCTAAGCAGGTTGGTACAACAATACCTGAGATAAAAAAAGTAGAACGAAATCCGTTTGCAGCATCATGCAGCGCATTAAGAAAAAGTGCACTTTACGAAATGCAAAGAGGTGAAATAATTAAGGATAGTGGGTTCTTTTATAGAATAGCTATAAACCATGAAGTTACCGCAAACAATTTGCTGAAAATATATTCAATGAAAAGATGCGATAAAAAGTAAATTTAAATGTAAATGAAAAAAGTGGTTTTATGGAAACAAGGAATATTAAAAAACAGGGCAGCAAAAAGGACTTTAGAGAATTTTTGAGAAGCGCCGGCTTTGGCAATAATATCAAACAACCTTATCAAGAATCTTCAATAATATCAAACAACCTTATCAAGAATCTTAGGAATGTTATGCGCAAGGCTGATCACAAACATCCAGTAATATTTTACCAGCTTCCAGTAGCACTCCTTACTATAATTGGGATAACAGGAGGGTCTGTATTCAATGATTTAAACGGAATAATATCAAAACCTTATCTTTCCACGGCCGAGTTTGTTTCGACACTCGCATTTATAGGGCTTGGTGTCTATGTTGCTACAAAGAAGCATTTCACATAATGTAGTATATATGATAAAGCCAATTCACAACTCTCTTGAAAACTCCCAAAAATCGAATGTTACTTTCAAGCCGAAAGGCGTTGCGTTATAGAAGCAAATGCTTTACACACTAATTATGGATCTTCAAAAAACGGCTTGAAAATATCATTGCTGAGCAATATCCGAAACAGAAAAATCAATATTGATAGGACTGGAGTGGACTGAAATCAGGGAAAAACTTAGTGAAAGAAAAAGATGGAGAAACCATTGAAATTCAAGATACGCAATATACGGCAAATATGTTATTTGAAGTATCCTGCGCCCCGCCTCTCGGAATTAGATACGCTATGGGCATGATAGCGTCTCGCCCATATAAACACAACTTTTTTATCCTTTATTGCATAGTTTTATTGACAAATAAGTTTATACGCAAACTTAGAACAGCCTGCCAAATCCTGCACGGTCTTAAAAACAAGCAGCCAAAGATAGGAAATAAAAACAAAGGTTTAAATTTATGTATAATAATAAAAATATACTATTGCATGAATTTATAAATCTTCATGTAAAAGTAATTAACAGCTTTGACACCTGCCAGTCAGGAATCGAAGGCAATGTAGTAGACGAAACCAAAAACTTATTGATCGTTGAAACAAAGGCTGGAATCCGCAGGATAGTAAAAAGCGTTTCTGTGTTCGAATTTACAGCGGGGGGAAAATCCTTCATCGTAAATGGAAAGGACATAAACCACAGGCCGTATGAGAGAATCGAGAAATGCATGGGCATGCATGCAGATCAACACAGATAAAAAACAAAAAATAAATAATTATGTGCTAAAGATATAGAGTGCAAAATTCTAAATAGCAATATTTTTCTTGCAGAATGATTTTATGGAATGCAAAGACCCTAAATGCCCGATACACGGCAATTTGAAAGTCCACAACCTTAAGCTTAAAGGCATTGTCATTAAGGGCAATGCGGAGAAGACAGTCGTAGTAGAAAGGGAATACTCCACATTCCTGCCGAAATATGAAAGGTCTCTGAGAAACACGTCGAGACTGCACGCATATAATCCGAAATGCATAAATGCAAAGGCAGGAGACGAAGTAATTATAGCCAATACGAGAAGGCTGAGCAAGACCAAATCATTTGTTGTCACTGAAATACTTAACAAGGCTGAAAACTAAAGGTGCCCTCGATGAAAGGATTATCAACACACATTTCAAAGGCTGTCACGATAGGCTCTGTGCTGACATGCGCAGACAATAGCGGAGCAAAAACGCTGATGATGATAGGAAGAATAGGAAAATCAGGAAAAAGAGGAAAGCTCGTCACGGCGGGCATAGGCAACATAATAATGGCAAGCGTAAAGACCGGAGACCAGAAAAACGTCAAAAAAATAGTCAGGGCAATCATAATCAGGCAAAAACAGCCTATAAGAAGGGCGAACGGAAAAAGAGTGAAATTTGAGGACAATGCAGCAATACTTATTTCAGATACAGACCTTCCGATAGGGACAGAAGTAAAGGGCGCAATGGCAAGGGAAGTCGTCGAAAGAAACATAAAGCTGGCAGGCCTAGCATCAAGAGTGATATGATGATACAGTCAAGCAAACCGAGAAAGCAGAGGAAGTTCAGGTTTACGGCACCGCTTCATGAAAGACAGCATTTTGTGCACGCCCATGTAGACAAACAGCTAAGGGAAAAACTGAAAATCAAAAAAAGATCAGTGCAGATTTCAAAGGGGGATACTGTAAAAGTAATTAAAGGGGTAAAAAAGGGCGCGACAGGAAAGGTAGTCAAGGTCGACCTGAAAAGGGTTAAAGTATTCATCGACTCGGCAACAAGGAAAAATGCAAAGGGGAAGGAAAGCAACATCCCTATAAATGTCAGCAACGTATACATAACAGACCTGAACCTTGGCGATAAGCTTAGAGTTGCCAAACTGAATGTAAGCAAGGCAGTGCTCGAAGCGGAAACAAAAAAAGCGAATGCCGCAAAATCAGCCGACGCGACTACAGCAGCGGTTGCGCCTGAAAAAAGCACAGAGGCTGCAAAAGAATAAAATAATCAATAATTAATTAATATTTAACAGATGGTTTTTATGGCAAGAAAAGGAAACAAAAGGCATTTGAAATCATTATACTCCTCAAATTACTATGCAATATCAAAGAAGCATGACAAGTATACGACAAAGTCAAGGGCAGGGAGATTTGACAAGAAAAGCAATATTCCGCTTTTGCTATTCATAAGAGAAAAGCTCGCGCTCGGAGCCAACAGGCCAGAAGCGACAAAGATAATAAAGCAGGGACTTGTAAAGGTTAACGGGAAGCAGATAGAGGATTTCAAGTTTCCGATAGGGCTGAACGACATCGTAAGCATTGACAAACTTGGAAAAAACTACAGAATATCTATAGACAGGAAGGCGCATTTCGCATTCGATGAAGTCGAAAAGAACGCGGCATCATCAAGAATATGCAAGGTAATCAAAAAATATAAAATAAAGAAAGACGCACTGATGATAGGCCTTCATGACGGGACAAATATAAAAGGCACGAAAGACATAAAAGTAAATGATTCTGTCGTTATCGGCAGCGACAAGAAAATAAATAGGCTGCTCCCGCTGAAAAAAGGCGCAAAGTGCTTTGTCATGAACGGGGTCCATGTCGGAAACGCCGGCGAAATAGACAGCATTAAGGAATTACACGACAAAAAACAGATAATAGTAAGGAAAGGCGACGAAACATTTGAAACGTCATTGAGAAACATTATAGTCATAGAGTAGAGGATTTTTATGCAGAAAAGCACTGATTCGAATCAAAATCAAAAAAACCCGATGCAGGACATCATGATCGACAAAGTCGTGATCAATATCGGCACGGGAAGCAACGAAGACGCCCAGGCGAATGCAAAGAGCCTGCTTGAAATAATCACAGGCAGGAAGCCGACTAACAGCCTTTCAAAGACAAGGAACCCGTCGTTCAAGATATCAAAGGGGCAAAAGATAGGGGCATTTGTGACAGTAAGGAAAAGCGAAGCGCCGCTGCTGCTCAAAAGGCTTTTCGATTCCGTGAACTATACCATAAACCCTGCAAGCATCACGCCCAACAGCATGAGCTTTGGAATAAAGGAGTATATAGACATTCCGAACGTAAAATACAACCCAAAAATAGGAATGATGGGCATGCATGTGAATATCGCGTTCAAGAGAAAGGGGCAGAGAGTCAAGATAAGGAAAATAAAAAACAGCAAAATATCAAAGGCGCACGGCATAATATCAAGGGAAGAAATAGAGAATTACCTGAAAAAAGAATTTAATGTTAAAACGGCTGAATGAGCATGAATGCGAACAACGACTTGAAGTTCAAGGGAAAAGGATTAAGGAAATGCAGGATATGCGGCACGAGCAGGGGAGTGATAAGATCCCACCGCCTCTATATATGCAGGAGATGCTTCAGGGAAACGGCTGAAAAAATAGGCTTTAACAAATATGGTTGAATACTTATGGTAGACAGATTAGCAGACTCAATAAACAAGATAAAGACGAACGAGAGAATCGGCAGAAGGGAGTGTACTGTGTACTCGACAAAGCTTACGAAGGCCATTTTGGAAATTATGAAAAAAAACGGATATATAAAGGGCTTTGAGGAGTTTCAGGAAGGGCCTGCCAAGCAGCTGAGGATACAGCTCGCAAACAAGATAAACGCAATCGGCGTGATAAAGCCAAGGTACGCGATATCGAAGGACAATTTCCAGAAATACGAGGCGAGGTATATACCTAGCAAGGATTTTGGAATGCTTGTCGTATCGACTCCAAAAGGCCTGCTTACGAACAAGGAAGCGAGAGAAAGCAATATAGGCGGAAGGCTGATATTGTATGTATATTAACCATTTGATTTTAAATTGCGCTAAATACCGATAAAAATTAGATACTAATAAATTTAACGAAGCAAAGGATATTCATGATTTCATTGGAAATTAATCAGGATGCAACGGCCGAGGTATCGGGCAACGAGATAAAGGTTACTGGAAAGCTCGGCACGAACACCCGAAAATTCAATGACACCCTAATCGATGTCAGGATAGACGGCGGCAGATTTGTCATAGAATCGAAAAAGGACATTAAGAAAATGCAGAAAAAGGCAATGAAGATAGAACAGACAATGGCCGGCGAGTTGTCCAACGACATGGAAGGGGTCGGCAAGTACTTCGAGATAGACATGCAGATCGTCTTTGCGCACTTTCCAATAACAATAGAGGTTGCGGACGGCATATTCTACATAAAGAACATGATAGGGGAAAGGGCGAAGAGGTCGACAAGGATAATCGGCAACACAAAAGTCGAGGCAAGCGGGCAAAAAGTAAGGATATACGGAACAAACAATGACAATGTCACCCAGACCGCTGCGAACATAAGAAAAATATGCAAGATAAGGCATAAAGACAGCAGGGTTTTCCAGGACGGCGTGTATTATTCCAAAGAGGAGAAATAACCGAAATAATCAGCATGATAAATTAAAGGATTAAATACTTATTCAAATGATCAGCATGGCGGAAATCAAAAAAAGAGATCACCCTACATTCAATGTGCCGAACTACGGCACAAAGAAAAGAAAACGGGTAAAGCCCAGATGGAGGAAGCAAAGAGGGATAGACAACAAAAAAAGAGTAAAGAAGAACTTCATGGGCGCCGAGCCTGTGATAGGATACGGAAACAGAAAAGAGGTAAAGGGGCTTAGGGCAAACGGCAGGAAACCAGTGCTTGTAAGCAGTATGCCAGAACTCAGACAGAGGATCGGCGAAATGAAGACCGACGCAGACAGAAAGAAGTTCCTGTTAATAATAAACCACAGCATAGGCACGAAAAAGAGGCAGGAAATGCTCGAACTCGCAAATAAAAGCGATGTGAAAATAGCAAACAAAGGCCTTAATCAGGATCTCATTGGCAAATTCGCAGGCAGGAAAGCAGTAGCGGGCGGCGCAGATGCAAGTGCAAATCGAAGCCAACCTGGGGCGAAAAAACAAAAGTGAAATAAATGTCGAACAAACTTGTAAGGAGGATCGCGGCGCAGGTGTCAAACAAAGGGCTGAACAAAATAGCGTTGAAACCGACCTCAATGGAAAATATAAAGAATGCGCTTACGCGCGATGACGTCAAGAAGCTGATAAAAGACGGCGACGTGATAGTCAAGAAAGACCTACGCAACATCAGCTTCCATTCAAAGGTTCTAAAAAGGAAAAGACAGGAAGGAAGGGCAAGAGGGCCTGGAAAAAAGAAAGGCACTAAAAAGGCCAGGGGGTTCGTGGACTACAAGAAAAGGATCCGCGGCCAAAGACTGATACTGCATGAACTGAAGCAGAGCAGCATTATAGACAACGATTTATTCAAGGCGTTCAACAAGCTCGTGAAAGGGAATGTTTTCCAGACAAAGGCATCGCTGCTCAACCACATAAAAAGCAAGGGCGTGCCGATCAGCGAGGAAAAGTTCGGCGAATTGAAGCACATGGATACGAAAAGAAGGTAAACAACATAAAAAGTATATTTTGCAAAAAAAGATTTTATGATAGAGATCAAAAAAAGGAGAAGGCAAGGAGTGACGAACTATAGAAAGCGCGTAAAGCTCCTGAAATCCGGCCTGCCAAGGCTTGTCGTCAGGAAAAGCAACACAGGCATAACCATACAGATAGTCGAATACGCGAAAGGCGCCGACAAAATAGTAGCGGGCGCAGACTCATCAAAGCTATCCACAATGGGCTGGAATCCGAAAGCCAATGCGCCGACCGCATATCTTACAGGCATGTATATCGCAAAGCAGGCCAAGGCAAAAAAGGCAGAAGGCAAGATAGAACAGGATATAATACTCGATATAGGCTTATACAGGCCGACAAAGAACTCTGTCGTCTTCGCAGCTGCAAAAGGCGCAAT
>JAMCYJ010000018.1 GCA_023474155.1 Candidatus Martarchaeota archaeon | reverse complement strand
ACATCATCCCAAGCATGGACAGATAATTTACAATCCTTCTATTTTCATTTTCAGGTATTTTGTTGTCCGAAATTCTTGATAGTATTGCGCCAACTGTTTCTATTTTGAGGTCTCCTATGAAAAAATCTGTGAAATTGTATAACTTTACCATTCCTGAAGGATTTATTATGAATCTGACATCCTGTTTTGGTTCCTGTCGGTTAATTGAATTTAGATCAAAATCAATATCCGGAAAATCCCTCACTATCCTGCCTCCTTCTGCTTTAAGCCTAATTAAGTCTTCATTAGTAAGGCCGCCTAAAACACCCCAGTTGTCGGCAGCAAATCCTACAGGCAGGGTAAGCCTAAGCCTTATGTGTTCTATTCCATACTTATTTATTTGCGCAACCATCTCGTACACTGAATTATGGTTTATATTGTTAATGCTGCAGGTTACCTGAACAGGTATTCCAGCGTTTTTTGCTGCAGCAAGATTAGTCATGGAAATTCTGAATGCATTGATACTTCCGCGCGGAGCCCTAATTCTATTGTGGATTTTTTCAGGACCGTCTACGCTTGCGCGTATTACCAGATTTTTGATATTCTTAAATAACTCCGGTCTTGCCAGCAAAACCGCATTTGTCTCCAGCACTGTCCTCATACCTATTTTTCCAGAATATTCTATTATGTCAGGCAAATCCTTTCGCATTAAAGGCTCCCCGCCATTCAAATGCACCTCCTTGATTTTATTCTCATTTAGCTCATTGATTATTTGCTTTATCTTTTCAGTAGGCAATTCACTGCTTGCATGCAGTTTGCTGTAGCAGTGAATGCATTGCAGATTACAGGAATGCGTCAATTCAAATTCAGCGTTTTTTATTCCGTCTCTAATTCTTATTCGCGATTTATTTTCAATATCCAAACAAACACCGATGCAAATTATATGCTTATTTTCAAGTTTTTGCTTATCTATTACTTTTTTCCTTGGACAATGCCTCTACGATTTCTGCGGCATTTACAGCGTATGTGCCTAGTTGGGAAACAGCTACGCCTGCTGCAACATTAGCGAGATGGCAGGCGTCTAAAATATTGGCCCCTATGCTTTTTGCTATCGTTATTGTTGAAATCACGGTATCTCCTGCGCCAGTTACGTCATACACTTTTTGGGCGCGCGCCTTCAGGTGATGTTGCGCGCCGTCAGGATAAAAAAGGGACATGCCCTCAGCCCCTCTTGTAATTAAGACATAGTCTGGCTTTACTTTGGTAAATATTCTCTGGCTTGCCTTGTTGAGGCTGGTTTCATCCTTTATTTTTATTCTTGAACCATCAGAAGCTTCATTTGTGTTTGGTGTTAATATAGACACATTTTTATAGAATCCAAAGTTCTGTACCTTAGGATCTAGTGCAACAAACTTGCCCATATTTCTAAGCATCTTTGTTATCTCACTGAAAAATTGCCTTTGTATGAGGCCTTTTCCATAATCGGATATTATTGCAGAATCCGCATTTTTTGCAGCTTTCCTGATGCTTGAGACAAGTGCAATGTAAAGTTCTTTATTGATTTTCTTATTGTCCTCCCAGTCAACTCTTACAACCTGCTGGTTATTTGCAATAACCCTTGTTTTTGTGATTGTATTGAAGCCCTTTACTTCTGTTATTCCTGATGAAATGATATTGCTTTCATTTCTCATTAACTGTTTAAGGATAGCGCCATTGTTATCATTGCCGGTAACTCCGAAAATATATGCTGTTGCGCCCAGCTTAGCTACATTGTTTGCAACATTTGCGGCTCCGCCAGGAGTTATAGTTTCCCTCTTCACATTTACGACAGGAACAGGCGCCTCTGGAGATATCCTATCGACTGTGCCATATATGAAATGGTCAACCATTATGTCCCCAATCACGAGCACTTTTGCATTCTTAAATCTCTCTATGGTTTTTATCAAATCTGCCATGAAAACCAATTTTTATGCCACGCTGCCATATGGATTATGCAGGTTTTAAATCATAATTATAAATTATTAAACCATTGAGATATTTATAGATTATAGCAAAACCGGATTATAATACTTAGTATCCCCCTTTATAAAGTGCTGTTTTGCTTTTCACGGTTGTTAAATGATAAAGATTTAAATAGGATAAAAGATACTATCTAATTGGGGAGTAAATGAGCGAAAGATCAAAAGAGCATAAAAAAGAGGTATATGTACAAAAAGATGATGAGAATATATCATCTGTGCAAATACTTAAGCAACTATTTAGGGACATATCCAAAGACATAAAATGGCATAAAGTATGTAAGCAACTAATTAAAGATATAAAGAGATATAAAGAGGATAACAAAACATTACCGGAAAAATTTATAACAGAAGATATCCTAAAATTGGCTGATGTGTTGGGTTGGACAGTTGCGCATGAATTGGCAGAAAAGGATGTACTGCCTGAAAAATTTATAACAGAAGATATCTTGAAATTGACTGATAATAACGGCGCATCAGTTGCGCATATATTGGCATATTATAGTACATTACCTGAAAAATTTATGACACCAGATATCCTGAAATTGGCTGATAAGAAAAGTAGGACAGTTGCACATATATTGGCATATTATAGTACATTACCTGAAGAATTTATTACATCAGATATCTTGCAGTTGGCTGATGTGTTGGGTTGGACAGTTGCGCATGAATTGGCATATCATGATAAATTACCTGAAAAATTTATGACACCGGATATCCTGAAATTGGCTGATAAGAAAAGTAGGACAGTTGCGCATGTATTGACAAAATATACTGATAAATTACCTGAAAAATTTATGACACCAGATATCCTGAAATTGGTTAGAACTGGGAATGATGGTAAAACAGTTGCGCAGAGGCTAGTAGAAAAAAGAGAATGAAAAATCTATGAATGGTGGTAAAGTGGCAGGCAAGTCTAAAAAGCTAAATGAATGTATGAGGCATATGGCAAAAACCAAAGCAGCCATATTTGACCTTGATGATACTTTGATAAAGGGCAATGCCTTAAAAAATATTGGAATGGCGTGCCTAAAAAAAGAGCTTGTTAATTGCAATTTAAAGAATTTTTTGCGCGGGATTGAAAAGTTTATTATTATAAAGAATAGATTAAGGAATGAAAGAACAGACGATAATGCTTTGTATGAATCTTTGCGTATTTTTTACGATGCCTTAATTGAAACCGGAATAACAGAGAGAGAAATGAGGTTTAATGCTAAAAGTTATATCGAAAAAAATATTATAAAAAACACTGCAACGCTGGCTAAGAATTTTGATAAGATAAAAATGATTTCAACAATGAGCGGCTCTACTGTTGCCAAAGTCGCTGCGGAATCGGTTAATTTTCAGGCTTTTATATCAAACGAGGACATATTTGATAAGGCTGGAAAATTGGTTGCAGCTGCAATAATAATGAAAAATGGAGAAACAAAGGCCGAAGCGACTTCAATCGCAATGTGGCAGCGCGGCATACGTATAAAAGACTGCACAGTAATAGCAAACAGTTATAACGATATTCCCTTGCTTTTTGAAGCCAGGAAAAATGGGCTTGTAATTGCATCGCCTTTCGCTGTAGAAGAAGTAAAGAAAAATGCAGATATTGTGCTCTCGGAAAAAGAGGATATGATAGAATTTAAAAGAGAACTGTAATTGATTTTATTATATTATTCCTAAGATTCTGGAGCTTCCAAATAGCTTTTTATTGAACGCCGAATCCTACTGCTTCCTCTCATCCATTGTCCTGATTAAATAGTATTGAAAATGGAAGAATCCTCTTTATCATTATATTTCTATTCTTTGCAATGGACATGCCCTTTATGAAATGCATTGCCGATATTGCATCATTAGGATAATTTAGGAATTTTTTTGCATCTTTATATGTTTTGTAGAGGTCTTTGAGAATGTTGGAGTCGTTTTCCAATTATTGATCGCAAGAAATAATAGAATACGAAAGAATTTGATTTTTGCGCAAGTTTTATAATAATAAAACTACAAAATTTATTGTAAGACTTTTATGCGGCGTCATAATTAAATTTTCAACAGCCCCCAATTATATATTTTGCGTGCAATTTATTATAGGATAATGATCGTATGCTCGGCAGATCATGGAGGGCAGGATCAGAGAGTTGGCATTGGCAGGCCGTTGCCTGCAATTTTAAAATGCGTTCATCATTAGCATCATTAGCACCATTAGTATCGCGATTTGCCATCTGCAGCATTGAAGTACCCGCCATTTTCCGCGCAGCCATGATTTTTTTGCGCATTACGTCCGCATGCTGCATGCAGCATCGAATATAAAAGCAGTAAAGGCCAATTTTATACAAGGCAATAACCATGATTCCGAGAAAGGCAAGGAAAGTGTTCAATGGAGTCCTGTTCGACGTGTACCAGTGGGACCAGAGGATGTTCGATAGATCGTATGCAGTTTTCGAAAGGCTGAGAAGGCTTCCGACCGTACAGATTTTCGCTACAAGGAAAAACAAGGTGCTCCTGCTCAAGGAGATGCAGCCAGGGTTCAATGCCCTGCGAATAAGCATGCCTGGCGGCAAGGTCGAAAGGGGCGAGGATCCCCTGCAGGCTGCGAAAAGAGAGCTTCTGGAAGAGACAGGGTTCAGTTCAAAGGACTGGGGTCTAGTAAAAGCCTATGCCTCTGGCAGGCACAAGATCGAATGGCCTGTCTACCTCTATTCAGCGAGAAATTGCGTAAAAACTGCGGACCCCCATCCCGATCCAGGCGAGAGGATAGACATTGAATGGGTCTCCCTTAAGCGATTCCTTGACGGCTTTACTGAAAACGCCAATGACATGATGATGGACATGCTGCATGCGAAGTACGACAAGAAGAAACGCATTGACCTGGCAAGGAAAATATTCTGCAATCCCTGAGTTTTTCTGCACATTATAAATACCTTGAAATTAAACCAATATTTTAAATAACTTGAAAATAATCTATGTAATCGACAGATGCCATGACTTTCATACTGCCTAATAATATAAACATGAGCAGGGTCCAGGGCCTTATAAAACTTGTGAAGCAAAACAAGGGCTCGATGCTCCTTTCAGCGCTTTCAGACCAGGCAGAGGAAGAGATAGACAGTCTGATACCGATAATAAGCATCTGCAAGTTCCTCGGTTTGGCGAAAATAGAGGAAGATAAGATATATCTTACTGATCTCGGAAGGCAGGTAAACTATAGAAACTATAACAAAATGATAAAGGAAAAGCTGCAGCAGGCAGAACCAATAAGGACCGTGCTGGAGGTCGTGGAAGGAAGCCCGGCAACCACTGACGAGCTTGTGATGAACCTGCAGTTGAAAGGGATAAAGGAATACACCGACGCCAGCAAGTCCCTGCTTAAGGAGCTGTTGATAAACTGGGCAGTGCGGGCAAAGCTGATATTCTACAATACAAAAGAGGACAGATGGTACTTGAAATCAAACATTTAATGCGCAGTCATCTGCAAATAAAAATAATCATGGGCTTAATGCATGTCAAATAATAGTTCTCTTGTTAAACGGCTTATATTCAAGCTTGTGAAAAAGCACCTTCTGGCTTCGACATTGAATTCAGCAGTACGGAACATAGGCGATCTGAATTCAAAGGGCCTGCACACCACGATAACATTCCTCAACGACTATGTTACGGACATGTCAAAGGCAAAGTACAATGCCAATACTTATATGCAGCTGTTCAGGCAGATGTCAAAATACAATCTTGACAGTTCTGTTTCGGTGAGGCTTTCCCAAATAGGCTTTGGCATAGACAAGGAAAGCGCGATGAAAAGCCTTAATCAGATAATAGGTATGTCGGAAAAACTAGGAATAAAGCTTTGGCTAGAGGCAGGATACAGCATTGATTTGGCAACTTTGTTCAGCGTATACAACGCTTGCAAGGCAAAGTCAAGGCGCATCGGCATTGAGCTGCCGATACAATTCAGCATGTCCAAGGCAGGCAATGCATTGAATGCGAATGACATGCTGAAGCTTTCGATATACAAGAATGCATCCCATCTCGTATTCGACAAGAATGCAGGCATTAAATCAGGGAAACAGAAGCAGCAAAAAGCAAGATCCCCACCGAAGCCCGAGGTTCAGATCGACAATGAGATAAATGCGATAAAGGCGCTTATCGAGAAGGGAATAAAGCTGACTCTGTTCGTGCACAACTATGGTCTTGCAGTGAAAATACTGAAAGGCATAAAAGAGCAAAAATACAGAAAGAATTTAATATTTGAGTTGCCATTAGATACCTACAGCAAAAAAAGCCTGAAAATGCTTAAAATGAACAAGATAAGCGTGTATGCGCCGTATGGAAAAGACTGGATCCCTTATGCAGTAGACAGGCTTATTGACGGATACATAAAAGACATAGCAATAAGCATTTTGAATGCGAGGTATGCAAAATATAACAAAATCAAATGAGGCGTATGTCTGACAAAAAATCCAATGCAGCCAGTAAAAACCCAAAAAGCAAACAAGTTTATCTAATTACAGGCGCCACAAGCGGATTGGGTGTGGAGCTTATAAAAAAACTGATCAGCGACAGCAACCAAATAAGGGTAATCGTCAAGGACGATTTTCTTGTGAATCCTGAATGGAAAAACCTCCCGAGCGGCGTCATACCCTACATATCCAATATGGCGTTTCCTTCCTCCAAGGATATAATATCCCTTGAGGAGGCATGCAGGAATGTCGATGTAGTAATCCACATAGCAGGCGGGGCGTACAATTATAAATTGACTGTAAACCAGCTCATTGAGGCGAACGTGAAAGTGACTGAAAATATCCTCAAAACAATAGTGAAGGTGAACAAGAACAGGAAAGTGCATTTCATATTCGCGAGCAGCATAACAGTCTACGGCTATAAGACTAAGCTTCAGAAGATAACAGAGTTGTCTGAGCTGCATCCCGGAAGCTCTTATTCAAACACGAAGATGATGGCGGAGCAGATAATAAGATCTTTCTCGGAAGTCAATCCGAACATAAAGTATACCATACTCAGGTATGCAACGTTCTACGGCCCGCACTATGAGGATCCTTCATTTTTTAAAATATTCGACTTGATAAAGTCCCAGAAGATGTACTACATAGGCACCTCAGACAATCACCTCGCGTTTGTGCATGTGAATGACGCGGCAGGCGCGATCATCGCTGTGCTCGGCAACCTCGAAAAAGCCTCGAACCAGATATACAACGTGACCGATGGGGAGCCGTACACTCCGAAATACCTATTCGAGAAAATTGCAGGCATACTGAATGTTCCCCCCCCTAAAAAAGTCATAAATATAGGCATGGCCAAACTGCTAGTCAAGCTCTTCAACATCAATTTCGACGAGTTTCAGTTTCTCACGAGTGACAGGATCATCGACATAAGCAAGATAAAAAAAGATCTAGGCTTTGTGCCCAAGAACAGGCTCGACGTGCAGGGGCTTGAGATGATTAAGCACTACCTCAGCTATAAAAAATAAAATACCATTCATTTTCTGCTGCCTGCGGCGCGATAAAATAACAATGCTAAAAAAGGTTAAAATATGAATATCAAAACAGGAAAGATAGAGTCTTATATCAATGAAATGCTTGATTCCAAAGGGGCGCTGCTTTTTTCGCTGATTGACCCGCTCGACTATGCAAAGCCCGAAGACGCGATAAAGACTGCGCTTTCGGTTGCAAAGGCAGGCGCGGATGCAATACTTATAGGGGGCAGCATCGGCGCTCAGGGCGAACTGCTTGACAGTGTCAGCAAGGCCATAAAAGAAGCGATAGACGTTCCATTGATTTTGTTTCCGGGAAACATAGCCACGATAACAAGGTATGCGGACGCGATATATTTCATGTCATTGCTGAATGCGCGCAATCCGTATTGGATAACCCAGGCGCAGACCCTTTCCGCTCCGGTGATAAAGCAGCTTAAGATAGAGGCGCTTCCGGTCGGCTACATAGTCGTGAATCCAGGCGGTACAGTCGGATGGGTAGGGGACGTGAACATAGTGCCGAGGGAAAAGCCCAAGATCGCGGCATCTCTTGCGCTCGCAGGCGAATATCTTGGAAACAGGTTCATAATCACCGACGT
>JAMCYJ010000023.1 GCA_023474155.1 Candidatus Martarchaeota archaeon | reverse complement strand
ATGTAACTGAAATCATTCTTAGGCTTCATAGTTATAAGTAAATCTGTTTTCTTACCTGTTTCATATACTTTATGCAAGGCAAGCGTCGAATCCTTTCCACCGCTGAATAAGCATGCTAGCATAAAATTCTCTTAATTATGATTGTACCCTATAAACTTTAAAAGCAGGTCACTCAATTCCATAGGGTTGGAATAGTGCGGAATATGATGCGCATTCTTTATTACTCGGAACAGCACATTTTTAGATTTGGTCCTAAGTTTATATGCAAACTCTATCTTTGTTATTTCATCCTTTTCTCCCCATATTATAAGGATAGGCTTGTCTATAAAAAAGATGTCCGCCAGCCCGTCTTCTATTATGTCATCAAGGCTGTTGAGCACTATCTGCTTTTTGCTTGACTTTGAAGTTAATGCAGTTTTCACTATCTTATTTATAAGTTTCTTGTTTTTTGACAGGTTCCTGAAATAGGTTTTTAATATCGGCGAATCTTCGATTATAAATCCATTCGCTTTTTTTGTACCATAGTAAAGGGCATATCTCATTGCGACATGTGCCCCATAGGAATGGCCATAAATATAAAAGTTAGAATATTTCAGTGCTGTGAGGAAATAGTGCAGAATTTCAGCCTGCAGGCCAATGCTATACTTTATATTTGGCTTATCTGATTTCCCGTGTCCTAGCAGGTCAAGCGCACATACTTCCATATCATCAGGCAGTTCATTGATAAGTTTTTTAAACGTATTCGAGGTTCCCCCAAGTCCATGAATCAATAGAAGCTTATATCTTGCATCCTGCACTGCATTCTGCGCAGGTTTGAGCTTAAAATATATTTTCCCATAAGGTGTTTTAACAAAACCCTCATTTATTTTGATATTTATCATATTACTCCTAATTTCAAGCACTGCGCTAAAATGAATAGAATGAGATTAAATATAATGCCAAACAGCAACACGATTTCCCGCTCTAAAGCAGTACACACGTATCGAAAATAAGCTTAGCTTCCGAGTTCGGAATGGGATCGGGCGTTTCCTTATCTCTATTACCGTTTGACATTATTATTTGCAGCTATAAATTTAAATAATTTGCCATAAAATGGAATGGGTATGAGTCTTTTTCTTTGCAAAGCAATGTAAATGTAATTTTAAGAAACGTTTTTAAGTCTTTTCCGATTAAATTTAAGTGATCGCTTGCGCTGCGCCCTTTGGTATTTCCTCTATTTTTCTTATCTACAGAAGGAATGCATGAATTGCTCAATACTTTTAGTTTAAACAAACATAGCATTAACCTTATCTTATATAATCAATAAAGAGATATTATTTATTTTTTCCTTGTAGTAAATACTAAGTCTAATTTTATAATGCTTAAGCAAAATATACAGTAGATAAAGTGCTGAAATGAATTCATTAAAAAAAGAAATAGAAGATAGTGGCTTGGCTTTTCCGGATTACAAAAACAGCAATCTGAGCTTAGTCAATGAAATGGCAAACAAAAAGGGGATATTTTCAAAAAAAGACAAAATCCTGTTTATTTTGATCGATGCTTTGGGCTTTAAGCTCCTGAACAAGATAGCAGATTCAGATAGGATTATACAGGGCATGCTCAGGGATGCGGAAATAAGGAAGATAAGCTCTATTTTCCCGTCTTTTACTCCCTGCGTCATAGCCAGCCTAGAAAGCGGGGTCAGCATTGCAGAACATGGCATAATATCTGGTAGGATTCCTGTTAAGGAAAGGGGCACTTATGTTAATGTATTCGATACCCCTTGGTGGCCGAAGGAGTCTGATATCAAAAAGAAAGGCGCATTTTCAGAATTGTTTCCGGCTCCGAACAATATTTATAAGCTATCTAAGAACTATAAAAAGTTCTTTATAGTCACGCCTGAGGCAGTCTGGAAAAAGAATCAAAATACAACAGTTGTAAATAAAATAAACAGCAAGGCATTCATTTCATTACAGGATATGATAATACAGATAAAAAAATTAATGCGGAATAAGTCTGAATTTATTTATGCTTATACTGATATTGTAGACCATACCCAGCATGTATATGCGAATTCGTATGAAACGCTTGAATTGACAAGGCTTGCGCTAAGGGATCTTCAGGGCGTTATTGCTGAAGCTGAAAAGCTGGGCTATTTAGTAGTAATAACAGCGGATCACGGCCAAGTTTCGCTCTCAAAAAAGAATATCTTATGGGTAAAACCAAATTCTAATCTAATGAGGTACGCATCGATGCCGCCATGGGGATCGCGCGCAATGTTCATGAGCATCATGCCGGGCATGTTTGAGAAGTTTGAGGCACTTTTTGAGAAAAAATATGCAGACTATCTCCTTATAAAATCAGACGAAGCAATAAAACAAGGACTTTTCGGCAAAAGCAGTGTGCAGGACAGTATCAGAAATAGATTTGGCACGCATATTGCAATACCAAAACGCAGTGATGGAGGTATGTTCTTTTCATTTTCAGAGCCAAAAAATAAAATAAATATTCTTGGGCATCATGGAGGACTTAACAAGGAGGAGATGGAGATTCCTCTTATACTCTTATAATGCCTTGAAAAATATTTTCAGGACTGAACTACCCCGCCCTCGTGGGCGGTATACATAGTTAAAGATAAAGGCTGCATTAAATATTAATATTTAATAATATTGAGGGATAAATATTTAATGTCTAAATAATAGAATTCATTTTCGGCTGTCCTGATAGTGTAGTGGTTAGCATACGACCCTGTCACGGTTGCGACCCGGGTTCGAATCCCGGTCAGGGCGATTCTAATTAGATAAATTTGCAGGGTTAATTCGGATAGGCAATGCATGAAGGCGTCTGCTTTGCAAAATAAGACAGAAAAAGGATAAAAATAAAGAAAAATGCAGAGGATGAGATTCGAACTCACGCATCCACTAAAGGAAATGGGCCCTGAACCCATCGCATTTGACCAGGCTCTGCCACCTCTGCTTATTTTATTAATGGTTTTTATATTGTTTTCTGAGTTATTATAATTTAATTATTTCCTTTTTATACTTGTATAATTTTATTAATTTTATAATTTGTGATTATGTGCTAATTGGAATTATAGGCGCACCGAATAAAGGCAAAAGCAGCCTGTTTTCAGCATTGACGCTGAATGAGGTAAAAATTGCGAATTACCCTTTCACGACAATAGACCCGAACAAAGGAGTGGCATATGTCACGGAGGAATGCGCTGAAAGGGAGATCGGCATCAAATGCAATGCAAGAAACTCGCTATGCAAAAACGGAATACGCTATATTCCGATAAACGTTATAGATGTTGCTGGCCTTGTAGAGGGTGCTAATGAAGGAAAGGGTATGGGAAACCAGTTTCTCAACGATCTTATAAACTGCGATGGATTCATACTTGTCGTGGATGCCAGCGGCAAAACAGATTCAGATGGCAATTTCACAGATAAAAACTACAGCCCTGCAAAGGACGCCCGTATTATAGTAAACGAGGTTGTAAAATGGTTAGGAGATATAATAATAAAACACAAAAAATCGTATAAAGGCAACTCCGATGCATTCTATGAACTTATTGCGGGCTTTGGCATACCAAAAGATGCTGCGAACAACGTAATAGAATCAAATTCGCTGTCGCGGAAATTTGACTGGAGCAATGAGGAAGCATACAAGTTTGCAGGGACTATTCTGAAAATTTCCAAGCCGATAGTCATAGCTGCGAATAAATGCGATGTTAAAAATGCGAATATTGAAAAGAACATAAATGAGCTGAAAGAGGAATTTGGGGAGGCGAATGTTTTTGAGTGCTCTGCAGCTATAGAGCTTGCGCTCAGAAAGGCTGAAAGGCAGGGCATAATCACATACAGCGGAAACTCGTTCGACATTGTAAATAGCGGCATATCCAAAGAGCAGAATGACGCGCTAAACATGATGAAATCATTTTTAGATTCCAAAAAGTCTAATGTACAGAAACTAATCAATGACCTCGCATTCAGGATACTGAATAACATTGTCGTATATCCTGTAGAGGACGAAAACAAGTTTACAGACCATTTTGGCAATGTGCTGCCTGATGCAATCCTGATAAACGACGGGGCTACTGCGCAGGATCTTGCGGCCAAGATACATACTGAATTGGCGAACAGAATGCTATACGCGATAAATGCCAGGACAAAGATAAAAATTTCAAAAACCTATACGCTCAAAGACAGAGATATTATAAAAATAGTTTCTGCGGCAAAATAATGATTGAATGTATTCCTTTTTATTTGTAACCGGCACTGTGCTGCTGTTTCTCGGCATTATCCTTATATTCTTATATTCTGTATTGAATACTACCGCTAAACAGAACAGCAATACCCAATTCGGGGGAGTCATAATGGTCGGACCAATACCCATAATTTTTGGAAATTCAGGGCCCGCGACAAGCATCGCAATAGCGCTTGGCATCATTCTGTTCATAATCGCGATTGTATTTTTCTTTTTTGCAAAAAAGTAAATTTCAGTACCATATTTAAATTTTAAAATTAAATAATAATTTTATATACAACTAAAGGATTGCATGAAAATTAAAGAAAAATATGTAAATAACAAAAAGTCTGAAAAAAAACTGTATATTATAGGCATAGACGCAGCCCCGCTATGGATGATAGATATTTTTATAAAAAAATACAGGATGAAAGGATTTGAAGAATTCAGAAAACAAGGAATACTGACCAAATTTCTGTCAACTCTCCCTCCGATGACAGGGACCGCATGCCCGAGCATATACACTGGACTTGAACCCGGCGAGCATGGATCGCTTGATTTCTTCTACATGGACAGGGATTACACGAAGCAGCTTATCTACTTTGACGCGGAAAAAACGCCGCCATTTTGGGATGTAATTTCAAAGAGAGGGCTAAAAAGCCTTGTAATAACGCCTGCAATGGTAATACGCACATCAAAAGAGAAAAACGTCGATATGATCAGCGGATTCCCGCTTCCGCCAAAATATAGCTCCGTAGAACTTAAGAATGCCGCTAAAAAATTCAAGTTTTCTGGGGAGCCTGATATTGAGCCTGACATAAAATCAGGAAAAATAACACTTAAGGAAGCATCTGCAGAATACACGAAAAGCATACGCGCAAGGGCAGAGCTTTCAAAGTATCTCATTAAGAAGAATGGATACCAATTAAGCTTTATATATTTTGCAGAGACTGATAGACTCCAGCATTTTTCGCTCAATAACCCAAAATGGGATGAGTATGCTGCGCCTCTCTACAAGGAGATATCTGACTTTATAGAATGGATAATAGAATTTTCAAAGGACGAGGATGCCGCGATAATTCTTATCTCGGACCACGGCGCGCAGCCGATATACAACAAGTTTTTGCTCAATTCATGGCTGATAAACAACAATTATGCCGTGCTTAAGAAGGGGGTTATAAAGACCGAAGGACAGGAAAAGGATAGGGGCCTTAAAACAGCGAAATACGAGCTCAGGGAAAAAATTCTGAAAAGTAAAGCAAGGAAGATATATGATAAAATGCCGAAATACAGCAAAAGGATCATTTCGAACATCGTAGGGAATGTGCTTGCAGGCGTGTCTGGAGGCAATTATACAAGAATCCACGATTTTGACTTTGCTATGGAACGGACAAAGGCATTTGCGTCAGTATCAAATTTTCCTGTTAGCGTGATATGGATCAATGACAAGAGGTTTTCAAATCCCTCCGTAAAAAGTGAAAGCGAAAAACATAAGCTGAAACAGGATATGATCGCCAAATTGGGCAAACTGAAGGACATGGCCGGCAAAAAAGTGATTGTTGATATTGTTGATGGGGATAGTTATTACAAAAAAACCAGGCTTTTTATTGCGCCTGATCTAATAATAAGTGCAAGGGACAATTACACTATAGACATATTCAACTATTCCAAAGGAAATATTTTCATGAAGCCCGAGCCTGCAAAATACGGCGACCATACGCTATATGGGATATTCGGAATGATAAATAATGGTAGCAAAAAAGACCTGGCCGTAAACATTGACAAAATAAATGTGTGTGATATTTTTGGCATTGTGCTTGACTATTTCAAATAAAATACAGGTATTAAAGTTAGGACTGGTTTCATTTGCACTGAATTTATTTAGCCTGACAGAATTTGAAAAGAGCGTGCTGATTGAAACCGCCAAAATGAGACGTAGGGATACGGCATCTTACTCGCAATTGGCAAAAAGAATTGGCTGCATAAACGGCCAGCGGACCGTTGGCAACGCCTTAAACAAAAACCCTCTGCCGGTAATCATTCCGTGCCATAGGGTAGTCGGATCAAAAAAAATTATGGGATATAAATTTGGAAATGGAATAAAGAGGATCCTTATATTTTTAAAGGTTTGAAATTCAACCAGATAAAAACATATATATAAAATAAAAACAAAGGAGAAGCCGAATGATATCAATCATTCTTAAAGTTTTCCATTCTTTACTTTTTCTTTTTTCCCTTAGCTGCTTTCTTCTTTGGAGCAGCTTTTTTCTTTTTTGATGCCATTTTATTCACTATATATTAATTAAGTTTATCACTAAATATATTTAAATAGATTTGATATTTAATTGAATTAAAATATACGCTTTTTATTTCTCTAAATGATTTAATGGGCCAGAAAGATTATCTGACAGGAAAGCTTGAAGAGCTGAAACAGGAGTACAAAAAGACAAAGTACAACAAAGCGACAAACAAGCATCTCAGCATCCTCAGAGCGAAGATTTCAGGAATAAAAAAGGAAATAATAGAATCCAATAAAAAAATAAAGGGCACTGGTTTTTTTGTCAAGAAGCATGGAGATGCAACAGTTGGTCTTGTTGGATTTCCGTCTGTCGGAAAATCCTCGCTAATAAACCTGATCACAAATGTCATATCGAAAACAGCACATTACGCATTCACAACGACAAGGATTATCCAAGGTGTGCTTAATTTCAATAATGCCAAGATCCAGATAATAGATACGCCTGGGCTTATAGAAGGCGCGCACTTAGGGGTTGGAAACGGCAGGGCGGTGATAGCCGCGCTGAAAATAGTTGACTTAATCGCATTTGTAGTTGACGTGTGTAACATAAGCAGCCTTGACATACTCATCACGGAGCTGAGGGGGCTTGACATATATATAAATAAAAAAAAGCCTGACCTGAAGATAATAAAAACTGATTCGAACGGGATCATTATCCACGCGAACAAATCAAGCATGGGCTCCGAAACAATCAAAATGATACTGTCTGATTTCGGGATGCAGAATGCAAGTGTTTCAATAATGGACGATGTCGACGAAAATGAATTTATTGCGAATATCGCGAAAAAGGCCTTTTACATAAATGCGATAGTCATACTCAACAAAATAGATTTAAAAAAGAACTATGATCAGATAGGTAGGGAAATTGCAAAGAAGTACGGCATAAAGGTCGTACCTGTCAGCACAGTCGAAAAAACAAATACAGAAGCGCTGAAACGGGAGCTGTATGAAAATCTGAATCTTATAAACGTTTACCTTAGGCCGAAAGGCACCGATGAATTGAATCCTTTAATCGCCAAAAAAGGAGTGACGGTTGGGGAGATCGCAAAAAAAATACATAGCGATGTATTTAATGATCTTAGATGTGCCTATGTGACTGGTAAAAGCGCAAAGTTTGCGAATCAAAGAGTAGGAACTGACCATAAGCTTGACAATGGCGACATTGTGACATTTATCAAAGAATAATGCAGAAAGAGATATGTTTTTAAAGATTATTCGCTAATAAATACCTGAGGCAGGCAGGAAAAATTAAATGGATGAGGCAATGAACATCAAATACTGGGAATTTGAGGATGCACCGATAAAGGAAAGGATAAAAAAGCCGAGGATAAAGGATATTGCAAATGTGCTATTCGAAAACGAGCTTGAGGCGTATAGATTCTCCAAATTGATGGTAGAGGTCAAGAAATCAAAAAAGCTTAGGCTTAATGAAGTCAGGTTTTTGCCAAAGACGACTGCAAAAAGATATTTGGACTATGCTGTACAGATAGGGCTTCTCAAACACGAGGATATGGGATACGAGCTTACTGACAGATTTTCAAAGCCGTTGAAAAATCTTGCGCTGTACATTAAGGCGTGGTCAGAAAGCGATAGCGAGGAGGACCTCGATTTGGAATTTCCGACTGTGAGGAAGCAATAGGTTTTTATAATTTAAATGCATAAAATAAAACAAGGTATAAAATTAGACCGCCATTAATAAGGATAACGAATAAGAGGATACTATGAAATTTTTGATTTTTATTGCGCCGAACGAGTTTAAGGATGAAACGGTTTCAATGCTTAAACTATTTTTAGACAAGTTTGACATAGACTCAAAAATAACAAGCTACAGCACGAAGGAATGCGTTGGGGCGCATGGCGCGGTTTACAAACCCGATATAAATGCCAATCTTATAAATCCTTTGGACTTTGACGGGATTTTTATAAGCGATGGCGCGGGGCTGGAGATTTACAAGCTATACGAGTTCCGCCCGCTTCTTGACCTTATGCTGAAGTTCAACAATGCGGATAAATACATAATCGCCATAGGAAATTCAGTAAAAATACTTGCAAAAGCAAACATTATAAAAAACAAAAAGATCTCCGTGCCTGACAACGACAACGAGCTGAAGAATTTTGTGCTGCTTTTCCGCGGGGCTGCAAGCGACAGGGATATCGAAATCGCAGGCAATATAGTCACAATGAAAAATGCTGCTGGAATCGATGAGCCCATGATTAACTTTTTTGAACATTTAGGCATTAGATAAACAGGTATCAGAAAGCTTTGCAGGTACAGCCGCGAAGCAACGGCAGCGGCTTTAATGCTCTGCCTGCCAAAGTTCCACAAATGGCAGGATATAAAGAAAACCCGTATATTACTTGCCCCACCAATTATTAATTGGTGAGATGATGACAAAAAAAATCGTTTCCTTTGTCTCAAGGGCTAGAGAACTCCCTAAGGAGGCACAAGATGTGGTGTTTCGCCAGCCGGTCGAGCTTGACGCAAGAGGGAAAAAGCCCGCAGAGGTTTACAAGGCAGCACTGCAGAAAATAGCCGAAAAGACAAACTCCGACGAAAAAGAAATACAAATCAGAAAAATAGAGGACGCAGAATTAAAGGCAGAAGAAGAGCTGTAATAAGAGATAAAGAGATTCGGAGAGTTTGGCCCTACCTTTGTTTGATGATAGGGCCTTATACTTAATCGGATTTTTACGGAATAACCAAAAGTCCGCTAATTGCAGGATAGGGCATAGATTTTTAAGCCTCTTTTTATAAGACTACTAATTTTTGTTGGTGCGTTGCATGCTGTACAATGAAATGCAGAATATAAAGAAGATGAAGAAAGCCCTTGAGGTCCTTGCGTATTCGTCTCTCGGCCTTGACTGCAGTATTGCATTTTTGACTATAATGTCATTGAAGAAAGATAACCTGAGCCAATTTTTGGGGCTTTTCAATGATTCCCTCACGATAGAGGTAATTATCACAATCATACTGTTCACCGCGCTTATAGTTTTCTCCAATTATAAAAGGATTATGAAACAAATTGCTGATTTTTCATTTAGATATAAGCATAAATTAAGGCAATATTTATGAGCACTGTTATGGATTGCCGCGCCATGCCTATCAAAGTCAATGCTTAAAAATATAGCATGAGGCAGATGGCCATTTTTGTATTTAATTTTTAAGCAATATTTATTTAAATTGTATTTGCCAATTAATCTTGCAACTTTTTTTTGGTGCATGGCATGGGTATCAGGAATGTTATTAAGAGAGACGGGCAACGGGTGCCTTTTGATGAGAACAAAATCAAGAATGCAGTGATGCGCGCATTTTCTAATGTTTATATAAAAAGCCCTGAAGAAAAAAATGAAATGGCTGCGGGGACGATCGCAAAAAAAGTCGCCGGAACAATAAATAAGCTAAAAGTAGAGGAGATTCATGTTGAAGAGATCCAAGACCTTGTGGAAAAGGAGCTCATGGAGGAGGACGCCAATGTAGCAAAGGCATATATACTCTACAGGCACAAACACGCGCAAGTCAGGATCTTCAAGGCTTCACTTGGAATTTCTGACGATCTGAAGCTGCCTATCAACTCGCTTATAATACTTTCTGCAAGATACCTGCTTAAAAATGAAAACGGCAAGATCATAGAAACACCGAAGCAGCTGTTCGAGAGGGTTTCAAACTCGATTGCAGGAGTCGAAAAGAAGTACGGCAAAGAGGATAAACAGATAATGGAGATCTCAAGGGAATTCTACAGCGCAATGACAAGTTTCAAGTTCATGCCAAATTCGCCGACATTGATGAACGCGGGTACGAAACTTGGCCAGCTGAGCGCGTGCTTTGTAATCCCTATTGCAGACTCGATAAACGGGATATTTGATGCGGTCAAGTACGCCGCGGTAGTGCATAAAAGCGGGGGAGGCACAGGATTCTCATTTTCAAGGCTCAGACCGTCAAACGACACCGTGAATACGACCGGCGGCGTTGCTTCTGGCCCGATCTCATTCATGAAGATATTTGATTCCGCGACAGAGCAGATCAAACAAGGCGGAAAGCGCAGGGGCGCCAACATGGGAATACTCCGCATAGACCACCCGGATATACTCAACTTCATTGTGGCAAAGGAGAATGAAAACACGCTCAGGAACTTCAATCTCTCTATCGCCGTGACAAAGGAATTCATGAACGCGCTCAGCGCAAACAGGCAGTACGACTTAATAAATCCGAGAAACGGCAAGGCGGTCGGCAAACTCAATGCAAGGGCGGTCTGGAACCTCGTCGTGACGATGGCATGGAAGACCGGCGACCCCGGCCTGGTGTTTATAGACAGGATAAACTCGAGCTATTCAAACCCTGTGCCTAGGCTCGGGCCTATTGAATCTACCAATCCGTGCGGCGAGCAGCCGCTGTATGCGTACGACTCCTGCAACCTAGGCTCGATAAACCTTGCGAATATGCTAAAGCCCATGAACAGCCATTTCGAGGTGGACTGGGACGAGCTGAGACGCATTACGCGTCTGGGAATAAGGTTCCTCGACGACGTAATTGACGCAAACACGTATCCCATCAAAGAAATAGAGGAGATGACTCGCTCTATAAGGAGGATAGGCATAGGCGTCATGGGCTGGGCAGACATGCTGATAAAGCTTGGCATAAGATACGACAGCAACGAGGCGCTTGCGCTTGCCGAGAATGTGATGTCATTCATAACTAACAACGCGCGCCAGATGAGCCACGAGCTTGCGGAGGAGCGCGGGGCGTTCCCCGAATTCAAAAACAGCATATGGCACAAGCTAGGATATAAGCCTCTCAGGAACTCCACAGTCACAACAATAGCGCCGACAGGGACGATAAGCATAATCTCGAACGGGGTATCGCAGGGCATAGAGCCTATATTCTCCGTAGTCTACTTAAGGAACGTCGCGGAGTCGCTCGGCTCGAATCTTATAGAAGTCAATAACGAATTCGAGAGATACGCGCTTGAGAATAATTTTTACTCGGACGACCTCATGAAGAAACTTGCAGGGAAAATATCGATACAGGATGTCAATGAGATTCCTGAAAAAATAAGAAAGCTTTTCGTGACCGCGCACGACATCGCGCCGGAGTGGCATGTAAAAATGCAGGCCGCATTCCAGAGGCATGTTGACAATGCGGTTTCAAAAACGATAAATTTCCCGAGCCGCGCAACCCCCCAGGACATTGAAAACGCGTACAAACTCGCATATGAACTCGGGTGCAAAGGCATAACAGTATACAGGGACCAAAGCAAATCAAATCAGGTGCTTAACATGGTAAACGAGCAGAACCAGACAACCTTGAAAAGCCTGAAAGAAAGGCATGGAGGCAAGACGGGCATCACCAACTTCGACGCGGCCACATACGTGATTTCAGCTGCGAACGAGAAGCAGTGCCCTGAATGCGGAACAGGAATGATCGCGGGCGAAGGCTGCTTCACGTGCCCGAAGTGCGGGTTCAGCCTCTGCGACTGAACTTCTTAGGAAGAAGTTCAATCAAGAAAAAAGTCTTTGGGCTTCTTAGGAAGAAGTTCAATCAAGAAAAAAGTCTTTGGGCTTCTTAGGAAGAAGTTCAATCAAGAAAAAAGTCTTTGGGCTTCTTAGGAAGAAGTTCAATCAAGAAAAAAGTTCCTATGGAGAAGTTTGCTCGATTTGAAATTAACAATTAAAGGCATTGAAATGAACGAGGATATAGAAAAACTACTGAGGTCAAAGATACGGGACATAGAGAATTACCCTAAAAAAGGGGTCATGTTCAGGGACATAACGCCGTTGCTAAAGGACAAGGACTTGTTTGCGCTTTGCATAGACTACATAAATGTCAGTCTTTACGGAAAGGATATAGACTATATAGCAGGGATTGATGCGCGTGGCTTCATTATAGGCTCGGCGCTTGCATACAAGCTGAAAAAAGGGTTTATACCGATAAGGAAAAAAGGAAAACTGCCATACAAAACTGTTGAAGTTTCTTACAGCCTTGAATACGCTGAAAAGCAGACAATTGAGATGCACAGCGATGCTGTCGAAAAGGACAGCAAGGTTTTGATAATTGACGATGTGCTTGCAACAGGCGGAACACTTGCAGCAAGCATAGAACTCCTTGAAAAATTAGATGCAAAAATTGCGGGCATATGCGCACTTATAGAATTGAGCGCGCTGAAAGGAAGAGAAAAACTTAAAGGATACGATTTCTTTACGCTGCTCAAATATTAAATTACCAGTTACGTATTTGCTTCTTTCTCCACTGCAGTTTTACCCAATAATTGTTTAAATCTGCAAGGCATTTCCTCTATCTTTCTTGCTTTATAACTTATGCAATAATTTGTTAGAGGTGGTTAAGTAGTTGAGGGAAAAATTCAATGGGATAGGCGTATTTCTAAACATGGACTTCAATAAGTTCATGCTTTTAGTAGATGACAAAAATCAGACGGGCGTATATATTCTTTTACCGATAGAAACTTATTTCGGGATAATACAAATCAAAACATAAATAAAAAATTATAAATATCATAAAAAGGAATACTTTATTGAATTAAGATCCGTGCTTAGCAGAATATTATATAAGGGCAATTTTATGAATGAAACGAAAATCAGCAATGGCTTTGACAAGATACACGAGAAACGCAGAGGCTGCAGCAACGCAGCGGATTTGTTTAGACTGGCAAGACGCAATAGAGTTGCTAATTCCAGAAGTAGCAACAGACAGGTCAAAGGCGGCACCGAAAGCTCGCAAAAAAATGAACAAGGTTTGACGCAAGACACAGTGAAATTTCCAATAACAAAAGATGTACTGCTATCCGTAGGCGGATTTTTAGCCCAAATGCGCCTCAATAAGATAAACGCAGATAAAGAGGAGAATGCTAAAATAAGCATTTCAGAAATTGCGGAATATATTGAAAAATATAAACCCTACGAGGAAGGTATACTAAAACCCGCGGGCGCGTCGCTTAAAGGCCTTTATTACCTTGAGAGGGATAAAGAAAGCACGAAATATGAGATGCAGCCTCCAAAATATATGCAAAAAAAATATGAATTGGTACTAAAGAAGCTTATCCATGGGTAAACCGCAGGATATTATTTATTGATGAGCTTTCCCTTTATCAGCCTGTCGAGCTTTGAGTGGAACGGCTCTATCTTTTCCTTGAATCTTGCAATCAATATCTGCTTGTTTGACAGCATTATCTGGAATTTGTCGCCCTCCCGCAATGTGCGGATTATTTTTCCATCATATTTAAGGATCCCCTCGTACTTTGCAATTTTCACTTCTATTACTTCATCCGCGCCAACTATTATCGGATTTGAATACGGGCCGTCGATATTGAGAAAGGTTATGCAAAGGACATTCGGCGCGAGTATTATAGGGCCTTTTGCGGTCCTGTTATAAGCTGTCGAGCCGAGCAGTGTTGTGACAATCATGCCGTCGCCGCTCACGACATAAGGATATATGCGCTCTGCTTTTTTGCCATGCCTCCTACTCAGTACAAAGTTGACAGACAAGGAGACATTCTTAAGCTCTATCTCGTTTATTGCAAAATAGCTAGATTTATTGAATACAACCTGAAGCTTATTTGAAATATTTTGGACAACAAAATTGTCATTTTTTATATTTTTTATTATATAGCCAAGGTCTTTCGTGGTGAGATCGGAATAATAGCCTATGCTGCCGTTTTCAGTCATGCGTATAGGAAGTATAGGACAGGAATGCATGGTTGCGGCCTTTATGAACGTGCCGTCGCCGCCAATTGCAAGGCACAGGTTTGCTTTTTTTGAAATCCTAAAGCTTTGCCGCAGCCTTTGCATAATCTTTTTATCATTCCTTTTCAGCACAATGCTTATCTCCTTCATGAACTAACCCCTCAAATCTCGTATCCGTAATATTTTTGAAATACAAATAATATAGTTAACCGCATAAATATTAAAAATAAAGCTTTTTATTTTTAAGCATTGAAATATAAAGCATGGTATTTATAGATAACCTGGCATTTGAACTGTTCGTCTTATTTTTCAGCGCAGCTTTGCTTTTGTATGTAATAATAACTGCTTATTTTAAATTCAGCAAGGCAAAAAAAGAGTTTGAAGGGATAAAAGATGGCATGATTCCAGTATTCATCGTCGGATTTTTTATATTTGCAAATGCATTGGCCGAGGAGCTTATGTGGAGCCTCCCTGGAAGCTATAACATCTTATTTTACGATCCATTTATGATGTTTGGGATACTGCTGATGAGCTTAAGCATAGCTATATTTTTCGGAAAGAAGATAAATTCGATCGGATTTCTTTCTCTGCTTTTCGGTGTGATAATTATATTATACGGCATATTTGGCTACAATTTGAACATGACAAAGGCGCCACAAATGCTTCTTGGACTTTATGGGTTTTTTGGCCTTGCGGGGATTTTTGCATACCCTGCGACACTGGTCTATGACTTCAACAAAAGATCATCGCCTTACTTGTTTGCATTTGCATTATTCATAATATTTCTTGCGCTTGCGGGCGTTGCTGCGCTTGCGCTTGGAGCAATATCTCTTCCTGCCCATCTGGCGTCGCCGCCGTGATAGATTTCCAGAGCGCGGCACGTATATGCCAGCCAAATAATTAAATGGAAATTATCATTTTTTAACAGGCTGCTTATGGCACTTACGCTTAGAGTCCATATAATATTTGCATCACTAAGAATTACAGTTCCTGGGATAATAATCATAGCAGAGGTTATTGGCGCAAAGACGCGGGACATGCATTACATAGTATTTGCAAAAAGACTTGCCATCGCCTTTGTGGTGCTGTTTGCCATCGGAGCTGCTTCAGGAACAGTTGTCGCGCTTGTCCTATAGTAAAAGACTTAAATCTTAGCAAACAAATAGTCTTATAAGGCGGCCATTATAAGACCACCAGAATTATTGACACTCTGAAAGGTGATAAAAAAATCCTAGAAAAACTTCTCAAAGTAGAGAATGACGCAAAAATGTGGCAGAGGTACAATTGTATACTGCTCTGTTGTAAAAAACCGAGACAGGAAGTTGCAAAAGATGCGCACATAAACTATAGCACCGTTAATCGTTTCATTATTGCATACCGGAAAGGTGGTATCAGAGGTTTAAAATACAAAAAACCTACAGGGAGAATCTCAAAATTAAATGGGGTTGCGGAGATTTGAACTCCGGTAACCGGCTCCCGAAGCCGGCAGTCTACCAAGCTAGCATACAACCCCTCTTTCGGCATTATTTTAGCTTCCTTCTTAATAATAAAAGAGGCAATAAATAAATTAGTTGCGATAATCTTTCAAGCCTGGCGCTTCTTGAATGCGCCGCCTTTATAGTCTGCATACAACCACAGAATAGTTCCTATTATTATTGCGGCAAATCCTGCGGCGATGTAATAAAAAAGGCCCCCGTTAATGTCCCCATAAAGCCATGCAAGGGACCCTATCAAAATAAGCAAGGCGCTTGCAAAAATTAGCTTTGCATTAAAATATTTCATTATTGCAATAAAGTAGATGTTCAATATTAGAACGACAAGCATCAATGCATACAATAAATAATTTGCAATGCTGTGGCTTACAGCATAAGCAGGCTGCTTGTTGTATTGGGAGGATACAATGGGATTTGTTATTTGGCTTGATGTTGCGGATGCGCTTGGCGCAGCGACGTTTAATATTATAACAGAATTGTTTACCGATGGGTCGTCGCCTGTTGCCTGAAACGAGAGGTTGTATTTGCCTGGCGGAGTGGCGGATGACGCACTTATAGTAAGTATGCCTGAAAATGTCGGATCACTTGAGGGATTGCTCATTGCCGCGCTTATGCCTTTTTGCAGAAGCAGGGTTTGATTCAATAAAACCATGCTTGTGGCCCACTTGCTGCCTGATATTAACGCGACAGTATAATTGACCCGCGCCGAACTGCCCTGGGATATATTGATTGAATTATTTGAAAATGATATTTTTGATGTCCCTATGCCTGCTGCAAAGGAAATGCCCAAAAATACAGACAAAAATAGCGCAAGAAACAAATAATTTTTCATTTTTACACCTTGTTCCCAATTACTATTAAGCAACTTAAATATTTAAGGAATCTGATTAAATTTCAAATTAATAACCATTAATATTGCGGGCTGCTCTACTGCATCTTCAAGTGCTTGTAGATCTTAATTTTGATCACATCAAATAGCAGCACAAACAATGCGCTGAATCCTAAAACCAATAGCACGGGATATATTCCTATCTTTGGGATAAATATACCGAACAAAGACGCTATTACGCCGAATGCCGCCCCGCTTAGCGATGCAATGACAAGATACTTGCTCGGCCTTCTTCCAAAAAGACTTGTCTGGGATCTTATGCTGTAGAGAAGCATGATGCTTGTAATGTCAAACATAAGAAATACAAAGGTCTGGAATTGCTTGGTTCCTGTAACAAACGGCATTGAAAAAAAGGACATTACAAGCAAAAACATGAAAAACACCGCGCTAAGGCTGAACGAATATTTTACAAGGTCCTTGATGTTCCAGATGTCGGGGCTCTTCGAATACGCGACATTGTCTGTCGAAATTGATATGTTCGCTATGTCTGTCGTGAAAATCAGCAAGATAAGCATCAACGCGGTTATCGGGACGACCTTTATCGAAACAAATATTATAAAAATAAAGAGCAGCAGCTGGAATATCCTTATCAATTTGAACATTGCATAAACCCTGATTCTTTCGAATATTTTTCTGCTTTCTTTTATCGCGTCGACAATCACGTTTATTCCGTTTTTCATAAGAACGATGCTTGCGACGCTCTTTGCAATGTCCGCCCCGTTTTCGACGCAGATGCCTATGTCTGCCTGCTTCAGCGCGGGCGCGTCGTTTATGCCGTCGCCTGTCATTGCAACCCTGTACCCCTTGCTCTGCAAAGCCTTCACGATCAAAAATTTGTCCTCAGGATATATGCCTGCGAACCCGTCGCTATTTTCCACAAGGTCATTGACGTCGGCTACGCTTTTGCCTTTTAATTCGCCAGCTGAAATTATATTGCCCCCTATTCCTACCTCGCCAGCAATCTGCCTTGCTATGACTATATCGTCTCCTGTCAGCATTTTTATCGATATGCCGAGGCCCCTGAGTTCTTTTATAAGACTTGCCGCGTCCTTTCTCGGTTCGTCGTACATCGCAATTATGCCAAGAAATTCCGCGGGATTTTTGCCGCGCTTCTTCATGACCCCTATTGTCCTAAACTCCTTGCCTGAATATTCCTTTACCTGCCGCATCAGCTTGGCCATGTCTTTTTTGCAAAGCCTGCTGAGACCTGCCAGGACTTCGATAGACCCCTTTGTTACAGTGAATGTCTCCTTCCCTGTCGATATTTTCGCGCTCGCGTATTTTGTTGCAGGAGTGAACGGAGTAAATGAAATCTGTTTGGATTTCCCTGCGGCGCAATGCGTTTTGCCGGAATAGGATATTATTGCTGAGTCTATAGGATCATTGCCGTCCCTGTCTGATGCGAGCAGCGCGCCTACAACCACGTCTTTTTCAGAGTGCCTTCCGAGCGGAAATACCTCTTTCACCTCCAGAACGTTTTTCGTTATCGTGCCTGTCTTGTCGAAGCACACGACATTTATGCCCGACGCCTCTTCGATCGCCTGCAGGCGCGTAATCAGGATTGATTTTTTTGAGAGCCGTTCAGTGCCAACTGCCGTCGAGACTGTTATCGCCGCGGGAAGGGCGACAGGCACCGAGGCGATCAGCAGCACAAGGCTGAAAGGCAGCATTTCTGTTATAGGATATTTGAAAACAAAAACGGCCCATAGCGCCATAAATACGACAAGCAAAAAATCTATTGCAACGATATACTTTACAATATTGAATATGTCTTTTTCAAGATGCATTTCGGGTTTTGCAACTTCTATGAGCTTTGTCGTGCGCCCAAAATAAGTGTTGTATCCTGTACCGATGACAAGGCATAAACCCGTGCCCTGCTTTACTGCTGAACCTGAATACATGGTGCTGTTTTTCGGCTTCGGCTTCATTTTCGTCTCACCGGTAAGCACAGACTCGTCGGCCATCAGGTCCTGCGATGAAATGACTTTGAGGTCTGCGGGCACTATGTCCCCTGTCTTTACAGATACTACGTCCCCCTCTACCAATTCCCTCGCTGGCCTGACCGACCATTTATCATCCCTAAGCACTTTCGCATTGACAGCGAGGCGGTCCCTAAGCAGCTCCAGGGAATTGTCTGCCTTGCGCTCCTCGATAAACGTGACTATTGAATTGAAAATAAGAAGGGCGAGAATAATATACATGTCCTTGAAGTTGCCGAGAAAATAAGAGATTAAAATAACCGCTTCGAGCATAAGCGGGATCGGCCCGCTGAAGTTCTTCAGAAATTTTATCGCGGGATTTTTCTTTTTTTCAGGTATCTCGTTGCCGCCGTGTATCCTTATCCTTTCGTCTGCCTCGGCGCCTGCCAGCCCGCGC
Source organism: Candidatus Martarchaeota archaeon (assembly GCA_023474155.1). Classification (GTDB taxonomy): domain Archaea; phylum Micrarchaeota; class Micrarchaeia; order Micrarchaeales; family Micrarchaeaceae; genus JAJZMY01. The sequence goes on along the minus strand of JAMCYJ010000023.1, from coordinate 17,992 downwards.
GCCGAAGTGCGGAGCTCTTTGAAGGCGCGCGTTACGTCTACGCCGTCGAATCTTGTCTTGCTGCTATTAACAGACGAATCAGTCATATGCTAATCAAAATTGCATGTTGAACAGAACTCAAATTTCCGCGGCCGCTTACATTAATTCGTCGAGGTCTATTTCCTCATTCGGCTCTATCTGCTGGCCGTAGTCTGGAAAATCCACGCCGCTCACGACAATCATCACGCGAATAAGGTCTTTCTGCATGTCGGGCTCGATTCTCGCGCCCCACTTGAGCAATGCAGTAGGGTCTATCCTTGCTGAAATGTCCTTGAATACTGCTTCGGCCTGCCTCAGCGTCAGGTTTTCCCCCCCGACAATATTGACCAATGCTTTCTTCGCGTTTGACAGGTCGACGTCAAGCAGCGGGCTTTTTATCGCGTTCTCAAGCGCGATGCGGGCATGATCCGCGTCTCTTGAAGTCGCAAGGCCCTCGCCGTTTCCTATAACTCCATAGCCCGCGTCCCTAAGCGTCGCAGTAAGATCTGCAAAATCTATGTTTACCATTCCTGGCTTCGTAACCATTTCAACAATGCCCTTTGTCGCGCTTGCGAGAACCTCGTCGGATACCCTGAATGCCATGTTTAACGGAAGGTCTGATGCGATTGAAAGAAGCTTGTCGTTTCTTATCACGATAAGCGTATCCACCTCCCTTTTCAGCCTGTTGAGCCCTTCGAGCGCGTTTTTCATCCTCGTCGCGCCTTCGCTTGAAAAAGGAAGGGTCACAATCCCTATTGTCAGCGCTCCGAGCTCCTTTGCCTCGTGCGCTATGACGGAAACCGAGCCTGTGCCTGTCCCTCCGCCGAGCCCGCATGTCACGAAAACAAGCTGCGCGTCGTTTATAAGGTGCTTTATCTCGTCCTTGGATTCCTTTGCCGCCTCCGCGCCGATCTTGAGGTCGCTTCCTGCGCCGAGGCCCCTTGTTAGTTTTTTGCCTAGAAGAAGTTTTCTGTCCGCTTTCGTCTTTACAAGATGCGCGGCATCGGTGTTCATGGATACCAAATCGCATCCCTGCACGCCTATGTTGAAAAGCCTGCTTATCGTATTGCTTCCGCTGCCTCCTGTTCCTATAACATATATTTTGGGCTTTGAATTTTCAATGAACTTGAGCAGCTCCTCGTCATCCTGGCTCGTAATTTCAACCATAATACCAACTTATTAATCCTGTAATTAATCAGCACGAATATAATTAAAGATTGTCATTTATTGAGGCTGAAATATTCAGCGAATTTAGGCGCGGTCTTTATGCTCTTCGTAGTCTTGAATCTTGTAGACGATATGAATTCGCTTTCCAGCAGCTCCTTTATGTACATATAGGCGGATGTGCCGAAAATTTTTACCAGCCTGCTCTGCATTACGGGCTCGTTCTTGCTTATATACGCGAGTATCCTAAGCCCCGGCTTTGAGATGTCGGGGGTTCCTGCCAGCCTGTTGACTTTGGCAAGGTATTCCTTCCTTACTGTAAGGAGGTATTTCCCGTTTATCTCGATGATCTCGAGGGCAGAGTCCCTGGCCTTATAGTCCTCAATAAGAGCGGAAATGATACTCTTTACCGATGAAAATGACTTTATGCCGAGAGATTCGCCTATCTCCTGCACGGACATGGCCTTGTTCGAAACAAACATGGCAGCCTCTATTTCCTTCTTGTAATCCGCGCCTTCCTGCACCGCCATCCAACCACTAATTATTCAGCTTTATCAGGATGTCCCCGAAAAACAAGTCCTGGTAAAGCAGGATTTTATTCTTCTGCATCAGGTAAAGGAGGGGGATGAAAAGGTTCAGTAGAGGGTCCTCGCCGAACTGGGACTTCAGCACCAGGAAGCTCGCCATTTTTTCTGAATCTATGTTCCTCTCTATCAGGTCAAATATTGTCTTTATCCTTTCGTCTATTCCTATGTCGAACACTATGTTTATCGGAACCCTTTCCGTCTGCGGCCTTTCGGCATGCCTTTTTTCGATCGCCATCGCCTCGTTGAGCGCGCCTAAAAGGTCGTCAAGTGTTATCCTCTTGTTTGGCTGCAGCCTCATCCTCGGATAAATCTCGCCGATTTCAGGCAGGATTCTCTGCATGCCTGCATCCTGCTCGGCATCAAGCGCAGCCTGGCCTATTTGTTCAAATGAAATAGTGCTGCTCTTCAGCCTTATCATTATGGATGCTGCAAATATTATGTTTGCCGGCACATAGAGGTCGAGCAGCTTAAGTTTTTTTATGAAATCAAGATAGGAATGGATTATCCTGCCGACGTCTATATCCCAAACATTGAGCTTATTGGTTTCGACTAGGCTGAGCAGTATGTCGCGCCATGTCGCGTTTTTCACGAACTCCTGGATTCCGTCGGCATCGCTGAGATTTATATTTCCTGCTTCGTAACTTCCTGCGTTTGCGCTGCCCTGCATTGCCTTCTCAACCATTGCCTGCCTCATGCTTGTCGCCAATATATTATAGCACTAATAATATTTTAATTTTTTGTTTAATTGCCGCATATACGGCAAAAACATAGGATACCGGCATACGGCCGCACCCTGTGTATTTATTCCAACCTGTTTGCCTTTCTGAACCTTATATTCATGCCTATCTTTTCAAACACTTGGTATTTCGTTTTTACTATGTCCTCCCTCATGTTGTCTTTTCTGTCAAAAAATACTCTTAGCGAGTCTCTTGTCGCAGCATCATCAACAAAAAATACAGAGAACATCATGGTGTCGAGCTTGCCTATCTGGGGATTGAATAGTTTCATGAACGCCTTCCAGTTTTTCTTCAGCCATGAAAGATAATACGCCTTGTTTTCGCGCGAAAGCAGATTCGAAGCCGAAATGGCCGGGATATATATCTTATCCTGCAGCCTCACGTCATCGGAAAAGAAGAAGTCAAGGGCAGACGGAAACAGCTTAGGATCTGCAAAAAGGCTTAGCGCACCCAAGAACCTGATTTTGTCATTAGGATCATGCGTAGTCTTATAAAGTCTTAGTATCTTGTTATACGCCTGCCTGTCGCCATTGAATGCGATAATCGAAAGATACGCGCTTTTCAGGTTCTCGTTCACTTTTTTATTTAGCAGGATGTCTGAAAATGCCTTGTTTGCCTTGCCGATGACGACGCTGTCGTTCATGCACCCAAGGTTCTTTATGACCTGGGCCCTCAATTGCGCCATTACAGGCCTTTCATTCTTCGACTCGCGGAAACCGAGCCTGTCCAGCATATTTTTATTTATGCCGTAGAAATCTGTCTTTACTTTCTTGTAAAACTCCGTATCGGGGTAATTGTAGGACGTACTGTAGATTGCATTCATCAATGACAAAATCATCACGTTTAGAGGATATCTATCTGTTAAATCTGTGCAGTATTTTTCAATGAAGCTAAAAAAAACATTCGCATTTATTTTGCCGCTCCTAGCCATAATCCCAAGATCGCTTACGATTCCATATCCGTCGACATCGCCTAACTTGCCCTGCTTTAAAAGCGCGCCGAGATATTCAAGATCCTCCTGATCGTACGAAGACCTAAAATAGCTTTTTTGCCCGTAATTGAGCTTTATCCATTTGCTGCCGTCAAGAACAATCTGTTTTTTATCCATTATAATCCTGTTAATGCCATTTTCTGTTGCGTATACTATAGGAATAGGCCAGATATTTCCGGAAACAGAACCGTCAAGGAAAAACCGCTTTTGGGAAAGTACGAATTTTCCGCCATGCCTTGAAACAGCCACTATAGGGTAGCCTTTGTTGTTGAGCCAGTAACTTGCGATTTTGTATATGTCATGTTTATTCTTTTTGCCTGCGGCGCTTTTGCTGAAACTGCTGCTTATGGAATCCCACAAATCGCTCTCGACCGCATTCTTATATGCAAATTTCTTCATGTATTCTCTTATGCCTTCCCTAAAAACCTGCTTTGTGACAAAGTCCTCCATCATTGTCAGTATGCTTCCGCCTTTTGCATATGCGATTGCGGGATCAAAAAGCGTATTTATCTGCTCTGATGAATTAACCTTTACGTGCACTGGGTGCGTGGCCTTAAAACTGTCTTCCCCGAATGCGGTTGTAAACTTGAATACTATTTCCTTGCCTATCTCCCACTCCGGAAACAGTTCGTCAAGGCACTTTGTCTCCATGAAATCGGCAAAGCTTTCATTGAGCCATAAATCGTCCCACCACTTCATTGTAACTAAATCTCCGAACCACTGGTGCGCCAGTTCATGGGCTATCACTTCTGCTATCCTCTGCTTAACCGCTATAGCCGAATCTTTCTTGCCGAGTAATGATGTCTCCCTAAAAACCACTGCGCCCCAGTTTTCCATCGCGCCGACTGAAAAGTCCGGGACTGCAATGAGGTCGAGCTTTGGAAGCGCATATCTAAGCCCGAAGTAATTTTCATAGAAATGAAGGATTTTTATAATATATTCCCTTGCTAAATAGAGGAATTCTCTCTTGCCGGGAGTTGCCAAAATCCTTATCTTTATGTTTCTGTACTTCGTTTCAATGAAATCGAACCTGCCGACTCCGAGATAAAGAAGATACGTGCTCATTTTTGGAGTTGTAATGAACGCCACATGTTTTTTTCCATTTACTACTTTCTCTTTTTTTACAGGCATATTGGAAATCGCCATTAGGTCTTTGTCTATTATGAACGAAACATCGAACGTCGCTTTCAGATCAGGCTGGTCAAAACACACGAACGCCATGCGCGCCGTGTCTGGCTCGAATTGCGATGTCAGGATGTAGCTTTCTTTTTTGCCTGCGGAGTATCTGCTTCTGTAAAATCCTCGAAGTTCATCTGAATTTTCCCCGTTGAATACTATGTTTATCTGCGCTGCGCCGCGGATTTTTTTGCTTGTTTGCAGGATTATCCTGCCGTACTTTTCATCGTACTTTATTTTTGCAGGGTATTTTATATTGTTCGAAACAACTTCTGCTGACGAAATTTCCAATTTGAATGCATTGAGTATTATCTTATTTGCCGCCGGTCCGCGCACATCGACTTTTATAGATTCAACGCATTTGAACTTGAAATTCGGAATCGGCTCAAACGCCAAGGAGTAGTTGATAGGGACAACGCCCGCGCCTAATCTGTACTTACCAGAATTTTTGCTGTTCATTTAACCGTCTTACTTGGCACATACAGTAATTAATAAAGAGGGGTAAATTCGTTTTGCTTTTTGGGAAAGAGGCCGTTTATATCGCTTATTAATTTTAATTCTTCCGGATCGAAATGCATATCCGCCTGCTCTGCCAACTTAAGCAGGCTTTGGATGTATTCTTTTTTATTTTCTTTTATCTCCGATACGATTCTTTGCAATGATGAATTGCCTGTTTGTTTCAGCAATTCATTGCATTCTATCAGAATTTTTAATTCGTTTATAATGATATTTTTTGCAATTTTAAATTCTTCCTGCTTTACGTATTCCAATAAATCATCCTTAATTTTTTAATAATTTTTTAATAAGATTTAAAATTTAATGCACAAAATCATGCTTCATTAATCACCAATGTCAAAGGGCCTGAATAATTATTGTTTGCAACAGATATATTTATTTGTATCTGTAATTGCGAGCCGTGCCCAGGCATATCGAACGGGAGCGAGGGATTTGTTGATATCACTTTAAATCCTGGAGTGATCGCTTTTATGCTTCCGATAGTATACCCACAAGTTTGGGATGAAAAATCAATAGGGAGTATAAACTGCTGGTTTCCTCTCAAGGTTAGAGCCATTGAGTAATAATTAGAATAATTATAAAATCCACAGGAATAGCCAGAGCTGTTTGTAGCCGGCCCGATATAATTGTATTTGACATTCAAACCTGTAATGCTTATTGTGCTTAATCCTGTTTGCGTTATATTAGAGGAATTAAAATACTCTGCGCCTTTGTCTAAATTCACCGTAGGGAAACAGTCTGTCGCGTTATTATAATAAACTGCGTATAAGCCTATATTCACAGTTGCAGGGCAGGTATTTCCATATGTCTCATATGTACTGTAATTCCCGATGTTTAAAAGGAAACCCGTGCAATTGTCGCCATTTGTCACATGAGAATACGCTGCGGTATTTACAACTTTCGGGCAAGCAGCAGGCACAACCACATTAGCCGCCGCAGTAGTTGTTTGCGCCGAAGCCGAAGTGGTTGTAGTTTGTTTAGGAGTATTCGAAGAAAAGGAGCTTAATGGCGTGTTTTTGGTTGTTACAAATACTGCTATGATGATTACTATTATAACTGCGATTATTATTATCGGCAATTTGCTCATATTGACCCTTTGAGTTTTTATAATATTTTAATACATTATACATTAAAATATTAAGAGTTTGCTATATTCCCAAATGCTCTGATCGGGATTTGAACCCGAGTTACGGCCGTGAGAGGGCCGTGTCCTTGACCGAACTAGACGATCAGAGCTTAAAATAATTATTTGATTCCGCGTGGTAAATATTTAATTATATTTATAAAATTTAATGTTTATGTATAATTGGATGAGGGAATGAAAACCACAAAAAAACCGAATGAGGGGATTGTCGAAAAAGACATTATAGGCAAAATCATTGTGCCTTCAGATGTATATTATGGAGTTGAAACTGAACGGGCACTTAATAACTACAGGGTTTCTGGGATACACATACAGAGGGAATTCGTGCAGGTTTATGCTCTTGTCAAAAAATGCGCAGCCATCTCAAACATGAATGCAGGCAAGCTTGATAAAAAAATTGGTGCCGCCATTGTAGCTGCATGCGACGAAATAATTGATGGCAAATTTCTTGATCAGTTCAAAATAGACATATTTCAGGCAGGGGCCGGTACAAATATAAATATGAATGTAAATGAAGTTGTTGCGAATAGGGCGCTTGAAATCATTGGCAGCGAAAAGGGGAATTTTAGTTTAATTCATCCAAATGACCATGTAAATATGTCGCAGTCGACAAATGACACGGTGCCGAGCGTCATAAGGATAAGCACATTTATTGAAATAAAGAAGCTTCTTATTCCTGCGCTGCGGATGCTCGAAAAGGAATTATCCGATAAAGCAGAAGATTTTGCAAGCATAATAAAAATAGGCAGGACGCACTTACAGGATGCTGTCCCAATGTCTCTTGGCCAGGAATTTTCAGGGTATGCGGAAACTATATCCTTTCTTATAGATAATATAGAGAATGCCGCGAGATATCTCCTTGAAATACCCATAGGGGGCACTGCAATAGGCACTGGATTAAATGCCTCTGAGGAATATAGACAGGATATAATAAAGCAAATAAACAATGAATTAAAAATATTCAAAATAGATGAAAAATTCATGCTCTCCAAAAACAGGTTCAGGGATACGCAAAATAGGATAGCGGAAATGATTCTAAGTGATGCGATAAACAGCTTTACGATAGGCTTAAACAAAATAATAAATGACCTTGTAATCCTAGTTTCAGGCCCGAGAACGGGAATTCATGAATTGATTTTAAAATCAGCCCAGCCGGGATCATCGATAATGCCTGGCAAGATAAATCCATCTTACCTTGAAATGCAGAATATGGTTCTATTTCAGGTCCAGGGCACAAATTATATAATCAGAAAGGCAGTATCGAGCGCGCAACTTGAATTGAATGTATACATGCCAATTATAGCATATAATTTATTATTCTCGATAAGAATTTTATCAAACAGCATCAAGATTTTTAGTAAAAATGCAATTAAAGAGTTAAAGGTTGATGTTGAAAGAATTAATAAATATATTGAAAATAATCTATCAATAGTAACTTCATTAACTCCTTATATAGGCTATGATAAGGCATCCGACATAGTTATGACTGCATATAAAGAAAATAAGACCATAATGCAGGTATGCACAGAATTAAAGATACTTGATCCTATAAAATTAAAAGAGTTATTAGATCCAAAATCACAGATCTGAGTCTGAGTTGAGTTTATAGCTGCAGCAATAAATATAAAAATAAATTTTATACAGTATAGTAAGTTATAATTATGAGATTACGCATAACAATAATATGGGTATTGTAAACATATTAGATAATATAAAAAAGGACAAAGAAGGCAATAGTTATAGCATAAAGGTTTATACTACAACAGGAGACCTTGATGATCCTGAAAAAGGAGGAGTATACTTTTTAATAGAGCAGGATAAAAAAACATACTCCCTTTCCTTATGCGTAAATGACTTCAGCAATAAGTGGATGCATAATTTCATAAGGGCATTTTTAGCTGATGAGAGGTTTAGAAAGAAATTTCAGAAGGGCCTTAAAGGATATATACGGCATGGTACAGTTGAACTAGAAATAGACAAAAAGATTATTGAGGTTGATGAAAAAATTGCTATGGCAATTAAAAAATTAAACAATGTAGGCGCAAAAACAGAATACTGCTGCCAGGGAGGCGATGAGGATAGCCAAGCTTATATTTCATTGAAAAGCGGAAAATTTCCAAAGGAACTTGTTTCCGCATGGGAAGGCGCGGATTTTTATGTCTCTAAAAATGTTGTACGCGCATATAGCTATTTTGGCATGGATAAGCAAGCAGCAATTTTATTTCAAGAGTCTTTAAATGACTGGATTAATGGTAATCTTGATATAAGCGGAAAAAAATATAAAATTAACACTAAACGGCCAAATTCTCTTCCTGAACTGCCTAATATCATGCATAGGAAAAATAAGGAATGACGATCACATTATTTTAGTTATTAACTCTCTTAATTCTGGGGTCAAATTTAGTTTAAGACTTTCTTTGGCGTCAAGCCATGCATAATCATCATGCTCTTTGCTTAATGTTATTTTTTTGCCTGAATAAACGCAGTCGTATATCAATTCAATGACATGATATCGTATTCCTTTTGCTGCAATCTGCGCTGTGTGCGGGTATATTAATTTCATGATTTTTATACCTGAATTAGTCTCCTCATTTATTTCTCTTTTTAGAGTTTCTTCAGGAGTTTCGCCCCATTCAAGCTTGCCGCCTGGAAGCTGCCATTGGCCCGCGCCCCACGAACTCCTGCCTGCCCTTTTCAAAAACAGGCATTTTCCATCTTTGCGCCTGACAAACGATCCGACCCATATTATTGTCTTTTTATCTGGTTCTTTTGCCTGCATTATTATCTATCCTCTTTTTAGAGACGCATGGGAACTTGACAGTTCCTGTGCAGCTTGAACAGCAATGAGATTTAATTCTCCTGCCAGCACTGCTGCTGCTATTATCTCAGCGAATTTATACTTGGTCTCTCCTTTGTGGTCATTATCCCCGTATACTCCTGAAGCCATAAGCACTTCCTTTTGCGTTTCCCTTACTGTACCCCCACCAAAAGTACCTATTTCAAGTGCCGGCAGGAGTATTGATATGTATAAATCACCATTGTCTGTTACTTCTATATTATCATATCCGCTTGCACCATCAACAATCTGCGCAAGATCCTGCCCATACGCGATAAAAATAGCAGCAAGTATATTTGCTATATGCGCGTTGTTCCCTATTGCGCCGCCCATGCTGGATCCTATATAATTTTTGTAATAGTTCATCTTCGCTATCTTCTCAGGAGTCACTTTAAAGTATTTTTCAACTGTTTCCCTTTTAATTATCGCTTCTGCAGATATTGAAATTCCTCTGCCTAAAATCTGGTTTATATGCCCTGGCTTTTTGTCAATGCACATGTTTCCGCTTTCTGTAAAAAAGTCTGCATTTATTCCTTTTTTCTTAAGATCCTCAAGCGTCTTCAGCGTTGCAGTATGCGCGCCTATTGTAATCATATTCATGCCCATCGCAGCGCCTGTCGTCGCACCGTACCTTATAAAGACTGTTTTTCCTATCACATATGTCGATATGCTTTTTAATTCCAAATGTTTGCTGGACTCTGAAAAAGACTTTTTAATCTCGTCACTATTTTTTAGCACGTACTCCTTTATCTTATATGCATCATCCAGCGTCTTGGCATTTACAATCACGCTTCTAGTCATTTCGTCTTTGAGTATTCTCGTTGAAATGCCTGACTCCTGCAGCGCTTTGGCAGCCCGTCCTATGCCGTCTACTAGCTTGCCTTCTGTCGTTGCCAAAAATACCGCGCTCTGCCCTATCGCGTATTGGCCTTTGATATTTATTTCGATAAATCCGAGCGGTATCTGAATCGCACCGATAAGATTGCTTATATTGCGCTTTGCAGTATCCTCCATATCTATGGATGCGCGTTCAACATGCGTAAAGCTATTGTTATTAAGACTGTATTTCTCTGAGAGATATCTTCTGCGGATTTCCGCAGCTGTATTTTCATCAACATACTTCGAGAGTTCGTGTATTTTCAATTCGCCTGCCATCAGCTTTTTTAGGAAATCCTCAACATTCTTTTTTTCTTCCATATCATTGACCTTATTTTTATACAATCTTTTTATAGGGGTTATGGATTTATACGTTTATTTTTGTCCATTTGCATTTTTGAATGAAAGCGGCAACCGCGTTTAAATTTTTACAATGAGCGCTAAAAATCAGACGCCGAGCTTTTCAAGCAGCCTTGAAATGTCTGTTGTGGATTTTCCGTTCTGCTCTATAACCTGCTTTGCCGGATAGTCTGAAAAATATGCAGGACTGTGTTCTGCGATCCTTTGCCCGTATTCTGGGATGAAGTTGTTTTCGTAGAATATCCCGATTGGAATTCTGTCCCCCCATTCAAAGCTTTTTATCAGCGCCTTTGACATCCTTTCGCTTGCTTCCTCAGGCGCCTTGACTTCGTAGTCCTCATCAAGTTTGTATATCCTTTTTTCATACCATTCCTTTGTATTTATATTGTTGTATGTTGGGCAGGGCTGGAGAATATCGACCAACGATGTTCCCTTGTGCATTATCGCCTTTTTTATTATCTCCTTTGTGAACATTGCGTCATAGGCGTACGCCCTTGCAACAAACGTGTAGCCCGCGGTCAGTGCTATGGCGAGGGGATCGAGCGAGTCATTTATGTTTTTTGTAGGCAGTGATTTCGTCTGTAATCCTCTGTGTAGTGTCGGTGATGCCTGGCCTTTTGTAAGGCCGTAGACGCCGTTGTTGTGCAGCAGGATCGTAATGTCGAGGTTCCTCCTTCCTGCGCTGACAAGATGCCCGACTCCTATTCCGAGAAGGTCGCCGTCACCTGAATTTACAATTACCTTCAAATCAGGATTTACAAGCTTTATTCCTGATGCAAATGGTATCGCCCTGCCGTGCATTGTATGTACGCCGCTTACATTGATATAATGTGGTATCTTGCTCGAGCACCCTATGCCTGAAACAACCACTGCCTTTGACCTGTCTATGCCAAGGTCCGCAAGCGCCATTGTCTCGCTGCTGACTATGCCGAAGTCGCCGCAGCTTGGGCACCAGTCTATGTACTCCGCCGTCCTATAATTTACCATTAAACCACTAATTATTATTTTTATTTTATTTTTTATTTTTTATTTTATTTTTTATTTTTTATTTTTTAAATATTTTGCCTGCCTGTTTTCTGTTTTCTTCTGCTCTTTCTGATTGGACGCTGGGGATTCCTGCAGTTTTCTCAGTGCAGACTTTATCTCCTCTGTGCAGCAGCTGCTAAACTGAAAATCTCCAATAACTATTGCCATTGGTTTTTGGCTTTCTTTTTTTGTTTTTTCAAAGATTTTGCGCTCTTCTTTTTGTTTCTCTTTTTGGTTTTTCGCATTCATCTTATCAGGAGGTTATTTTTTCTTTTTCTTTTACTTATTTTATTTTTACTTTTCTTTTTTCTTTTTCTTTTCATTGCATGCATCCGCAGTTATTGTTATACCGAGCTTCTTAAAGTCTTCTATCAGCTGGCTCATATTGCTGAACACTATCCCATTCATCCCTATCGCGGATGCGGCCTCGATGTTTTTTTTCTTGTCGTCTATGAAAATAGTCTCCTGGGGCTTTAACCCTGTTTCACGAAGGACGTGATGGTATATGCGCGGATCCGGCTTGCGCATATGAAGGTAGCACGATGCGAACTTGCCGTCGAATCTGCATCCGTTCTGCCTTAGCTCTTTGTCGCACATTGCAAATCCTGCCTTGCTGATGTTTGTAAGCAGGTATACGTTGTAGTTGCCTGACAGATTCTTTATCAGGCGTACCATTTCATGATCTGTCCTTGCAAAATCCTTGAAGCTTTTTATGAATTCCGAATCTACGATTTTTATGTTAAGGCTCGCAGAGACCTTTCTGAGCATTTCATGCAGGTTTATGCGCCCTAGCTCGAGCTCGTGTCTTACAGGATCAGTAGCGGCGGCTATGGTGCTAAGTGGGATATTGAATTTATTTGACAGCTGCTTGTAGTATGCTTCCGCGGGATAGTGTATTATTACGCCGCCGATGTCGAATATTATGCCCTTTATGTTTTTTGAATCGCCGGAATGGCCGCTCCCCGGCATGCGGATTTCGTTGCTGCTGATTTTCTGCATTTTTATTAAAGTAAAACTGAAACCGCTCTTCCAATGCCTTGGCCTGACAAGTCCGTCGTTGCTGCTTTTCTGCATTTGCGTTTCCATTGGTTTCACTGGTTTGCATTAATTTTCAATCATTTGCATGGCTCTCTGCCGCATATTCACATCCCGCTGTTAAGGACTATCCTTTTCTCGTCGTTGCCGACCGCGCGCTTTATCGCGTCCCTAAGCTCGTCCGTATTCATCTGCCTGCCATTCCACTTGAGTATGAAATGAGTAGGGGTTATATGCAGGTGCTCGCTGACAAACGAACCGAGCTGCGCGGTGTAGTTGTTCTCGACGTCTATCACCCTTTTCTTGTTTTGGAGTATCTTTGCCAGCTCCTCCGCAGGAAACGGGCTAAAGAACCTGACTTGGACAACCTGCAGCTTTATTTTATCCTCTGATAAAAGGTCCTCCAAAATGTCTTTGAGCGCGCCCTTTGGCGAACCGAAAGTTATGACGGCGTTTTCAGCGCCGCTGTCCCCGAAAACATTCAGTTTTTCATCTTGCGGGATTTCCTTGGCGGCCAGGTCGAGCTTTTTCATCCTTTTCTCGTACATCGCTGTCCTGTTTGTCGGATTTTCAGAGATGTGCCCGGACTCGCTGTGTTCGTCGCCCGAGTACCATGCGACTGATGATCCAAGGGGGGACCTGGGCGAGACAGGCCCGTTTTCAAGGGAATACCTGTTATAGTCCTTGCCAGGATCCATACGCACTAGCGCGCCTCTCTCGATCTTTGCCTTGGAATAATCGAGTTCCGCCTTGTCGAGCGTGGAGTAAGTGTTTGCTATCGACTTCTCGATTAAGTGTATGACAGGCGTCTGGTATGCCTCCGCAAGGTTGAATGCCAGTATCGCGTCGTGGAAGACCTCTGCGTGGTCGCCGCTAGCAAGCACGATCTTCGGAAACTCACCGTGGCCGACGTTCGCGGCGAATTTCAGGTCCGACTGGCCGCTCCTTGTCGGGAGGCCAGTGGACGGCGAGCCCCTTACATAATATGTGACAACAACAGGGCTTTCGGTCTGGCCTGCCCAGCTGAGCGCCTCCGCCATGAGCGCGAATCCCGGCCCGGATGTCGCGGTTGCAGACCTGACGCCGGCAAGGCCCGCGCCTATCGCCATGCCTATCGCTGAAATCTCGTCCTCTGTCTGCACCACGACCACAGGCCTTGAGGACTTGGCGCCGTCAACAACTGTATCGACTATTTGGTTAGCCTCAAGGTAAACGCTTTCATCGCTCGCAGGAGTTATCGGATAATAGCTCTGGAATCCTATCCCTCCTGCTATTTTTCCGATCGCGGCGGCCGTGTTTCCGTCAATCTGCACCATTTCCTGCTTTTTGATCGGCTTGAGATTGAACACCGGCTTTACGAGAAGGGATGCCTTCTCGGCGGCGAGCATATTCATCGGTATTGCGTCGGGCTTTTTCGAGAACGTGTTCGAAATCGCATCTGCAAGGTACTGCTTATCAAGGCCCAGCAGGGCAAAGGAAACGGACGCCGCTATAGTGTTGAGTGCCTTTTCCGCACCAGCAGGGCAAAGGAAACGGACGCCGCTATAGTGTTGAGTGCCTTTTCCGCAAGAGTTATGTTTATCGACAGCTCTGCGGATATTTCCCTCAATATCTGCTCGTAGTTGACGGGTATCGTGGCTATGCCCGCGGCCTTGAGATAATCGACGACCCCTTGCACTGTCGGTTCAATGGCGTGCTTGCTCATGAAGCCAATAATCTCCTTTTTGGTTTCAGGTTCGAGGCTAAGCGCCGCGTCTATGCCTTTTCCAATACTTGTTTCGGAATATATAAAATAGGCTTTTGCCTGCTGAAAATGCTGGAATATCGTCTCTGCGTCGAAAGTGGTTATTATATCGTAGCGCTCTGAAATGCTGCTTATTTTTTTGTCGCTTATCGACAGTTCGAAATAGCTGTGCCTGTTCTTTATTGTCGAGTAGTATTCCCTGTTCCCGAAAAGGTAATAGCCTGCCCCTGACACTGCCTTTCCGAATAGACCTGATGCGGTGTCAACGCCGCTTCCCTGTTCGCCTCCAATCATCCATGTAAGTTTCATAATATCAACGATTAAAAATATTTAACATTTAAATATCCTGTATCTGCTCGGCATTTGCGCGCGGTCATTTGTTTCTCGAATAAAGCTCGGTTATAGCAGACATCAGTATTTTTGTGTATTCGTTGTCCGGTAAACTGCGCGAATGCTCCTCTATGTTTTTCTTTGCCTTTTCAGTGTATTCCTCCCCTATTTTCATTACTGCCTCTAAGCTCCTGTACTTGTCTATGATCTGCAGAAGAAAGCCTATGTCCTGCTCTGTCTTTTCCTCCCTTTGCTTCGCATAAATCCTGTTTATCGCGTCCTTTTCCTCCTGGGACGCTTTCCTATAGGCGTCCAGTATTATAAGCGTTATCTTTCCCTCGTATAAATCCCCGTGCTTCTGCTTCCCGAATACTTTCTCGTCCGCGGTCATGTCGAGAAGGTCGTCGGCTATCTGAAAAGAAACTCCTGCGGGCCTGCCTATGTCCTCAAGCGCCCTAAGCATTTCCTCGTCGGCGCCCGCGACTATCGCACCGAGCTGCATCGGCCCGTAGACAGTATAATAGCAAGTCTTGCTGTTTATAATCTTGAAATACAGGTCCTCGTCGGCGCCGTTCAGCGTTTTTTTGTTGTAAATAAAATTTATGTCCAGAAACTGGCCTTCGACTGTTTTTTCAACTATGTCGTAAAACTTGTCATACAACCGCGAGCCTACGCTGCTGCTGACAACATAGTCTTTGAGCATTTTCCACATTATTATATGGCCTGCATCGCCTGCATTCAGCGCGACTTCCATCCCGTAGAGCTTATTCAGGGATTCCTTTCCCCGCCTCATACTCGAATGGTCCTCTATGTCGTCGTGGGTAAGTATCCAGTCCTCTGAAAGCTGCATCGCCGCAGCAGGAAGCAATAGGTCGTTGATCTCCGCCCCGAACATCTGGCCAGTAAGCAGGAGAAGCCCCGGCCTCCTGTAGCTGCCCTGCCTGTCGGAATATTCCTTGGATATCCTGTAGTGCTCCACAGGATCTTTGTCCGGAAAATACCTGCAGATTTTTTCGTACACTTTTTGCCTGTGCTGCTCGACGTATTCTTTGAAATTCATTTTATCAGCTATCCTGACACCGCATCTAAACTATGCGTAAATAAACTATGCTTAAAATAATAAAATAAAAATAAAATAATAAAATAAAAGGCAATATTAAATAAGATGCAATTGTTTTTAAACCTTATTTTAAATCCGATAAAAAACGAAATGCGCGCTCAGTGCGCGTATTTCTTAGGCTTGCTGTCGAATTCCTTCTTGCACGATTCGCTGCAGAAATAATACTTTTGCTTGTTGTGCTCTGACTTGAACTTCGAACTTTCATTCACATCCATTCCGCAAACCACGTCTTTTTGTTTTTTTGCCATGCAATCACGAATAATACATTGCAGGCGAAATATATTAAACTTTTTACGCATCGCAGGCATTTATTAGGCTATATAAAAACTATTGATGCATATGCGACAACGCTCGAATAATCTTTTGTCACACTACTAGAATCAGAATATCTGAGCAGCAGGGATTTTGTTGCACCCATTGACTTTGCAAACAAAAGCGCAGTCATCACGGGACCGACCCCGCACGCGCTGTCATTTAATTCGGACGCAAGCCTGTCGAACCCTTCATAATCTAATCCAGACAATGCCTTGATGAGCAACCCGTCCTTCCTCGCCGCCTCGCGCCTTGGTTCGTAGTGGTCGAAATCAGAGCTCGCTATCACGACCGCATTCGAGTTCAGTTTTCTCGATGCGGCTATTATCGAATCTGACAGTTTGGCACTGGACTCTACCGATTGATCCCTCATACAAATAAAACAGAATTTTTTTGTTGGCGCGATGACATTTAAAAATGGCAGTTGGACCTCTATAGAATGCTCCTCTAAATGCGCTGATTCATCAACTTTTATTCCTTTGGACGCAATCTGCCTTGAAAGGGGTGTGTTATTTTTCAGTACCCCAAGCGGCGTTTCCCAGTCCTGCGCCGAAACTGAAATATTCTCCCCGTCGCCTGTATGGTTAGGGCCTACAATTATTATAGTATCGATCCTGCCGAGGTCCTTGTTTTGCGACAGCGCTTTGTAAGTGCATGCTGCTGTTGAACCGGAATACGCGTATCCTGCATGCGGGGAAACATAAGCGTATCCGCTTTTTATTGCTGGATCAACAATCGCATTTGCAATTAAGCTCTTTGCGGCATCCGCAAGCATTACTTTGTTTTTGGAATAAAATACGCCCGCGAACCTGTATTCTCTAACCATTTTATCAAGAGCATTTTGGGCAATTTTATAGTACTGTTCCATTAATAGTTTTTGCTCTGGTCTTTTTGCAGCAGATCACATCAAGTCGTTTCTTTGGAGATAAAACCTTACTTCGAGGGCGGCCTTTGCTCCTGCGCCTGCTGCGACGACTGCCTGCTTGTATATTTTGTCTGCGACATCGCCTGCAACAAAAATGCCGTCGATTTTTGTCTTCACCTCATCGGAAACGACAATATAGCCTTGTTCGTCAAGATCCAGAGCCCCTTTCAAGAAACCTGTATTCGGCTTATATCCTATCGCGACAAACAGCCCGTCAACTCTGATGTCCGACGTCTCATTTGTTTTGTTGTTCGCGACTCTCAGACCGGTGACCGAGCCGCTGCCCAGAATCTCTGTCACTTCGCTGTTTAGGATAAAATCTATTTTCGGATTCGCCCTTGCCCTGTCCTGCGCCAGTCTGCTCGCCTTGAATTCGTCCCTCCTGTGGATTATATGCACTTTCGTGGCAAACTTCGCGAGGAATATCGCGTCCTCCAGGGCAGTGTCCCCGCCCCCCACTATGGCAACTTCTTTATTCTTAAAAAACGCCCCGTCGCATGTCGCGCATGAACTGACCCCTTTTCCGATGAATTTTTTTTCTGACTCGATGCCGAGCCATCTGGCAGATGCGCCTGTTGCGACGACAACCGAATGCGCCTCGAACTTCGCGGCCGCGGTCTTCAATTTGAAAGGCCTTGAATTGAAATCAACTTCTTTAACATCGTCATTTACGAATACCGCCCCGAATTTTTCGGCCTGCTTCCTCATGCTGTCAATCAATTCCGCGCCGTAGATCCCGCTTGGAAATCCTGGATAATTTTCGACCTCTGTCGTCAGCATAAGCTGGCCTCCCGCATTGAAACCGCCTATTATAATCGGCTTTAAATCGTCTCTTGCGGCATACAGCGCGGCAGTGAGCCCTGCGGGGCCTGATCCGAGAATAACAACCTTTTCAACCATAGAATCAACACGTGTGACATCCTCCCGCCGCTAAAGCGTGCGGGCTTCCTCTGCATCGAAACGAGGCGGAGTATGTTCCTGATTCACTGGCGTAGTTTGCATTCCCTTTTGGAATGTATGGACTACGCCTCCAGAGGCATTACGTCGGGAGTGCCCCTCCCTAGCTTTTTCAAGTATTGGTTTGCGATTTATGAC
>JAMCYJ010000045.1:25275-37031 GCA_023474155.1 Candidatus Martarchaeota archaeon | reverse complement strand
TGACACTTATTATAATTCAATGTTCGGTAGATTGAAATTAAGAGAAATTAACAATTCTGCTTACGAATTGATATTTTACCTGCGACCAGATGAACTCACTAGAAAAATTTCTAATTATTATATTTTTAATTTAAAAAAAGAATCAATAAAAACACTAAAATATAGGTTCACTAAAACCTTTGGTAAACTGGTAATAGTAGAAAAAAATAGAGATCTTTGGTTGTATAAAAATACTCGTATACATCTTGATCAAGTTAAGACCTTAGGAACTTTTTTGGAACTTGAAACTGTTGTGGGTAACAAAAGTATTAAATATTCAATGCAGGAATTCAATGAAATTGTAAAAAAGTTAAATCTTTCTAAATATAAAAAAGAGAAAAAATCTTACAGTGATTTATTATCTGTTAATAAAAAGCCAAAAGCCAATAACTCGGGCACTATGAAAACAGAATTGAAGGCTATAAAGAATATTTTGAATTGTTCGGTTAAAAAAGATTGACAATTCAAATCATTATAGAAAAGCTTTTGCAAATCAATGAGAAATACAGAATCAACCTGTTTTTTTAGGGCGGCCAATGGCATTATTTACCCCTAATATATCCTTTGCACTTGGAGATGATACAAGCCAAATAATGCCAAAGATGCTTGAAAATATTGCAATGTCGGCTTCTGGCGCGAAGTTTTTTTATAGAAATTCATTTGAAGTTGATTTTATCATAAAAAAGCAAAATAATTTGATAGGGTGGCAATAATCTCGTTTTATTCCCTGTACACAAGCCTTTTATATCCTACTCAATAAATTCTTATGCATATATGATGGTAAAATGCAAGTGTTTAAAAACAAGCAGGATGTTGATGAAAGCAGCCGAAAATTTTTAAGGCATAAAAACGGCGGCGCGGAGCAGGCATGGAATATTGCAGGCAGGTTGAAAAACATCGCGGCGGCTTCATTTATCGCGGTTGCG
The DNA here is from genome assembly GCA_023474155.1 of Candidatus Martarchaeota archaeon. Classification (GTDB taxonomy): domain Archaea; phylum Micrarchaeota; class Micrarchaeia; order Micrarchaeales; family Micrarchaeaceae; genus JAJZMY01. The sequence goes on along the minus strand of JAMCYJ010000045.1, from coordinate 36,066 downwards.
CTTGCTGCCTCGCCTGCCAGCATATCAGGCAAGGTATCAGGCAATGTCTCAGGCAGATACAATGAAAACAACAATGCAGGCGCTCCTGTTGTTGCCTCTGCCCAAAAAAACAGAAATAACGCCCATGCCTTTTCGGTTTCCCTTTCACGGAATTGGAGCGGATATATTACCGAATCTAGTTTTAAGCACCCCCTTCCTGTCGTCTCAGGAATTAAAGGGGAATGGAATGTGCCTGAAATTAAATACGTAAAGCCGAAAAAGAATTTAATTATTATAAATTTAAATGGCATGCCTTTTTTTCTGGTCGTAAGGCCTCCGAGCGACGTAAGCGAATGGATAGGGATAGGAGGCAGCAAATCTTATGACAGGACATTGATACAGACCGGGGTTGATTCGAGTTATTCAAAAAAAGAAAAAAAATTCGTTAACCAGGCATGGTACGAGCTTTTGCCTTCGCATCCAGTATATATACCGAGAAAAGAATTGGCAGCGAAGCCTGGCGATGAAATTTACGCAGAAATAAACCTTCTGAACAAAGGCAAAAACCAGTGGGAAATTATCATTGACGACCTGACCCGCAACCAAACCTTCAAAAAAATAGTCACTTACAAATCATCAATGATGTCAGGCGAATGGATTGTTGAGGATTCAACCGTTGCCCCTAAAATTGCCCTTGAAAATGGGGCGTCATTTCGCATTCCGATCCTATGCAGCCTGTCTTATTTTGAAACAATAAAATTTGAATCCGCAGTCGCAACTGTAAATTCGAACACGCTGCCTCTTGGCGAGCTGAAAAGCAAAACTGACATCATGGCGAATTTGCATTGGAAAGACGGCCGTCCAAACGCGCTGCAGCTCAGAGCGGTCCCGTCAAAAATTATCAACCACGGGCTAGGCTTTGAAGTCCGGAGAACAAATAAGATCCTGCCTGTAAAGACAGCGCCCGCTGCAAATAAGACTTCGGCAAATAAACAGCTAAAAAGATGAATTGCAGTTTCTGGCAAATGCAAATCTATAACGGCAGCAGGGCTTTATCACATAGATTTATATACTTTTTTGTTTTATATTATCTGTTTATCTTTATTCGTCTGAAATTTGCAGCCGTGCCTGTTTACTTGCAATCAATATTCATGCTATTTAAGCGCTAAGCGCAAAACACAAAAAGCAGAGGATTAATCCTTGATTGTCAAGAGAGGACTTAGATTCAATATAGACAGACTTTTTTATTTTAATTTAAAATATTCTAAATAATGCTAAATATCTAAATGACCAAAAGTGATAGGTGTTAATATGGTATCCTATATAAAATTCGAAGTATCCGACGAAGTAATGGCGAAGACGCAGGAGGCGTTAAAGATTGTGAGCACATCTGGAACAGTAAAGAAAGGCGCGAACGAGGTGACGAAAAGCATTGAAAGAAACCTTGCCAAGTTTGTCGTGATTGCAAAGGACGTGCAGCCTGAAGAGGTTGTGATGCACCTGCCAAAGCTATGCGATGAAAAGAAGATCTCCTATTCGTACCTTGCGACAAAGGAAGACCTTGGCAAATCAATAGGCCTGAATGTCCCGTGCACTGCTGTTTCCGTTGAAAAAGAAGGAGAGGCGGCAGACAAGATAAAGGAGATAATTTCCCTGATAACAGGAAAAAGCAAGCAGTGATCCTCGGATATTGCTACGGGTTTAATCCTCAGGATCGAATAAATTAATTATCGAATAAAAGTTAAGTTGATTACAATGGTAGAGCAAAATGAGGCAGAAAACCGTTTTCAGGGCTTTCTGGCAGAAGTAATTGAAGTCGAGAAACGCGCCAAGACAGGCATTTACGGAGAGATATACTTTATAGTATGCAAGATACTCGAGGGCAAGGACAAAAACAGAATAATAAAGAGGAATGTCGTAGGCCCGATCAAGTCAGGGGACGTCATAAGGCTGCCGGATACAAACAGGGAGGCAAGGGAAATAAAGGTCAAATAAATAAAATACCCTATCAATATATTCTATCATTTGCTTTAATAAATTAGAGATATTATAATGATTTTATGAAATGTTCTTATTGCTCGAAAGACCTTGGGGAAGGAAAGGGAATAATGTTTGTAAACAAGGCAGGGACGATAAGCTATTTCTGCACGGGCACCTGCTTTAAAAACAGCAAAGGCCGCAGGAAGCTGTCCAAAAACTCAAGCAACAAGTCAAAGACTGCGGAGGCAGTCGCAGCGAGAAGCAAAGTCAAAAAGACCCAATGATAGGAAATGAAAGGCAATAACAGCGGCATATATGCGGAGCGCTACAGGAGATCTGAAAGCAACAAAATTTCAATTTTAATTTTTTTATCCTTGCTATTTACAGGTTTTGCTTTTGGAATCCTGTTCAGGTTCGATGTTGTAGGCATGTTTCTTGGATTGGGAGCGGGATTTTTCGCGGTTGCCGTCTTGAAAATAAAGGATAAATCCAAATTTAAGATAAATGCAAAAACTGCAAAATATTTTGCCGTTTCCGACTATGAGGATTTTTCAATAGGTGCGTTTTTCAGCATTCTTTTCATATTCTTCGGTCTTCTGTTGATACATTTCAAGCTTTATTCCCATCAGATCTCGTTTGGGTTTCTAGTGCTGCTTGAGCTGATAAAATTCATCATAGGATTGTTCCTGATTTTCATAGGAATCATGAGTTTTGCAAGCGCTGTCCTCTATTTCTTCAAATTAAAACATAATATTAAAAAATCTAAATCTTAATATTATTTGCGACGCGCATGGCTTATTCGAAAACAAAAAGCCCCTGCCGCATCTGAAAATTCTATTTTATTATTTATTAGGTATGGTATTCATGAACGAGCAGGAATTCGAAAGGCTTCTGCGCATTTGTAGAATAAAACTCCAGGACGCCGAAAGGGAAAAAATAAAGAAGGACATAGAAAGCGTACTGGATTATTTCGATACAATACAGCAGATCGATACAGGAAACATTGCCGAGCAATACCATCCGATACCTATTGATCAGAGGCTTAGGCAGGATTCTGAGTCCGCGTTCGAAGACGTGGATCTTCTCCTCGCAAATTCAAGAACGCATAGGTTTTATGTAGTTGGTCCGAAAATATGAACAGCATTGAGGAGTTTTACTCGTTGGATAAGAAACCTGACTACGCAGAAGCTTTTTTGGAGGATCTTTCCGAGCTGAACAGCAGGCTCAATGCGTTTCTCAACATAAGTAAGATATCAGGGCAAAATTACCCGTTCAGCGTAAAGGACAATATATGCGTAAAAAATGTCGAGACAACGGCCAGCTCAAAAATTCTCAGGGCATACCTGCCTCCGTTCAATGCAACTGTTGTTGAAAGAATGCTCTCGAAAAATTTCGATTTTCTTGGAAAGACAAACATGGACGAATTCGGGTTTGGCACATTCGGGCTCAATTCCGACAGAGTTCCAAGAAACCCGTTCAACGAGGACTATGTCGCAGGCGGCTCGAGCAGCGGGGCCGCGATTGCGACTGCAGTGCTGAAATACCATATCGCGATAGCAGAATCCACAGGCGGATCAATATCAGCTCCCTCTGCATTTTGCGGGGTCGTAGGTTTCACGCCGACATACGGAGCGGTCTCAAGGCACGGCCTGATAGACTACGCGAATTCCCTCGACAAAATAGGATTGATGTCAAGGTCTGCGAAAGACATAAGGCATGTCTTCGATATAATAAAGGGGCCTGATAATTACGATTCGACGTGCATCGACATAGGCAAAAGGAAAATCCCAGAAAGCGAAACCCAGAAAAATACAATTTTTCTGATAAACCAGATAAATGGTTTTCTTGATGAGGATGTTAAATCCCATTTTTCAGGCCTTGTGTCAAAGCTGGAGAACATGGGCTTTGCCATAAAAACAATAGACTTCAGCCTGCTCGATAAAGCCATCCCGACTTATTATATAATCTCGATGGCAGAAGCGTCTACAAACCTGGCGCGCTATACTGGATTCAAATACGGATCGAAGAACAATGAATTCTCACATGATTATAATTCATTTTTTACAGAATCAAGGTCTAACTTCGGAACAGAGGCGAAAAGAAGGATAATATTAGGAACATTTGTAAGGGGCGCAAGCGTGAAAAGCAGGTATTACGGAAAGGCTCTGAAGGTGCGGGGCCTCCTTATATCGAAAATGAAAGAAATCCTCAAGCAGGGATTCATACTGAGCCCTACCATGCCGATTCTGACCCCGAAAATAGAGGATGCCAACAGCCTGACTCCTATGCAGAATTACGGGTTAGACATCCTGACAATACCCCCGAACCTTTCAGGCTTTCCACATGTCTCTTTTCCCTACGACTATGACAAAGGCCTTCCTATGGGCGCGCAGCTTATATCTGACCACTTCAACGACTATTCCCTGCTGGATTTCGTCGAAAATTGGGAAAACGCATTCGAATACAAATTCAAGTATAATCTGGGGTCGGTATGATGCAGGCAATAAAAATAGGGTTGGAGATCCATGTCGCAATTCCGACAAAGACAAAGCTTTTCTGCGCCTGCGCCGCATACAATGAGCAAGAGCCGAACATGTCTGTCTGCCCAATCTGCATGGGATTCCCAGGATCAAAGCCGATGCTCAATGCAAAGGCGCTTGAAATCGCCAAATCAGTAGCAAACGCCCTTCATTCAGATATGGCGAAAACAGTTTCTTTCGAGCGCAAGGTATATTTTTACCCTGACCTGCCGAAATCATTCCAGATAACCCAGCTTTCAAACCCTGTTTCTAAAGGAGGGTTTATAGAGCTGCAGGGCCAAAACAAGGTAAGGATTCGCAGGATACAGATAGAGGAGGATCCGGCAAAGATACTGCGCGAAGAGGATTACTCGCTCATAGACTTCAACAGGTCTGGAAGGCCTCTTCTCGAAATAGTAACAGAGCCCGATATTTCTGGCATTGAGGACTTGAAGGAATTCATGGGCGAAATGAAGAGCATATTGTATTACTTGGGCATAGACATCAACGCCGAGCTCAAAGCAGATGTAAACATCTCGGGCCAAGGAGAAAGGGTAGAGGTAAAGAACGTCACAGGAATGAAGAACATGATTAATGCGGCGTTGTTCGAGATAAAAAGGCAGGAGGCGGCAAGGAACAGCGGAACCGCGATAAGCAAGGAGACAAGGTCGTACGACGAGGCAAAGATGGCTACGATGCCGATGAGGGAAAAAGAGAGCGATGAGGAATACGGCATAATATACGAGCCGGATCTTGGGGAATACAGCATAGAAAGCATTCCTGTTCTTGAACCAGTCTATGCAAGCAGGATAGCAAAGGAGCTTGCGGCCAAGCACTCTGCCAGCGAGAAGCTTATCATGGAGCAGATAATGTTCGACAAGAACGCGCTCCAGCTTATAAATAAATTTGCAGGGATGTACAAAATTAACACTGTCGTAAGCGCGATAGAGGCGCTTAAAAAGTACAATAAAGTGCTTGACAATGCGAAATTCGAAAGCCTGCTTATGGCGATTTCGAAAAATATGTTTGTGAGCGGCAAGACGATTGAAGCCATAGAGCAGGGAAAGGCCATTGAGGCAGGCCCTGAAATAGACGAAAGCCTGATTGATTCCGCGATAAATTCAATGCTCTCAGAAAACAAAGGCCTGCTCAGGGACTACGGAGGTAATCCGAAGGTCTTCAATTTTGTGATAGGCCAGATAGCGAAAAAGTACAATGCAAGCCCGAGGTATATTTCAACAAGGCTAAATATTTTGTTGCCCAAATTTGTTGCAGGCAAAGAAGACTGATTGCGCAATGGTGTTTTTTTGGATTACGAATCAATAAACTGCGGACAGCTGGATAGGACTTTTATAGGAAAATCAGTCAGCGCGTATGGTTGGTGCAGAAGGATCAGGGACCATGGCGGAAAGCTGTTCATAGACATGGGCGACAGGTTCGGCGAAACCCAGCTCGTGTTCGAATCACAGGCAAAGGAGCTTGCGGATAAGTTAGGCAAGGAATATGTAATACAAGCGTTCGGCAAGGTCAAAAAAAGGGATGAAGACACTGTGGACAGGTCGATTGCCACGGGCGGCGTCGAGATATTCGTCGAAAAATTCGAGGTAGTAAGTACGTCCCTGCCGCTGCCTTTCGAGCTGATCGACGAGAAAAGCAGAAGCCTTGCGAACGAGGACCTGCGCATGAAATTTAGATATCTGGACTTGAGAAGGCGCCAAATGATAAAGAACATTGAATTCCGCGATATAATTACAAAGCAAATACGGAAATATTTCTGGGATAACGGATTCATGGAACTTGAAACCCCTACGCTCGTGAAGGACACATACGAGACAGGGTCAAGGACGTTCATTGTTCCATCAAGGTTAAGCAAGAACGCGTATTATTCGCTTGCGCAGTCTCCCCAGTTGTACAAACAGTTGTGCATGGTAGGCGGAATCGATAAATATTTCCAGATAGCGAGGTGCTACAGGGATGAGGACCAGAGGATAGACAGGCAGCCCGAATTCACACAGGTCGACATCGAGGTAAGCTTCAGGAACGAGGAGTATATAAAATGCCTTATTGAGGAGCTGATAAAGGCAATATTCAAACAGGCGCTCCATAATGATACAAGAATTGATTTTCCAGTGCTGCAATACAAGGAGGCGATGGAAAAATACGGGTCTGACAAGCCCGATCTTAGATTCGACAGCATGATATTTGACATCACTGGCGAGATGAAATCCTCAGGCTACAATGTGCTCAAGAGAATTATAGAGAGCAAGGGATTTGTAAAGGCTGCGGCATTTCCTGCCGATTTCAGCGCCAATTCAGGAGGCAGCAGGCTTAACAAACAATACATGCTGAAATTGATAGAAACAGCAAAGGGATTCGGGCTTAAGGGGCTTACGTGGCTTTATGCTGCACATGGAAAAATTGAATCGGATCCAATGTCTATCTCAGAATCAATAGGAAGCGATGTTTGCGATAGCTTAATGCAGAAGATGAGGCTGCGCGACGGCGACATCATAATAATAGGCTCGGATCTTTCAGAGAGGCTGCTTCTCGAAGCGCTTGGAAAATTGAGAAAGCTCGTCGGGGATAAATTGCAAAAATATAATAAGGAATATGCATTTGCATGGATTACAGATTTCCCTCTATTTGACAAAGATGAGGTGACAGGCAAGCTGAAGCCTGCGCACAATCCTTTCACAGCCCCGACAAAAGACACCGAAAAATACCTTGATTCAGAGCCCGAGAAAGTGATTGCAAGGCAGTACGACATCGTGCTTAATGGGGAAGAGATAGGCGGCGGCAGCATCAGAATCCATGATCCAGAGCTTCAAAAAAAATCCCTGTCTGTCATAGGGATGGATCAGAGCGCGATAAGCAGCACGTTCGGATTCCTCATAGACGCATTATCTTATGGCGCACCAATACATGGAGGCATAGCTCTTGGGCTTGACAGATTCATATCAATGCTTTTCAACAGCGAGAACATAAGGGACTTTATCCTGTTTCCAAAGAATCACAAACAGGAGTCTCTTTTGGATTCCGCACCGACAAAAATCAGCAAAAAAAGGCTGCTCAGCGATTACAACATAAAGCAGGAGGACATCGAATAATAACCTCGTAGCGCATGTGCGCCTTCTGGCGCGGCATTGCATCTGCATATACCTGCATTATAAGTTATAATCTAATCCGCAGTCATGCAAAGGTTCTACTTATTATATATATCGCCATCGGGTGGCGTGCGCCAGGGTCTCTTCCGCAAATCACCAAATAAATAGCTATTAAATAGCTATTAAATAGTTATGCTTCCAATATTAATTATTAAAATGGTGAAGGGAAAATAATTTAATGTGTATGAGATAAAGCCCATATCTTTATTCTATTGCGCCTGCGATTTTTTAGGCGCGAAGATGCGGGGGGGGTATGCGGAATAATTAAAATATTTGAAATATTTTTATTTCTGTTTGCGCTCAGCGCAACAACCCAATTCTCAAGCGCAGCCAGCAGCAACAGCCTATTTTCAGGCCCATGCCCCGCGCCGTCATCGCTTACCCTAGCAAAATCAGTACCTACAAATACTCTATGCACTTCATTTGTCTCAAACACTGTGCTTGACATAGGCCAGGTTACAACCATAGAATTTGCGAATGCGCTTTCTGGTTCTATCTCCCCTCCATATTCTGCAAATCTGCTACTCTATAACGGGATTGGAACTTACAATACACTCCTAACTGTGCTTGCATACAACACGATTGGATTCAGCGTAAATGCAATGCAGGCAACAACAATGAATGTACTTGTCTACAATTCGATATCCTCAAATTCGCTGCCCCAGCCATTACCAGCATCACCTAACAAGATATATAATTTTCATTTCATTAATATTGCAGGCAATTATAACTTTAAAATTTATGAGGCTGATTCAGCACTGAAGAGCTACATAACTGTCAATGCGCTGCCCCGCGCCTACAACTACAATGTCATTATAAATTCCGGCCTTGCCACGACATCAATTACATCTCCTTTATCACCAATAATCCTCGATTCAGGACAATCATATACTATAAGCATAGCTTTGCCAACAACAGGCACTCCACCATATGCTTATTCATGGGCAGTTGCAAACGGATATTCCTGCCCGGGATTTAGCAATCCCGGCAATGTTACGTCATTTACATATTCTGCTTCTGCAACTTCATCTGCGACCTGCGAGTTTTCTGCAACGATAACAGATTCCGCTACAACTCCAGAAAGTTATACGGCGGCAACGCCAGCAATAACAGTAAATCCCGCGCCAACAATATCCCTGTCTCCAAGCAACACTCTGCTCGATTCAGGGCAGACAGAAACTTACACATTAAGCATTTCAGGAGGGACAGGCCCATTCAATGCAATGCTGTGGAATGCGACAGGAAACAGTCAGATGGGCGGCAATGTAATAATACAGCCAAGCGGAAGCAATGCAGTCTCATTCGCAGTCAATTCCCCGACTTCCGCGAATGCGTTTGAATTCAATGCAATCGCATACGACACCGGAACTGCGCAGCCCTTTGTTTTTAATTCGCCGCAGAACACAATCATTGTAAACAACGCATTAAATGCAGGCGCGATAACGCCTTCCGCGCCAATTATAGACGACGAGCACTCCATAACGCTGACTGCCAATCCTTCATGGGGTACAACTCCGTACGCATATCAATGGTACTCTGCAACCGCATCCGGAACATGCTCTGCAAGCGATACCGCCATATCTGGAGCAACAAGCCAGATATACACAACACCGTTGTTATATGCCAGTGTATATTATTGCTATATCCTGACAGACTCAGCGTCGTCGGCTGCGACTGCGTATTCCCAAACAGACTACGTTACAGTGAAAACAACGCCGACGATATCTATCTCTGCGACAAACACCCTGCTCGATTCAGGCCAGTCTGAAACAATAAATTTTACAACAGACACAGAGGGCACAGGCCAATTCAATGCAATGCTGTGGAATGTGACAGGAAACAAGCAAATGGGCAGCAATATAATAATACCTCTTACTGACGGCGATAATTCCATATCCTTTGCAGTAAGTTCGACCTCATCAAACTTAATCCAGTTTAATGGTATTTTATTTGATTTTATCACAACATCGGAAACTCCTGTAAATTCCCCTACAATTTCGATTACTGTTAATTCTGTGCCTGTTCTTTCGCTTAATTCCATCCAAAGCACAAATCCAGGCAATGTCTTAAGCCAGTCGCAGCCGCTATCACTCATATACGGCGCGCTGCCTTTAATTTCTGCAAATACTGTCGGCGGGACAGGCCCGTTTTCATACAATTGGATAATAACAGATTCGTCCGGCATCCAGATATTTTCAGAAAATCAACTTGCAAATTTTGCCCCATCAACAACAACCGCGGCAAACAGCATAACTGCAGAAGACAATCTGGTCTTAGGCGGTTATCTTCCTGTAGGAAGCTATAATCTTTATCTGCTTGCAAATGACATAGGTGCAACAACGCCCTATCCTTACGGCGATCCGATAACTATAACAGTCGCTTCAAATTCCATTCCGGCTCCAACATACTCATTTTCAAATTCATCTGGGACAGCAGGCAGAAGCTCAAACGGCCAGTATGGAAGCCCGTATTATACAAGGGATACATTCTCATTTACAGGAACAGAGACGCTAAACAACCAATCGGCGTGGAAATTGTATGTCAACGGCGCGCTTTATTCCACAACTTCTTCCAGCGCATCGTGGTCGACGCAGGGCCTTCCTGGAACATACACACTGACTTTCTCGAATTCGGGCAATGCAAACTACACAGGCAACTCGATAACAGAGACTCTTGTTGTGCAGCAGCCTGCATCAGGCCTGCCTTCGTCTCCGACCACAACAATAACTCCTGTGGTCCACCCGAAAATAATCCATAACATAACGGTTTCAAATTCGGTTTATTCAAACTTCCTTAATATTTCAGCAGTGCCATTTACAATAAATTTCACAAACGAGCGCATAATATTCAAATTAGCATCAAACAGCGGGGCAGGGAAGCAGGTAAAAGTAAGCATAAGGAATGTTACCCTGTCCGTGCAAAATATGACAAACAAAACCTACAAAAAGCTCGCAGCATTTAATTTCTCTACCGAGCAGAACATAACAGCAAATGCTGTATTCGCGTACCCGTGCAATATTGCAAACATCTCTGTATTCAGGCTTGCAAACAGCATATGGTCAAAAATGGTCTCTATGCAAAATGCGCAGGCATGCACAGTGTCATTTTCAGTGCCGAGCGATCCGATAATAGGAATATTCTCAAAAAAT
>JAMCYJ010000045.1:0-24768 GCA_023474155.1 Candidatus Martarchaeota archaeon | reverse complement strand
TTATCAGATTGTAAATTTCAGATTCAAAAAAGTTCGGCAGCCCTATTTTTCGGTATCCTATGCTGCAGAATCTTGCGGAGCTGTAGTTTTCAAATACTAAAAAGTCAACAGGGACATAAGTTCCGCTTGCATTTATCGGAGCTGCGAATTCTGATATGCTAAGCGGGTAGTTAGCTGTTTTTAGAATGCTGCTATAAACCGAGATTCCGTTTCCAATCGCATAGGCATATCGTGAATATTGACGCCCAGACTTATTGATCGGCAATATGGTTTTCGACATGGAGACGAATGCATATGCGCCGTTCGTCTCTGCTGTCGCATTGCCATTCAATGCAATGTCCGCGCCTGTTATATTATCAAGCCTGACAATTCCGATCATTGTGGCGTTGATGCCATGGGTGTTAAGCACGCGAAGTATTTCGGTTTCTGTTGAAGCATTTATCTGGCTGCCGGCCAGGCCCTGCAGATTTTTAAAATGCGTTGGTTGAATTCCGATGTTCGCATTGGCTGACAATAAAACAAGGCTGAAAATGCCAAAGACCAACGCGAGCAGCACATGCATGGACAGCAATGATTTTTTGCCTGAAACTGCAAATTCGCCGCGGTTTATTTTTGGCACATACAAATCAAGCCTGTACGAGAATATGATCATAATAGCTATTATCGCATAAAACAGTACAGGCCCTGCAGATGCGTGAAAGAGCGCAAGTGCATTCGAAATCCCGTAATAAAACCAGGAAAGTGCTATTGCGAGCATTCTTGCCGCGTTCAGGGCTGCGAGTCCGATGATTCCTATAACTACGAACAATACCTTGTTTTTCAGCTTTCCGTCAAAGAGATATGCGATAGGCAGCAGAAACGCGGCCAATGCAATAAACGCGCCTATGTCCGTGCAGGTCTGCCCTATTACTATCGATGCAACAGGGTTTGACGCCAACGAAATCATGATGCCTGAGCTTGAAACAGGAATCTGCATGATTCTGAGCATGTAGAATACGAATTTTGCATTGATGGTGGTAAAAAAATTATTCATGCCGAGCAGGGGCATAAGCAATAGAGGCGACGCGAATGCGCTGTAGACTATAACATGTTTTAGCTTCCTGATCCCATCGGTTCCAAAAACAATAATTATCAGGGCCGCGAGAAAAATAGGCAAGAGGAGCGCGTCCATCCTGTAGATATAAAATCTAAACGATGCGAGGATTCTCAAATATGACGCTATAATTGCGTATGCTGCGAGCGCAAGAATGCCAAATAGCATATTTCTTGCAGAAGGCTTGAATTCAAGCCTCTCTTTAAGCGAAAATACAAGGAGCAGGAAAACCATAAGCATTACTGCGATGATATAGCTTGAAGGATTCGCATCCTGTATGGTGAGGCTTGTCGAGGACAGGATATTGTATGATCCAATCCCGAATGCTGCGATGACCGCAGCCATCCCAAGCAGTTTGTTTCTGCTTTTGTTCCCTTCAGGTTGCGTGCCGCCTCCTGCTCGCTTTTGCCGCCCTATGTCTGTTTTCTTTTTATTTTTTTCCTTTACATGCTTCTTTTTTGCAGCCATTCTTTCACATTTAAATAATTGTCCTCAGTCGAAATGGGCATCATCACTATTCAGTAGTTACTCTTGTCATCACAGGACACATATAATACGAAATCATATTATTTATCTTTTGCTTTTATTTTGGCCATGCTCATGCGGCATTGTTTTGCCGCGGTATTTTGCGCGCTTTATTAAATATTAAGCCTGAAATAATAAAAGGAGTTTATGCATGGAAAAAAATATGAATACGTTGACCACACAGCAGACATAGAGTTCAATGCATTCGGCGGTTCTGCCGAGGAGGCATTCAAAAATTCCGCGCTTGCTCTTTTTGACATTATTTCGGACATTAAAAAGGTAAAGGCAGAGGGGGCAAGGACTTATAAAATAGCTATAAAAGAGGATGCGGATACGCTTGAGAACCTTCTCTGGCAGTTTTTGCAGAGCTGCCTTTCGATTCTCGATGCGAAAGACAGGTTCGGATTTGACGTGCATTTAATAAAAATAAAAAATCCGAATGGCGGAAACAGCAGATACGTGCTGTCGGCTTTGGTACTCTCAAAAAAAAGAACAGGAAAGCACTTCAAATTAGAGGCAAAGGGAATATCCAAGTATGCGCTCGCGGTCTCTGAAAAAAAATCAGGCAAAAAGAGTTTTTTCAGCACAACAGCAGTGGTCGACATCTAACGCCTTCCCTCATCACGGCTGCATCCAGTCTATTTCATAGTATTCATATTCGCTCTTCGGCAGGGTAATTCTTCTTACCTTGTAGTATGTGACAGCGGTCTCCCTGTCGCTTATGGCTATTATCAGCTCTAGTTTATTTTCCTTTGCCTCGTTTATCATTGCCGAAAGCTCGCTTCCCCCTATTACCTCGTCTTCGCCGAGCGAGAGCATTCCGAGCCTCGGCGCGTCTGCGCCAGGCAGTTCAATGCTTTTGTTTTTCCTATGGTAAAGCACGAAGTCTATTTTCATTTTCTTATTTCTCGTCTTTCCTGGAATTGCGAGTATGAACGTCTTGCGCACGGAGTGCGCCACCCTTATCGCCCTTGCCCATTCTGATATCAGCAGCTTCGTGTCCCTCGGAAATACATGTATCACATGCTTAGAATGCATCCACTGCTCGTCCTTTACCGGTCTTGCGCCGGGGAAATATATCCTGAAGTGCGTTCCGAACTTGAAGCCAGTTTTTACGACATATCCCCTGTCCCTCCAGTCCCTGTAGACAAGATACAGCTTTACGAAATCGTGTCTTCTTTTTTCCGCGGCGCGCGAGATCTGTTCGCGCGTAAAGTTTTTTACCGCAAGGATTTTCTTTTCCATTAGATACAGCGTTTCATACATGTCAAGCTTGTTTAATATCCCTCTCTCGTTTAGCTTGTATGTCCCGTATTGCCCGAACCAATGCTCGAGATAGATTTTTTTCCCTTCGTCCCCGCCGACGATGCATATGAGGTCGTCAGGAAAGAACGTGCCATTCAGAGAGTATTCGTTGAGCTTCACTCCGGAAGCAGGATAGCTTTTTATCGGGACTTTTGCCTTAGATTGCTTAGCGCCCGATTTTATGAATCTGAAATCCTTTATCATTATGCCTCTGTCCCTCCAGTCCTTGTACGTGAAATATCTCGCCATCATCTTTTTTCTCTGCAGAACAAGCCCTGCAAATTCGTCGAACCCGACCTCCTTGCCAGATTCCGACGAAAGGCACTGCGCCTTTCGTACGTCAATCATATAAAGCGCTTCTTCAGGGGCGAGCAATATTCTACCGCCTTCGGCTTCTCCGAAGAACCCGTTTTTCAGTATGTCTATCGTAGACTGGTCAGTGGCGAATATCTTTTTTGTCTTTTCGTCAAGAAATATCTGCAGCATTGTTTCACACTTTTTACGGCGGCGCTTTACTCCTGCCTGTACACCGCGTCGACAAGCTCTTTTTCTATATCGCTGAGCTTTGCGGGGATTACGATGAGCGTAGGGCCCCTTCCGAGCTCTATGTCGTCAAGCTCGCCTATTTTTGCAAGCAGGTTTTTCTGCGTGTCAAGCTCGACATTGTGCAGTATTATTATTTCCCTTTCCTCATTCAATATTCCCCTTCCGTACTGCTTCTCCGCTGCCTTGAAAATCCCGCTTACGCGTCTTAGGTCAGGGCTTGCCTGCTCGCTTTCGTCGAAGTCGAGGAAAAGTATGCTGTGGAGGTTCATGCCGAGGTTCCTTTCGATTGTCTCATAGAACGAAACAGGCCTATAGTGTTCGCTCCAGTCTGCGATGGTGCACACCGCGCCGAATCTGTAGAAGTCGAGCATGCTTTCCCCCATTGCCGCAGTAAGTATGGATACTGAATGCACGACCTTTATTTCGACGCCATGGGTTTTCGCCTCGATGAACAGTATCTTGTGCGTTGTTGCGATTAAAGGGTCCCCTTCGATGAATACGCCGACGTTTTTTTCAGCGGCCTCCGCAATCAGCTCGGCTACATTGTCCTCGAAAGAAGGCCTTTTGAGGATCTTGAATTTCTTGCCGATGGATTCCGAAAGCTCATTCACGTCGTCGTCGCTGATTCTTCCCGTGTATCTTTCGATATATGCAACATCGCATTTTTTTGCGATTTCAAGCGCCTTTGCCGATATATCTCCCTTTGACAGTCCGAGTCCTATTAGATAAAGCATTGCATCATATTGCATAGTTGAATATTATATATTGCCTGCATTGCTGCTTCCAGCCATTTTCCTTTTTTTGCTTGCATTGCTGATCATTTGCGTGCTTATTCCTTTTGGCAAAGGCCTTCCGTTCGCATAATCATAGACTATCAGCTTGAAGACCTGCCCGAGCGTTGCGGCAAACACTGCGCCGAACACTACAAGCGCAAAGCCTATAATCCCTGTTGCGATAAATATAATATTCAAAATAATGCTGCTGCCAAACAATGCCAGAGATGCGATAATTATAATAATACCTAGTACAACAAACATCGCAGAATAAAGGTCGATAAATGCAAAGCCTCCGAAGGTCTGCCCAAACTGGTGATAAATCGTCTTTACGCTTTCTTTCATTGCATCAATCGGCCCCACGTTCTTTTCGAGTATGACAGGCACGACGAAAAACACAGCCGCGCTTATTGCAAGCGAGCCTATGAATCCGACTGCAAGTCTGCCTATTCCCCTGAATCGGGATTCTATTGCATTCAATATCATTATTATGATAGAATAAAAGATCGCCCATTTCAGAGCGTTTTTCCAGTAGGGTTTTGCAAGCGACAACGCTTCTGCAATGCTGATTTTTTTTCCAGAGCTGAACTTTTTGTACGCAATCAGCAAGGCGATGCTTATGTATGTTGAGGAAAATGTTACTGCGATGTAAAATAAGATTATTCCTACTATCAGCATCAGGCTATGGCCTGCTACCGCCCCTGCAGCGATAATGCCTACTAAAAATATTGCGGCAAGCAGCGCAAGCGCGATGACTACAGAAAGAATAGGATACATCATAAGCGACTTGTCCTTCATGACTATGCCGCGCACTGCCTTCCCTATTTTCCATCCGTTTATTATGTTCTCGAACATCGTACCATTTGTAATATATTTTTGGGATAGAACCTGATTTTTTGCCGAAAAAAACTATGGCCATCGATTGCAGCGCAGGCTAATGCAGGAAAACAATTTGTAAATGCACATCAATCTTTTATCCCTACATCCGCGATTTTTATTACGCATTCACCTTCCGGCATGTACGGCGAGTCCACAAGCTTCACGATGCGCCGCTCCTCCTTGCTTTTTCTCATATAAAGCCTTGTCGTCGCTGCATGCGCAAGCACGTTTCCGCCAATAGGCGTCGTCGGGTCGCCGAAAAGGATTCCGGGGTTGTCCATCACCTGGTTTGTTATGAAGGCCGCAAGCTGGTACTTGTCTGCAAGCATCTGCAGCCTGTGCACATGGTGGTTGAGCTTCTGCTGCCTTTCCCCGAGCGCGCCCCTGCCTATAAATTCAGACCTGAACAAGGAGGTAAGGGAGTCTATGATTATGAGCTTTATGTTTTTCTCCTGTATGAGCTTGTCCGCCCTCTCGAGCGTGAGGATTTGCTCCTCTGTCGTCTTCGCCCTTATATAGATTATGTTTTCAAGGGTTTTTTTCGCGTCTATGCCGAGGCTTTCGCATATCTGTTTTATCCTTTCCGGCCTGAACGTGCCTTCCGTGTCTATGAACATTACGTTGCCGTCAAGCCCGCCCTTGCTTGCAGGAAGCTGCACATTGACTGCGAGCATGAATCCGAGCTGAGTCTTTCCGCTGCTGAATTTTCCATACGCCTCTGTAATTCCATTCGTCTCGACGCCGCCGCCGATCATGTCGTTCAGCTCCTTTGAGCCCGTGCTTATTTTTCCTATATCCTTTCTCTTTTCGTAAAAAGCCTCTCCGGTCTCGAAGTTTATTGTCGTCGAGTCCTTTGCGGCCTGCACAGCGTCCTTTGCCTTTTCAACGCTTATGCCTGAAATTTCCGCGAGCTCATGGGGAGCCATCACTGCTATCTTCTCGAGCGTATCAATGTTTTGCGACCTAAGTTTTGCGGCAGTGGTCTCGCCGATTCCTGGAAGGTCATCTATTTCCTTTATTGATTTTTCTTTGGCCATAGAAACACGCGTTTTTTATATAATAATCATCAATCGATAAACAGCAGGTAATTCTGAAATTGCATACTTTACGATAACTTGTCTTGAATTTGCCTAAATGCATTTTGCTTTAACATCAGTGCTGTGACCTAAGCAGGAATACAGTATAAAAGCAGCCCTGACGATTCTTTACCGATATATATTTCTATTACAAAACTATAAAAAGATTGCTAAAAATCGATTGATCGTCTTTAACGCTCATGGCAGAAAGCCTGTCCGCGAGTAGCAGTTGTTATTCTGTTTTCAAATAGCGCCTTGATTTTTAGCGTCCCTGTTTTATTACAAAATTATAAAAAATAAGAAAAAAACAAGGGCTTTGCGCCTGCGAAAATATTCGCATTCGCAGCACGCCCGCGCGGAATCAGACGCGCCTTCCCCTTCTTCCTCCCGGCCTCTTTGTGGTGTCTGTGGGTATGGGGGTCACATCCATGATTTTGCTGACGCGTATCCCGCTTCTTGCAAGGACCCTTACTACAGCCTGCGCTCCGGGCCCCGGGCTCTTCGAATTGTGCCCTCCGGGCGCGCGTATCTCAATGTTTATGTTCGTGATTCCCTTGTCCTTTGCCTGGGCAGCTACCTTGTACGCGGCCTGCATTGCGGCGTAAGGAGAACCTTCCTGCGAGTCGGCCGTGACCATCATTCCCCCGCTTCCGACTGCGATTGTTTCAGCTCCGCTCATGTCGGTGACTGTTATTATCGTGTTGTTCTTTGATGAATAAACATGCGCAACAGCCCATCTTTCCTTCGTTGGCTTTGGTTTTTCCTCTAAGGCCTTTGCCTCGTACGATACGATTTCTTTCTTCTCCTCTTTTTTTGCATCAGGCTTTGCCTTTGCATTCTGTTTTTTGGCCATTTCATCCCGCATGTTTTAAGCATATTTTTGTTTAAATTTTTATTTGACCGCCTCCTCCTGCTTTTCCTTTATCTCTTTGAGAACTTCTTTCTCCTGCTTGGTTATTTCTATTTTCGGAGCGGCATTCAACTCTATTTTTTTGTAGTACGCAATGCTCTGCTCGTCTGCTGCACAAACCATAACGCCTGGCTTGTCCATCTTTTTT
Source organism: Candidatus Martarchaeota archaeon (assembly GCA_023474155.1). GTDB lineage: Archaea > Micrarchaeota > Micrarchaeia > Micrarchaeales > Micrarchaeaceae > JAJZMY01. Next base: position 17,513 of record JAMCYJ010000045.1, on the reverse strand, counting down.
CCGTTCATGCTTATGAATCCGTGCACAACAAGCTGCCTTGCCTGTTTGATTGTTTTCGCAAGCCCTTTCCTGAAGACCACCGACTGTAGCCTTCTTTCGAGAAACTGCTTTTCCTGTAGGTCCAGAAGGTCGTCGAGAGTCGCCTCCTGCCTTACAACGCCATGCTTTATGAGCTTATCCACGATATCCTTTTCGTTCCCGGCCTGCTTAGAGGCGCCGGCAAGCAAAAGCCTGATATTCCTCCTGATATTGCTTATCCTGGACTGCACTTGCCAGAGCTCTTTCATATTCTTGAGCCCGTACTCGTTTATCAGCGCCCTGTCCTGTTTTATCCTTTCGACATTGAAAATATCCTTTGGATTTTCATGCTTCCTCCTGTTCCTCTTGATAGATCCTATTTAATCACCAAAATTTATTTTTTTGCAGGCGCTGCTCCTCCTTTTGCAGCAGGCTGCTGCTGTGCCTTGATTGCCTTTTTGAGCACGCCGACCGTTGTGCCGCTTCTCCCTGTCGAGCGGGTTGATTGGCCTCTTACCTTCAGGCCGTACTGGTGCCTGAATCCTCTCCATGTTTTTATCGTTATTTGCTTGTTAATGTCCTGCCTTACCGCAAACAGGAGGTCGTTGCCTATTATGTGCATGTCCTGCCCGTTCTCGCTGTTTTTCCTCCTGTTGTAGAGGAATGCAGGCATATTTAACTGCGACGGCGCCTTCAGCACAGCCTCTATATTGTCTATTTGCGTGTCGCTTAGGCTTCCGATGGTTGTGTTTTTATCTATGCCTAATTTGCTTTCGATTGCGTTCGCGAATATTTTCGCAGTATTTGCCCCTATGCCCTTTATGCTTTGCAAGCCCCTTTCTATGTTAAGGGCGCCGTTGATATCCTTTCCGGCTATTCTAACGATCGATGTCGGGTTCTCTGGTTTTTTGCGGGGTGCGGGTGTTTTTTCAGCCATTCATTCACGCATTCGGTGTTTAAGTCTATAATTATGAAAAATGAAAATCAAAAATAGCGCAATAAAAGATAGCGCGCATTTAAAAATGCATTAATAATAGGTTATAAAGATATAAAAAGTTTTGTCAAATTCCTGCCTTTTTCCTTATCTCCTACTATTCATTTTTATTACAATGCGATTTAAATTATTAAATATCTTACTGAAAAATTAAAATACTTTTCTATATCCGCCCCTGCGCTCGATCTTCCTGTGCTGCCGCGCCTGTTATTTCCTCAAACCGCCTGTTTATCTCGAATGCCTTCTTTTTTGTCATCGTATAATTTTTGCCGTTTTTCAAAAGCTCGTCAAGTTTTATGAAGAACCACCCATTGTTGTTTATCCTCCATGCGATAAAAGTCTGCATTCCGGTGTTCTTTTCCCATATCCTGAGGGAATCCAGCCTCTCCGGCTCTATGAGCAGGTTTGTGGCCCATGCCTTACATTCGAATGCAAATCCCCTGCCTTCCTTTATCGCTATTATGTCTGGGCTCAATGAATTTACGCCGCTTCCCGCGGCGCGCATCACGGAGTAGTCTATGCCGGAGAGACGGAGCAAAAGCTCTCGTTCGCTTCTCGCGCCTTTTGAATATCTCATTACCATATCCGATCTCCTCCTAAACGTTGCTTTTAATATTTCCCTGCGCAAAAAATGCCATCAGCGCGCCGTTGCTGTCATTTTGCGCCGCCGTAAACCTTTTTTCAATACCGCATTTTTTGCATTTATAATGTATGATAAAGTTGCCTGACTTGTATTCCGCGTATACTGCTTTCATCGCGCCGCGGCATTCCGATGACCTGTCGCCAGGATTGTTGTCTACATGCATCCCTTCAAGGCATTTCGGGCAGTGATCAGTGTATCCATTACCTTTTACAAATGCGCCGCAGTTGTTGCATTTGAAGTTCTCGATGCGCCTTTGGAATTTGCGTGCCATGATTAATTTTATAATACAAAATATAAAAATAGTACGAATAAATTGCATGGCGTTTAAATGATACTAAACCGCAATAATTAATAAGTTGCTCGCCCTATTATTTATAGGGAGATTAAATGCAAAAAGTCTGGCTTGACGGTGAACTTGTCGACGCGGAAAAGGCAAAGGTCGGAATTCTGACGCACTCGCTGCAGTACGGCAGCGGAATTTTTGAAGGCATCCGTTCGTATAGTCTGAAAGATTCAAGGGCAGCGATTTTCAGGCTCGATGACCATATAAAAAGATTCTTCAGAAGCGCAAAGATATATTCGATGGACTTAGGCTATAACGAGGCGCAGCTTGCAGGCGCGATAATAGGCCTGCTGAAGGTAAACAGGCTTTCCTCGTCATATATTAGGCCGTTCGCGTTTTACAATGACCAGAACATCGGCCTGAACGTAGTAAACAAGAAAATAAGCGTGTTCATAGCCGCGGTTGATTTTGGTAATTATTTCATAAACAAGGACAATGGCATAAAATGCAAGATTTCGTCATGGAAAAGATTCAATTCCTCTATTCTTCCGATACAGGCGAAAGCGAGCGGAAATTATCTCAATTCTATTTTATGCAGCATAGAGGCCAAGCACGCAGGCTACGATGAAGCGATAATACTCTCAGGCAATGGATATGTTGCCGAAGGGCCAGGCGAGAACATATTCATCGTAAAGGACAACGAACTGATAACGCCTGATAATTCATCGGACATCCTGCTCGGAATTACGCGCGATTCAGTAATAAAAATAGCCAGAGGCAATGGCATGGCCGTAACCGAGAGGAAGATACACCGAGAGGAGCTCTACACAAGCGACGAGGCGTTCTTCACAGGCACTGCCGCCGAGATAACACCTATAACCAATATCGACGGCATCAGCATATCTGGCGGCGCCGCAGGCGCTGTAACGAAGTCGATAAGCAGCAAGTTCTACGATATTGTTTCCGGCAGCGACGATGGATTCAAGGATTGGCTTACAATTGTTTAGAACCAAGCAGCCATGCGCAACCAATAATACAGGCAATTTCCACGTGATGAAATGGCATTGAACCAGGATCCCAAAGCAATAAGCAGGCTTGTAATCAGGCAGGCATCGACAAGCCTCAGCATAAAATCCCTGATTTCCAAAATCCGCATGCTCGGCGGCGAAAGCATGGGATTTGCGCAATTGTTCGATCCCGATTCGATACTCGACAAAAGCCACCTTATTGCGTCATATTTAAATGCGTTGGAGGCATTTAATGAAAATCAAAATTCCTCAAAAAGCATGGCCATGGAAATGCTTTTGTTCGCTTCTTTCACGCGCCAAATAGACCGCGCAGTGCTGTTTGCAGGAGCTAAGGAAGGAATGAGCTTTGTATTGTTTTCTGATAGCAGGGAGCTGTACAGGAAAATAAAGCCTTTCCTAACTGCAGATTCTGATTTCATCCCTAAAACCGGCCAGATTGCGAAATGCGCCAAAAAATTAGGCATAGAAATAGCCAAAAACCAGAAGTCGATGGAAATCGTCCACATACAGCTATTCCAGAAAGTCACAGTATCCAAAATAAAAGACTGAGTCTACGGCTGCAGCTGCTCAGTAAGTATGTTTACTTTTTTCCTGATTTCTATCCTCAAAGCGTATTCTTCTTTTATCTCCTCCAGCAGTTTTTTATGCTTTTGGTCGCTTTTGTCTATGACCTTCAACTCGTTTTTTTCGATTTTGCAGGATTCAAGTCCGTGCTCTCCCCTCTGTTTTAGCTTTAAGTGCGAAGCCTGCAGGCATTCGAGAAGAAAGAGGGCATACTCATAGTTTTCAATCGCCTGAAGAATGTTCCCATACTTTTCGAAATTCTCCCCTATTCTGCAGTTTTCTTTTACTGCGCTAATGACATCGCCCCTGTATTCCGCGCCGCCTGCTGCCCCTCTATTTCTCAGGCTTTCATTCAGCCTGTTTGCAGTGTTTTCCCGTGGTTTATTTTCTTTTTCTGCCATTCGAAGTCCCTATAATACGCCTAAAATATACAAAAGCAATAAGCATGCAAAGATTTATGCGCTATGCTTAATTTCTGATCTCAAAAGCAAGTCGTATTTCTTTTCCTCCTCTGCTTTCTCTTTTTTTTCGAAGAAGATCTCGATTTCATGAAGTATGCTCTTCTCCTGCTCCTTTATTTCATTCACATATCCTATCTCCTTTTCGATGGCTTCTATGAATTTTTTATCTGGGGCGCTTGCGATGTTTTTTGCTATCACTAGAAAATCATATTTTCCTGATTTCAGGTCATCAACTCCGTCGTTGTTCTTTTTTTTCAATCTGTCAAAGCGCATTTTTTCAAGCAGCTCGTCGGCGGCCCTGTAATTGACCAGCGCATAGACATAATATTTTCCTGCGCCTGTTTTTTTTGCATATTCAAAATATTTTTTACCATCGCTCATCTTGCTTTCGATTATTCCAAGCGCGTCCGCCTTCTCATTTCTGCGGTCTGCGTTGCAAAATCCCACATTGCTGCAATGCTGCTTTTTTACGCTATTCTGCATTTTACCACCAACTTATAATTATAATATTAGTTTATGCTTGCCTTGCGCTCATCGAAGGACCTGAGTATTTGCACCAGTTGCCTGTTTTTTACATCTTCAATCAGCCCCGCTATCTTGTTGCCAGGCTTTCCCCTTGATAGCAGCGCAATCTCATTTAAATTTTCAATACATTCCTGAAAATAGTTGCTTGTTCTCGCTCCGCCAACTTGCTTTTCGAAATACTCTGCGCTTTTAAGCGCCATAGAGGCATTGTAAAGCAGAGCCTCCTTTATTGTGTTGCCGCCGTGCTCGCGCCCGATTCGTATGAATTTTTTGGCATCCACCCCATTGCCCTCCTCATGCTGTTTGGATTTGGTTGTCCCTCCTCGCCCGATCATTTAAAACACCTAAAATTAATTACAGCGCTTTAGATTTAAAAAGCTTTTGTACAGCAAGGTTTTGCTAATAAATCTGCCTGTAAACCAAATCCTTGAGCAGATATAATAATTTAGGATCAGAATACTTTATTATGTCAAGCATATAAAATTAAATTGATATTTTTATTATTATAATTTTAATTATAATTTTATGCAAAAAGAGGATAACTTTTTTCATCTGCGCCACCGATAAAATATAAGAAGACGACGATTGGCTTTCTAGGCAAAGCTGCGCAGGGGCGCCGTCATATCCAGAATGCCCATGCCTCCTATCCGCTTATTTTATTTTGCCTATGCCTGAAAATCTATTGCCAACAAATACAAGAAAGCGCCCGAGATTCTCGAATACGCTGAATTTTTCCATAGGATAAGCAGAATTTAGGATTATGTCTGCATCCACGCACGTATTGGGCTTTATTTTTTTGCTGATGACAGAGATTTTTTTTCCTGTAATCGGCGACATGGCCCTCAAAACTTTCATACCTTTTATGTTCCTGTCATTGTTGTTCAGGACAATCCTTATTTTTTCTAGGTCCTTGCTTAGGTCTACGGCATTTATGGCGAATATCTCTGCTCTAAATTTCCTGGTATACGCGGGCGCGGAGTGCATGTCGTATATGATATCCCCTCTTTTAATGCCAAGCTTCCTGTCAAATCTTATCGAGAGGTTTTTTATCTTCTGCATTCCGCTGCTCTCCTGCGCGTTGGTGCTTGAAACGGATTTTATTACAGCCGTTGCGTTTTCAGGTAGTATCCTTATTCTGTCTTTTTTCTTTATGCTACCTGAATAGGCTATTCCAAAGGCCATTTGGCCGCTATGCTGCATTACGTCCTGAACAAGAATCCTTATCCTTGCTTCTTTTTCCTTTTTATATGCGCCATTGTTTTTCGCATCCGATTTAATGCTGTTTTTCAAGCCGTTTATAGTTTCCATCAGGCTTTTTCCATTGTTCCATTTTATATTTTCTGATTTCGATATCAGATTTTCGTTGTTGTATGCGGAGATTGGTATAGCGATTGCAGTAATACGCGGATTTATCTCTTTTATGTAGTTAAGGACTTGATCTTTTATTTTTTCAAATGCTTTTCTGCTGTAGCCAGATTCGTCCAGTTTGTTGACAACTACTACGATCGCCTTCACATTGAACATCATTGCGATGAATAGATGTCTTTTCGTTTCAGGTTTGAAACCCTCGCCTTTTTTTGCAGATACGACAAGCACCGCCATTTCACTGTCAGACGCGCCTGTCATCATGTTCTTTATAAGCTCAAGGTGGCCAGGCACGTCTATGAGCTCGTAAATGCTGTTTTTGTAGGTAATATCCGCCCTCGTGGTATCTATTGTCATGCCCCTACTCCTCTCTTCGGAGAATGCATCTAATATATATGCAGGCTCGAAACGGGTCTTGCTCTTTTTCGATACCGCCCTGACCTCGTTTATCCTTTCATCAGATATCGAATTTGACGCGATTAGAAGATTTGCAAGCAGGGTCGATTTTCCATGGTCCTTTTCGCCAAGCATTACTATTCTATATTTTTTCATAGCCCTCACATTAACATGCTTCATTTTGCCTTTGTAGCGGGTATTACATGTAGCCGAGTGACCTCAGCTTCTGCATTATGTACTCCTTTTCTTTGTCCTGCTGCCTTCCGCCCCTTTCCTCGGTTTTGGTCGTCTTTAGCTCCTTAATTATATCCTCTATCGTATTTGCATTAGATTTGACAGACGTCGTGCAGTGCGTGCATCCGAGGCTCCTGAATCTTCTCCCCTCTTTTGAAAGATACAGCGGGTTTATCGGTATTTTTTCTCTTTTAATGTAGTTCCATATGTCTATTTCATTCCAGTCGAGGATCGGATGTACTCTTATATGCCCGTCCTTTTTCGTATTTGTCACATAATTGTTCCAGATTTCGGTATTCTGGTTTTTGTAGTCCCATTTAAAGTCCTTATCTCGCTCGCTCATATATCTTTCCTTTGCCCTTATGCCATGCTCGTCCCTTCTTATTGATACTATAAGCCCGTTAAATCCCTTGTCATTTAGAATTTTCTTGAGCTCTACTGTCTTGTTGGCGCCGCAGCAACTGAATCCCGAAATCTCCCTTTTTATTTCGCTTTTTGCAACTATAAGATTAAGATTCAATTTTTTTGCAAGGCGATCCCTGAATTCGTATGTTTCAGGAAAATCAATCCCGTTATCTATATGGATTACAGGAAAAGGCACTTTGCCAGCAAATGCCTTTCTTATCAGGTAAAGGACAGTCGTACTATCCTTGCCCATCGACCACAGTACTGCAATGTTATTTAATTTTGCATTCGCTTCTCGTATAAGATAGACTGCCTTATTCTCTAATTCATTTAAATTTTGTTGGATCACGATAATCACCTTCTGTTTAATGTAAGTTCTTTTAGGTAAATGGTCGCGCCATTAACCGACTTGTTATTTATCGAAATTACTGGAATTTTGAACAGGACTTTAAATTGCGAATCATACAATACAGCATAGGCTTTTGTCAAATTATCCTTTCCCTTCAATGCGTCTGGATAAAAAATTTTGTAATGCTTAGCTTTGCTGTTTTTCAATTCAGCGGAAAATTTAGCCCAATTTTCATTATTCGGATTTTCATTAAGGACCTTCACCGCCTCGCCTATTTTATTTTTTTCATCCCTTTTTGATTTAAGCTGAGTCCTCTCTGATTTTTTTAAAATTATTTTTTTAGCCATAGTATCCCCTATCTTATTTTTAAATTTCCTTTTGCGTTTTATTTTGTTTTTTATTATCATTATCGTATATTCCTATTATAATTATACATAATTAATTAATTATACATAATTACCTATTTAAATCTTTCTGCCCTAAACTATATAATAATATAAAAAGCATGATTTCAAAAACGCAGTTTTGCGCGCATATATTTATAAAAGAAATAGTGACAAAATGAAAATCCAAAGATCAAAAAAACAAGAGTTCACGTCGATATCAATACCTTTGCCTTTGTTCAAGAAGACAGAAAAGCACATAGAGGATACAGGCTTTCCATCGGTATCCAGTTACATAGCATTTCTGCTGCGCGTAATTCTGAGCGACAAAGAGACAGACAGCAAGAAATTTTATGAGGCAAATCTAATAAAAAAGAAACTCAAGCAGCTGGGCTATATTTAAGGCGTTTAATCATGGGCGTAAGAGAGGATATTGCATTGCTGTTGGAAAATCCAATAGGGTCATTCAAGTTTGCATTAGAGGTGAGGGAGAGGGCCAAATTTTATTCCCATCTCAGCGAAGTGTTTTTTGATCAAAGCTATTACTGGCTGTGGAAGATGGCAAAACCTAATACGATCCTACTGGACATAGGCGCGTTCATCGGCGACACCGCCTCATATTTTGCGATGCACGATAACATTGACAGGATATTGGCTTATGAACCGCATGAAAAGACATTCATAAAATTGGAGGGGAATATTTCAAAACTGCCAAGGGACTTGAAGCAAAAGATAAACATCTACAATAAAGCGCTTATGGGGCGCAATGGCTTTGTCAAGAGTAATAACACAGGGATAACAGGGATGAACAAAGTGGAACTTTGTGGGGGGGGGCAAATAATTGCGGCAGCATTGGAAGACGAGTTGGATAGGATAGATTCCAAGAACATACTAATAAAATGCGATACTGAGGGTTCGGAATACAGCATGTTTGAAAATGCGGATCTTACCAAAGTCTATGCGATACAGCTGAAATACCATGACAGACCCGAGCGGCTCGTAAAACTGCTGTCTAAGGAAGGCTTTGAAATCAAAACAAATAACGGCGCGAAGATCGGCTACATGTATGCGTCTAAGCGCTAAAGTTAATCGTTGTCGTGCCTTACTATTTTTATTATGCCGGGCTTCGGTGCGTAAATGTCCCCGCTTCTCTCGAGGTCGTTTATGTATTTTTCCGTCGTTGCCTTGTCTATGTTTATTTTCTCCGCCTCCTCGATTATCCTTGACAGCCTTGGAATTTTTTCATCATCCTCTAGCTTCTTTATTATGTTTATTATGGTGTTGAGCCTGTCAACCTTTTCCTTAGGCACGCCTGTCATCAGTGTGTCAATGTCGCGCCTTCCGCTCTTGTCGACCGCAAGGGTCTTAAACATGAATTCTGACAGATCTATGGCGCGTTCCGTGTCCACTACTTCCACTAATTCCGAAAGCCTTGTCTTGGCGCTAGCCTCGCTCATTCTTATCAGCCCCTCAATCTGCCTTGGCGTGATCGTCACTGCCCCTTTTTCCATTCCCATTTTTCTTAATGTTATATAGTAGCTCTTTATCTTTTCAGATGCGGCATCGCTGAGCTTCGGGTTTATGTTTTTCTTTGCAAATGCGATGTATTTTCTCAGTAGTTCATTGTCAATGGGCGGTTTTTCTATCCTTGTTTTTTCCGCGCTGTTCTCGGCGTCAATCCCCGACATATAGTGCTGTCCAAGTATGTGCTCCGCGATGTTTTTGTCAAGCTCTTCGTCCATCTCGTCCTTTATCGGAAATATGAGATCGAACCTTGAAAGGAGAGTTGGTGGTATGTTGAACTGCTCTGCAGGATAGTCGCTCGGATCGAACCTGCCATATTTAGGATTAGCCGCCGCAAGCACAGAAGCCTTTGCATTGAATGTTGCGATGATCCCTGCCTTTGCAACGCTAACCGTCTGGGATTCAAGCGCCTCGTGCAGCGATGCGCGGTCGTCGTCGCCTATCTTATCGAATTCATCAATGCAGACGACGCCTCCAGATCCAAGCACAAGAGCGCCCGCCTTAAGTGTCCATCCTCCCTCTGAAAAATCATCCCTTTCCGCTACTGCCGTCATTCCTCCTCCCGTCACGGATTTCCCTGAAACATAGATTCCCTTAGGTACAAGCTTGGAAACTGTTTGCAGAATTCTTGTCTTTGCGCTTCCAGGATCTCCTATAAGAAGAATATGTATATCGCTTCTTATTATCCCTCCGTCGATAAGCTTCTTCCCGCCAGTCCCCCCGAAAAGCTGGAGGGCGACGGCCTGCTTTATCTCGGTATGCCCGTATACAGATGGGGATATGGATTTGCCTATTTTTTCGAATATGTGAGAGTCTTTTGAAAGCTCTTTTATCGCCCTTTCTTCGTCTTCTGAAATAGAAAGTTCAGCAAACTCCTTCTGCTTTGGCACAATCGAGACAGTATTGACGTACATTGTAAAGAGCTCTTTTTCGCTCTGTTTTTTGCTCTGGCTTTTCCTCTGCCGTATGCGCAATATGCCTGTCAGGTCTATGCGGTCGCCAGGTATTACTGTATTGACAAGGTCGTCTTCTATCCAAACTTCAAGCTGCCATGTCGGTGAGTTCCCGCGTAGTTTTTCTAGCGGATCCTGTATTGCTATTTTCTGTAGGTTCGTGTATTCTGATTCCTCCTGCGATTGTTTCAGCCCTTTTCTTTTGCATTGCGGGCACATCTCAGGAATTTCATCCTTGTCTGTCCTTATCCTGAATATAGAAGTGCAATATACGCATTTGAATACACCAACTTTCACCATCGGGCTTATTTCAGATCTCTTGACGATAAGGCAGTCAAGCATTATGAGCTTATTGATGTAGTCCGACCCAACGTCCTGCACAAGCGGGCTAAATATGTTCTGCCCGAAGAACCGTACATGCACGTCTTTTTTCGTCTGATTTTCGCCAAATCCCTCTATTTTCTGCTTCAGCGACTCCTCTGCCGCGTTTATTATAAGGTCAGGCTTTTCTATAAGCTCATATGCAAGATTAGGGTCAAATTTTTCAAGGCTACTGACATCGACCTTAAGGCTCCTTTTTTCCGGAAATGATATTATAAGGCTGTCTATATCCTCTCTGTAGAATTTTTCAAAAAAATCGTCAAACTTCATTTTGAATGTCTCGGATACTGCGTCCATAAAATCACCCATATGGGCATGCCATTGCATTAAAAGTAAATGCTATTTAAAAAAAGATATGCTGTATGCCTATTTGAAATAAAAATAAATAATGATTATTAATCAATACCCTGCGCAGTTATTAAATCCTTTTTATATATTCTGTATATTTGTTTTCATTGCATTTATTTCCGCGGGCGTCCCTTCTCTTCTCTATATTTCTCCTTCAGCAGGCTGATCAGCAGCGAAATCCCTTGTTTTTTGTTTTTATACTTCTTTGCCAATTTCTCTACTGTTTCTTCATTGTCTAATCCTAAAAACCTTATTACCCCAATGCTGTTTATTATCTGCGAAATCCTGAACACTTCGTCCGAGCCCGCCTCGTTTTTCCATGCGTTTATCTGCTTTACAAGCTCTCTTGTCGACCTTGCAATTTGAATGACGCTCTGCCTGCTGTTGAGCCTTTTTGCGAATCCGTAGTTTTTTATAAGATAGAAAAGGAAATAGTCCGTATTGCTGAGCTCGTCGTCTTCTGTCTTGAATCCGATTATTTCGTACGCCTTCACAATCGCATCAAGCAGCCTTGTTGTTGGTCCGCCGCGCCCGTGCATCAGGAATTTATATATGTTGTCTGATATCTCGCGGTTCATTGTTTTGTAATTCATCCTGAATTGGAATTTGTTAAGCTCGCCATATTCCCTGGGCCTTGCGTCATAGTCCACATAGTGGTCCATAAAATACCTGCCGTCGAGCCTTTCGACGCCTCCGTGTATTTCCGCCAACTCATGGGTCATGCCTTTGTAGCTTACGCTGTCTTTCCTATAGAGCCTTATCTGCCATGTGAATCCAGCATCTTTATTGACCATTTTTCCGTTTTTCATAAAGTGCTCGTATCTTTTGATTGCGAATCCCATGCTCCGTGTTTTTATAAGTTTTCTTATGTCTTTTTTCAGCTCTGTGTTTATCCTTTCGTCTGTGTCGATAAGCATGATCCATTTTCCAGAGCATTTTCCCAATCCCCACATGCGCAGCGGAGCAGGGTCGCCGAGCGCGACAGAATAGAAGACTTTCAGTTTTTTCAGCCTTTTTTTCTTTTTTTGGCTAAGAACGTACATATGCTTGGCGCTGTCGCTTTGATCTATGAGCACGATTTCGTCGAATGTACTGTATATGTCTTCAACGAGTTTGAGCGCATCCTCAACGTCATTCCTTGAAAATATGATTGCGCTGAGCTCTGTATTTTTTCTGTCCATTGCACCACTGGAAACTAAAAGGATAAATATCTAATAGACAAATATTATTTTAATTATGTCATAAAATATAAAATAATAAATTCAAAATAATTTGATTTTTAATGGCGTATAAGTATGTTTAGAAAAAACAATCAAAAACAAAACAGCAATAAGAGCGCAAGCAGGCTCCTGTCAGAGAATGTATTGAGAAACGCATTTAAAACAGCGGCTGAATACGAGGAGTACAGGGCCGGGCTGGACTGCTATTCGACTGCGCTGGCGATAAAGAGCGCAAAGGCGAACCAGTATAATGCAGCAGAACACTATTTAGACGAGGCAGGAATGCATTTTGAGAATTCAGGGCACATTCAGATGGCCAAGCAGATGTTTCTGCTTTCAGGAAACATAGAGGAAGCAAAGAGAATAGGCGAAATCCAAAAGCAGGAAATCAAAAAATTCCTGAGAAAAGGAGCCTAATAAACAGCACCTGATTTCAGGGCTTCATCCGCTTCTTCCATGTCTTTTAGCGAATCCACTGATCTCCAGTAAACATCAGGAAACTTCGTGCAGCCCATCCTGTTTTTTTGCGCCAGTTTTTGGAACAGCTCTTCAAGGCTGCCTTTTTCAGGTAGCATTCCGAAGATCTTATTCGAAATCTTGTATACTCCTGCGTTGAGCCAATATCCCTTAAGCAAAGGTTTTTCCCTAAATTCGGCTACCCTTGAGCCCTTGGTCTTTATTACTCCGTACGGGCTTTTCAATGGCACAAGCGCCATCGAGACGATATCGTTTTCGTGCAATGACAGCCTTCTCGGGCTCAGCGAGGAGATTATATCTCCGTTCACAGCAATGAACTCCTTTTCCTTTGCAAGCAGCAGTTCTGCATTTTTTATCGCGCCGCCTGTTCCGAGCGGTTCGTCCTCCGCGATAAATTCTATGTCAAGATCAGCGCCCTTGAAGTAATCCCTTATCTTGTGCTTGAGGTACCCTATTCCTATAACAAAAGAGTCCGCGCCGTTTTTGGCCAGCCATTCAATTTGCCATTCTATAATGGGCTTTCCCGCAAGCTCAAGCAGCGGCTTTGGTGTCTTGTTCGTCAGCGGCCTTAGCCTTGTTCCATACCCTCCGGCAAGAATAAATGCCTTCATGCAACCACTAATTTTTCACAAATTCCCGCAGCCACATATATTTTTTAATAGGCCTGCGGTCTATCATTTCAGAGATTATTTTTCCTGTTATAGGCGCAAGCGTTACGCCAAGTCTGCACTGCCCTGTTGCGATGAACAGATTGTCTATTTCAGGCGCAGCGCCTATCACAGGCATGTTGTTTGGAGTGCAAGGCCTGAACCCGTAATATTTTTTTATTAGTTTCATTTTTGCGTAGTTAATTAAATGTTTTTTTATTATTCCGAGAAGCCATTCCTCCTTCTTCTTTTTCAGATCATGATCCATTCCCTGCAATTCGAAAAACGACGTGATCCTTACAAGGTTGGCGCTGTGCTGCGCTATTGCGATACCGTAATCCTCAAGCAGCGCCGGCGCGGAAATTATCTTCCTGCCCCCTGTTGAAAACAGCATTGAGAATCCCCTTGCGGGTTCGATGTGCGGATTTATTTTTGTCGGCCCGAGAAGACGACCGGACCATGATCCGGCCGTAGCAATATATTTATCCGCGTAGATCTTTTTGGCGCCTGCGCGTATGCATTCGACCGAGCCGCCGCGCACATAAAGTTTTGCCTCATCCCCAAATTCCATGCGTGCGCCGAGCTCGATTATTTTTTCTCTCAGCCCTGCAAACAGCTTTATAGGATTTATAGAAAGCTCGTCTTTGAATATTATCCCTCCTTGCAGTTCAGTATATCCTAAAGATCTGATGCTTTTTTCACCTATGAATTTTCCGTGGTATTTTTTTGAAAGCCGCCGCGCCTCCTCAGTGCTGCTGTAAAGCGCAGCAACCCCCTTCTTTACATCTGCGTTGATCTTTTCAGAGCCGAAGAACTCTGTATACAGCTTCAAGCTGTCCTTGCCCATATCTATTATCTTTTGCGTCCGGGATTCATCATTGGCATATTTGGCAGCCTTAAGGAACCATATAGGGTCGGCTGCAACCCTGAGCGGGCTTATGGATATCGGGCCGTCCCCTCCTGTTAATGCCTTTATTACCTCGCTAGTGCTTATTTTCGGAGCAGGCGTGAGCGACGGGGTCAGCAAGCCAGCATTGTTTTTTGATGTCAGCCCGTCTGCGACTTTGTCTAAGACCTTCACGCGATAGCCCATTTTTAACAGGTAATATGCGCAAAACATTCCGTTGACTCCTGCGCCGATTATTGCAACGCTGCCTTTTCCATGCGCAACTTTAGTATTTTTTGTCATAAGCTCTCTTCTATTTTCCTGTAATCTGAAAATAATTTCTTTATCTTCTTTTCTATTTCGCCGGGCGAAACCTTTTTTCCGCCGGCGCCTGTCTTGATCGCCGCCTTTGCAACCGCTGTTGCGACCGCCGTTGTTATTTTTATTGCGGCCGATTCACTCTCAAATTTTGGTATTATCCTCTCCTTGTTTTTTCCGCGCGCTGCCTCTGATGCAAGATCTGCAAGCGCGTCGCTTGCAGCTATAAGTATATCGCTGTTTATCCTATTTGCCCTTGTTTCAAGCAGTCCGCGCAATGCGCCTGGGAATGCTATGAAATTGTTTATCTGGTTCGGAAAATCGCTTCTTCCTGTTGCTACAATGGCTGCCCCTGCCTCCTTTGCCTCATAATAACCTATCTCCGGAAATGGATTGGCGAGTGCGAATACAATCGCATCTTTGTTCATCTTCTGTATCAGCTGTTTTGAAAACGCGCCCTTTGTTGATACTCCTATTAATGCGTCCGCGCCATCCACCGCATCTTCGAGAGACCCTTTTTGCAGTTTTGGATTTGTTTTTTCAGATATTTCTGCCTTGAATTCATTCATGTTTTCCTTTCTTCCCTTGTAAATTATGCCTGCCGTGTCGCACATTACAATGTTGCTGATGCCTGAACTTATAAGCAGACTGGCTATGCCTATCCCTGCGGCACCAGTGCCGTTGACTACTATCTTCATTTTTCCGATGTCCTTTTTTACAAGCTTTGCCGCATTTATCAGCGCCGCTCTTGCGACTATGCCCGTGCCGTCGCTGTCGTCGTAGAATATGGGTATATCCGCTTCTTTCCTGAGCCTTCTCACTACTTTTAGGGATAGCGGCATTTCGATGTCCTCTATATTTACTATGCCGAATGACGGGGCTATCATTTTGACAAAATCCACAATCTCGTTTTCTGTCCGCGCGCTTATCGCAAGAGGCACCGCATCAAGTGCCCCGAATTTCTTCATGAGCAATGCCTTGCCCTCCATGACAGGCATTCCTGCCTCAGGGCCTATTTTCCCGAGCCCTAGTATGCGCGTGCCGTTCGTGACGATTGCGACGCTGTTCCCTCTGTTTGTATAATCGTATGACAGCTCATGTTTTCTGCTGATCTCAAGGCATGGGTATGCGACTCCTGGCGTATAATAGATTTTAAGATCATCGTAGCCTATTTTCATTTTTCCTACTGTCTGGATTTTTCCCATGTACTTTTTATGCAGCCTTAGCGAGACGGCCTTTAATTTGTTTATATTTGTATTAACGTTCATTAAATCCTCCTATTTCTATTTCAAAAACCAATAATACCTCCATGCCTCCAAGCATTGTTTTGCGCTGTCGATCAATTTCAGCTATGCTAATTCGTCAAGGTCTATGACGTCCTTGAGCAGGTCTTTTGACTTTTCAAATGCGAGAGGCCTCATTTTCTTGCCTTTTGCGTACCTGCACTGGTATCTTATGTATGCATCATTTATTTTTGTGTTTCCTTCCAGTTCCTTGCATTTCTCTATATACCCGGAAATCAGCATGAATGCCTTTTCCTCTGAAAATTTCCTTACTGTCACGAAATAAGGCGCGGCTATGCCTATCCCTGCGGCACCAGTGCCGTTGACTACTATCTTCATTTTTCCGATGTCCTTTTTTACAAGCTTTGCCGCATTTATCAGCGCCGCTCTTGCGACTATGCCCGTGCCGTCGCTGTCGTCGTAGAATATGGGTATATCCGCTTCTTTCCTGAGCCTTCTCACTACTTTTAGGGATAGCGGCATTTCGATGTCCTCTATATTTACTATGCCGAATGACGGGGCTATCATTTTGACAAAATCCACAATCTCGTTTTCTGTCCGCGCGCTTATCGCAAGAGGCACCGCATCAAGTGCCCCGAATTTCTTCATGAGCAATGCCTTGCCCTCCATGACAGGCATTCCTGCCTCAGGGCCTATTTTCCCGAGCCCTAGTATGCGCGTGCCGTTCGTGACGATTGCGACGCTGTTCCCTCTGTTTGTATAATCGTATGACAGCTCATGTTTTCTGCTGATCTCAAGGCATGGGTATGCGACTCCTGGCGTATAATAGATTTTAAGATCATCGTAGCCTATTTTCATTTTTCCTACTGTCTGGATTTTTCCCATGTACTTTTTATGCAGCCTTAGCGAGACGGCCTTTAATTTGTTTATATTTGTATTAACGTTCATTAAATCCTCCTATTTCTATTTCAAAAACCAATAATACCTCCATGCCTCCAAGCATTGTTTTGCGCTGTCGATCAATTTCAGCTATGCTAATTCGTCAAGGTCTATGACGTCCTTGAGCAGGTCTTTTGACTTTTCAAATGCGAGAGGCCTCATTTTCTTGCCTTTTGCGTACCTGCACTGGTATCTTATGTATGCATCATTTATTTTTGTGTTTCCTTCCAGTTCCTTGCATTTCTCTATATACCCGGAAATCAGCATGAATGCCTTTTCCTCTGAAAATTTCCTTACTGTCACGAAATAAGGCGCAAGTATAAGGTTTACTATCCTGTGCCTTACATCTGGAATCGGCACCCTAAGGAGCTTTTCGATCCATGCATATTGCCCAGGTGCAGTTTTTTCCTCTCTTGTCTCGCGCGGCTGCACTTTTATTTGTCTTGCAATCTTGAATGCTTGCGCAGGTATATCTGCCTGTTTTATCGGAAGGTTTTTTTTAATTGCATTTCTTGCAGGGCCTTCGAAAAACTTAAGGAAATTGTATCTCTCTAAAAATACCATGCCTTTATGCAGCTTCAAGTTTACGAGATCCAATGAACTGCTGCTGCCAAGAAAATCTGCAAACTTTATAGCAAAGAATTCTTGGTTATCGTGCACCTCTAAGCTCGCATTAATCCCTGCCTCGCGGGAAAGCCTTATTATTCCGTCGCCGCTTTCACTGCCCATTGCATCAATGCACCTTTTTGCCTCCGCACTGGCATAGTCGTCGATAAAATGCCTGCTCCTAAGCGCGCTCACAATTATCCTTGCGAATACATAGCTTATGACAAAGTCCTTTTTTATTGGTTCATATTCAATGTTTTGGTAAGCTACAGTGCCGTTGCCAAGTGCTTCCTCTACTCTCATTTTCCCAAGGTTCAGGTAT
>JAMCYJ010000022.1 GCA_023474155.1 Candidatus Martarchaeota archaeon | reverse complement strand
GTATCGTTTATACATGGCGATAAGCTTGAGGAAAAATCCGATAAGGCATATCAATTTAAATAGATACTGATAAATGTTTCTGCTTTTTAGCTTCTTCATCCTCTTTTAAAAGCAACCATTTTAATTTGGGCTCCACAGACCAAAACTTATCTTTACCATTTTTTCTTCTTACTACAACACAGCCATTTTCTTCAAGCGTATGTAAATAATTAGATATATTAGAAGGGCTCATTTTAAGATTCTCTGCAATTGACTTGTTTGTTATCTCTTTATAGAGGACCATATTATGAATTACTTTCAGGGGGGTTTCATTTATGTGTTTTAGATAAGTGCTCTTCAGCTCTTTATTTAATATAGTTGCTAAATCATTTTTATCTAGGATAAATGGCACATTTTTAAATGACGCAATCACCGCAGATTCTAAACTTGTCAATATGCTTCTTAGATTTCCCTCATATAGTTTATAAAGTTCTTTAATGGCAGAATCATCGAATGGCGTAATTATTTTCAATTTGCTGCTAATACTCAAATCATTCATTCTTTTTCTCAATATCTCCAGGACTTCCTCATAACTTAATGTCTCTAGTTGTATTGTTTCAGAGAAAATGCTGCTCACTCTCGGGATACTTCTTATAATACCACTTACTACAAGATTTCCTACAAACACAAATTGAACATTAGGTATTTGTAGAAAATCCCTTAGGTCATTAAACAATGTTTTTATCTTGTTCTCTTTTAAGTTTTCTAAATTATTGTAGTGCAGTATTATATCCTTTTTAGTACTTTTTTGTATTTCATTTATGGTTTTTTTTAAAAATTCGATTAAGGCTGTAGAATTAAAGTTTGTATTTAGTATTGTTTCCCTGCCATAGCTTCCGCCAAATGAAAATATTCCGACACCTACATTACCACCAATGTTTTTATTTATGCTGATTATCCGTGCTATTTTTTTAAGTTCTTCTAATATTTCTTTATCCACATATTTTTGCTGTTGCCTCAATTCTAAAGTATAATATATTGTACTTAGTGTGTTTAAAATAAAATCAGCTGCGGTCCAATTACTTTCAATTTTTATTTCGCCTATTGGTGAAAAATAACCTCCCTTATCTATTGCACTTTTTCTTACAAAATTTACAAATGATGTTTTGCCCACACCTACATCTCCCACTACAAGGAGCCTAGAACCCCCCAAAGATCTAAAGTGCATACTCATTCTATCTGATTCTTTTTTTCTTCCAGTAAAGCAGTCCATAGATAAAATCCCTCCACTTACCAGCAAAGGATCACTGCTAAAAGGATTTGCTTTAAGGCCGTACATTTCCCAAATACTACTGTACTCTTTTGATTCAGAAATAGTATCCACAGTCATAGCAACACCAAGATTATATAGAAACTAATATCTATAAAGGTTTCCATAACTAATCATAGTTATACAAATAGCTATAACTATAATAATATAATTATAGAAAATACCATAACTAAGCGATAGAGCTGCGGCAACAAAAAATAGTATGCTTCAAATAACAACGAAAAAACAGCTATAAAATCAAAAGCTCATATATTGAGGAATTCTCTAGACTCTTTGACTGCCTTTTCTTTGCTTTTTTTGCTTTCTTCTTGGCTCAGCAGTTCATATAATGTATTTGCATCTATGAGGCTGAAATCGAATCCGAGATCCTTTAACTTCTGCATGAAAAGGGCATTTCCCAGCTGCTTTATCGGCATTTCGCCTATCCTATTATCTCTCAGTTCTTCTATGTTTTTGTCTATAGACTTGTCTGCAAGCTGTGACGCATCAATTGAAAGATAAATGCTTTCAGAGTATTTCAGCTTCAACTTCTGGATCAAAAGGCTGTAGTTCATTATGTTTGCAGATCCTTTTAGATGGATTTTTATTATCGGCTTTTCATGGCCCTTTGCAAGTTCATCTATTTCGTCGATGCATTTGTTCAGTATCTGCATGTCATCCGCATTGTCAAATTCAATAGTCTTTATCAGAAACGGCCTTGAACTTATTTCAATAAATTCATATGAATACAGTTCTGTGTCAAACATTATGAACCCCTTCTTTTTTTCTATGTCGTTAAGCTGCGTGAGGACGGTGCTTCCTGGAATTATGAGCTTTTTGCCGTCGTGCACAGTCTTTTCATAGAAATTGTGCATATGGCCGCACACATATAAATCAAAATCGGCAGGAAGGTCGTTCATGCGCATGAAGTTTTCATTGAATGGCATTAATTCGTACATTGTCTGGTGAAAGAGGAATATGTTGAATACGCCCGGCATAGGCTTTGGGCGCACTTCTAACAGCTTCTGCCTTGCGCTGGACTCCGCAATGCTTCCAAACCCGTATATTGCTACCTTTTCCGCGCCTTTCTGCAGCACTGTGTGCGCATGGCTTGTGTCTATCAGAAGGCCGGCAAGGGCGAGAAGACTTAGGGGATTTTCAGAATTCTGCACTGTTGTTTCGTGGTTTCCAGGTATTGCAACCATTGGCACGTCTGTAAATGCATGCGCGCCCTTTACTTCGACAACCTGAGCGCCCCATTTCTTCTTCGAAAGGTCCCTGAACAGATTTATCCCTTCTGCGATTACGTCAGGTTTGGGATAATGCCTGTCGAATATATCGCCGGGTATCAATACTGCATCTGCAAGCTCGTTCGCCATGTCGAGCGCCTGCTTTGCCTGGTTGAATGCATCGTTCCTGAATGTATCGTATCCAAGATGCAGGTCAGACACGATTGCAATTTTCATTCGCTCACTGGATTAAAGTAAATTTATTTCTATTGGATATATTTTTCTTCAAGATACTGTACAAGATACTTTGGATTATAATACTCCCCAAAGGAGTTATTCAGTAATTTCTCTGGCGCGTAGGTATTGCCGAACCTATGGATTTTATTTCTCAAATATTCCTTAATATCTTTAAAGTTCCCTGATCTTATGCCTTCGTCAAAATCCTTTATATCTCTCCTTGCATGGTACAATATCATTGCCGCAAGGATATTGCCTAGAGTATAATCAGGGAAATAGCCGAATCTCGATATCCACTGTGGATCCTGTAGTATTCCTTCGCTGTCATTTCTCGGAAGCAGCCCTAAATATTTCGACATTTTTGAGTTCCATATTTCTGGTAATTCATTGACATTTGCTGTTTCATTTACCATCATTTTTTCAAGCTCATAACGCAGCGCAATGTGAAAATTATAATTCAATTCATCAGCATTAACCCTTATCTGTCCTTTTTGTATGTGGTTAAAATAAAAATAAATATCTTTTTCGCTGTAATTTTTTAGAAATATAAGATTATGTTTAAGCATAGGCATTATCGCATGCACAAATTCCTTGCTTCGCCCTATCATATTTTCCAGAAATCTCGATTGGGATTCGTGAATTCCAAGTGGGGGGCTTTTTTGCAAAGGCGTCATGTTTAATTCAGAATCTTCTTGGAGACTATATATTGCATGCCCTGCTTCGTGTATCGTGAAAAACATTGATTTTTTGAAATCCACACCTTCATATCGCGTAGTTATTCTCACATCATTTAAATCTGCGTCCACTGTCATAGGGTGTACTGAAATATCAATTCTGAATTTATTAAAATCCATACCTATGAATTTTAACAGGTCTTCATTTAGTTTTTTCATCCGAACTTTATTATAATGAATGTGTTCGAGCCGTTGATTTTTTAGAAACATTGAATCCTGTTCAATACTATTTGAAATTTTTCTAAGTCGTGGCAATAAGTAATAAAATATCTTATCTAATTTTGCCGTGCTCATTCCTTCTTCATGTATGTCAAGCAGAGCGTCGTACGGTTGATCGTCATAGCCTAATTTTTCTGCTTTGTCCTTTTGCATTTCAATTATATCTGCAAGGTAAGGCGCGAATATTTTAAAGTTTGATTTTTGCCTTGCTTCCAGCCAAGCTCCATGCGCCTTCATGCCAAGAATGGATTCTGCCTTTATAAACTTTGATGGGAGTGACATGAGTTTAAGGTTTCGGTTTAGATTTCGCACTATCCCTTTTTCGTATTCATTAAGATCGTCTATTTTATTTGCCTTTGAAATTAGATTTTTAAATTCGTTACTTAAAAATAATTTTTGGTAAATTAATGATAATTCTGAGTTGACAATGCCTCTACTTTTTAAACTATCTTTTGGCATATAAGTCTCAAGATCCCAGTAAAGTATATTTTTTGCATAATTTATGGCAGACTGCGCCATATATTTTTTTAAAATTCTCTTTATAACAGGATTGTTGAAATGCGCCATACAGACCATTATTTATTATTCATTTTAGTATTTTTCATAGGGCTCTTACTGGCCTCAATTTAGGTTCTCTATTCTGCTTAAAATCCTTGCTATGAAGCTATTTATAAACTCGTCTTTTTTGAACTGCATCGGACCGTATGCGCCTGCCGCGCAAGGATGCCCGCCTCCTGTGCCGTTTATTGCAGGGGCGATGGACTTCATTATGCGACCGAGATCTACCCCTAGTTTCTTATCAAGGCCTGGCCGCATCCTTGCAGAAAAGGATATTTCCTTTTTGCTTATCGAATGGAAAAGTGCGATATCTGCCCCTATTTTTATTGCATCGTCTGCTGCGATGTTCGAGTGCGTCTCTGTCCTGCCAAAAACAAACAGCACCTTGTTCTTTATAATTACTGTCGAACTGAACATTTCGCTTATTGTCTTCGCCCTTTCCTTGACATCAGAAATCTGCACAAATTCCGCAAGCAATGAGCTGTAGTCTGTGCCGGCCGCCTTCAGCAGGGCGCCTATCTGCAGGAAGGTATCAGCACTTGAGTTTTTGAATTCCGCCGAATCGGAAATTATTCCCATCGCAATGAGCTTTGCCAGCTGCACTCCGACAGGGACTGAAAAGTCCTGCAACAGCCTGTAAGCTATGCTTGTTGCTGAATTGTAGGATTCGTCGTTGAAGCAATAAACATTGGCATTTCCTGCGATCTTCGGCGAATGGTGGTCTATTATCAGGATATCCTTTCTGAATGATTGCAGCTTCTCTGCAAACGGCCCGCATTCGGCGAAATCGTTGGCGTCAAGAAGAATTACCAAGTCTGCTGAATCGTCAAACTCGCACGATATTTCAGGATATCCGAGCTTCTTCAGCATTGAACTCGAATTTGAGGTTATAAAATCAGGAGATATTATTCTGGAATTTCCGAGCAGCTGGGATATTGCAAATGCGGATGCGACCGAATCCATGTCTCCCATTGAATGAAATGTTATCAGCGCCCTTTTTTGGCTGCTGCCTGAAATAAAATCTTTCAGCGCATCGAAATTTAGATTTTGCATGGCATCGTGGATTACGGCTTGTTTACCTGGGAACTGCTTAAAAGCTTTGTCAACTGCTCCCTAAGCTCCTGCTCCCTTGAGGCGGCTTTTGACTGCTGCGTACTTATGATGTTCAGCCTCATTTCAATCGATTCTTTTTTTTCTTTTATGTCCGCCTTGGCTTTTTCCTTAGTAGTTTCTATCATGACACCTCCTATTACAGTGTAAATTTTTTGAGTAGAGCTATCTATCTCTGCCTCGGCATTTTCATATTCCTGCATCTGGGCGTTGAATTGTATTTTTTGGTATTCCAGCGCCTGCAGCTTCTCCTGAATATCCTGGTATTCTTTCGACAGTTTTTCAATTTCGTTTTCCATAGTATCACATTTCAATTAAAAATAGATATTACATTTATGGCAATTGCTTTTTATATTTTTATCCTTTTATTTTATTTGCTGCCTGCTTGTAAAACACCATGGCGATTTTCATGATGAGGATATTGCTAAAATCAAAAATTCACCGCGCGCATGTCACTGACTCAGACATAAACTACGAGGGCTCTATCTCGATAGACGAGAAGCTTATGCAGATGGCCGACATATGCAAATACGAAAAAGTCAGCATATGGAACGTGAGCAACGGCCACAGGTTTGAGACATACGCTCTGCCTGCGGAAAGGGGATCGGGAAAAATTGTAGTGAATGGGGCTGCGGCAAAGCTTGCGGATGCAGGAGACATTGTTATAATCGCATCGTTTGCCATTGTCGAAGATGAAAAAGTGTTCGCGCCTGCCGTAGTGCATGTTGACGAACGCAACAAATGCAGGCTATAGCCTCTTTGAAACTAAACGGTCGACGCTTCTGCTATTTGTCAATGTCGGGCATTACAATGTCAAGGCTGCCGAGGATTGCAAAAAGATCCGCGAATCTGGAGCCTATCGCAATTCTTTTAAGCGCGAAAATATTTGAAAACGACGGAGACCTGAATGCGGCCCGGTATGGCTTTTGCGGCTCTGGAACCATATATATCATACCCTCCCCGCGTGGAAGCTCCCTGTTCACAATGACGGGGTCAGGCTTTGCATTAGGGCCTACAAGCTTTATCTTGAGGCCGGTCGCGTCCTTGTTTTCAAGAGATCCATATTCTCGCAGGCACTGCTTTATTATTTTTATGCTCTCAAAGATCTCCTCGTATCTTACCCTATACCTGTCGTAAACATCGCCGTTTACCATTGTCGGTAGTGAAAATTTTATTTTTTCGAATTTATAATAGGGATTTGATTTTCTTACGTCTTCATAAACCCCTGATCCTCTTAGCACCGGGCCTGAAACCCCGCATTCGATCGCGTCCTGCCTTTTGAGCACGCCTATATGCTTTGTCCTCTGCATAAATATAGGGTTATTGTCGATAAGATCTTTATATTCCGGTACCTTTGTTTCAAGGTAATCAGCCAGTCCGTATGCGCGGTCTATAAAATCGCTTGGCGGCTGCGACTTCATGCCTCCGAGCCTGAAATTCACATAAAACATCCTGCCTTCTGCGACATCCTCAAGCAATTTCAATACAGCTGCTCTTTCCCTGAACGCCCACATGAATATAGTAAACATCTGGCCAAGGTCGTTAAGAAACGTCCCCATCCATAATAGATGCGACGCAATTCTTTGGAATTCTAGCAGTATCATTCTTATGTATTGCGCGCCTTCTTTAACTTCTGTTCCTGTTGCCTGCTCTACAGTTGCCACAAAAAGCTCATCCCAGCTCATCGGAGCAACATAGTCTATTTTTTCCATAAATGGAGGGCTTTGCATGTATATCCTGTTTTCCAGGAGTTTTTCAACGCCGCGATGCAGGAACCCTATGCGAGTATCTATGTTCTCTATAGTATCCCCCTCAACATCGACAATTAGCCGCAGAAGGCCATGAGTGCTTGGATGTATCGGGCCTATGTTTATTCTCATTATCGACATTGCCATTCGCCTTTGCTATTCTTTCTTCCTGTATTCTGCGCCCCATTCAAAGCTTTTCCTTAAAGGGAATTTCTCGCTGTTCCACTCGAGCAGGAGAAGCCTCTCCATGTTTTTCCTTCCCTTGAACCTTATGCCGAACATTTCGTGAATTTCCCTCTCGTGCCAGTCGCTGCTTGGGTAAATTCTGGTTATCGAGTCTACCAAGGGGCTGGCGGTGTCGGACAGCTTGACAGTAACCAGCGCCTGTTCCTTGGACTCTGTATTGTAAATTATATAAACAAGCTCTAAATAGGACAGATAGTCAACTGCGAGCACCTTCTTAAGGTAGTCAAAGCCTTTTTTCTTGTATTCTTCCAACACTTGGACTAATGCTTCTTTCTGAATCTCCAATGATATCACCTCCTATTTTTTTCTGCAGGTTTATCAAAGCCTGGAATAGGTTTTCGGGCTTTGGCGGACAGCCTGCGACGTAGATGTCCACTGGCAGTATCTGATCGATGCCGTGTATGATGTTGTAGCTCTCAAACCATGGTCCGCCGCATGTCGCGCATTCGCCGTACGCGATCACGTACTTTGGGGATGCCATCTGCTCATAAAGCGTCTTCAGCCTAGGCGCGATTGATTTGGTTACCCAGCCCGCGACAATCATCACATCGCACTGCCTCGGAGTTCCCCTGAACAAGAGATACCCCTTGCGCTCCGCATCAATCCTCTCCGCCCCGAAATCCATCAACTCTATTGCGCAGCACGCCAATCCGAAAAGCATCGGCCATACGGAATTTTTTCTCGACCAAGTTTTTAGGGGATTGGCATGCTTCATTATATCTGCAAGTTTGACAAACAGCACGTTCGGCTGCTCTGCCGTCTGGCCTTTGTAGATGAGTCTATCCATTTTTCGCTCCGCATTCAGAAATCCTGCTTCTTCTGAGTCAGCCATGAACCTCACTTGAAAGCCTGTATGCAATCGATGAAAACACCATACTCAATATTAATGAAAGAATGATTAATAAACTTGCGCCATAAGAAAAATAGCTTGACGAATACGCCCAGAGCACCATGACAATTGCAATTATCTCGAATGCCAGGAATATTGAAAAAAAGCTCATGTATTCATTTATCGTATCCATTGATTTGCCTACTGTCTGCTCCGCGCTTTCATAAGGGGCGTTTTTGACAGGATTTCTATCCTTGCTCGGCCTTAGCAATTTTGATACTGCAAGGAAGGACAATGGCATGGACAATGCAAATAAGAACGACACGACCAATATAATATATGTTGAAATCATATGACCATACCAAACTGCATGCACAGCATATTTATATTGCAGCTTATTTTATTAGATTTTTGCTTTATAGCTTTCCTTGAAAGTTCCACAACAGGTTTTGCTCAGAAAGCAACCCCTATAGTGGTATCAGCATTGCTGTGTTCTTGATTGCCTCTGCTGCCAATCGGCGTCCTCCTCCTGATTCAAATCCAGAAAGTAAGGGCATACCTGAAAATTTATTGGCTATATCTATCTATTTTTCCTCTAATTCTTATTTTGTGCATTGAGTTTAAATAGTTTTATTGCTTAATTTTAGTTACAAAGGCTAATTACAATACCTTACTTGATACAATAAGATTTCTTATAAATGAAGGAATAAAAAGCATAACTCTATTTCATCAAAGTGATAGCGGGTTTGCTTTGATTAACAAGGAAAAAAGTATAGACTTTTGGGAATACAAGCAAATATTTGAGAGAGCAATTGAGATAGGGAAAATTAATAATGTTAAGATTATGTCTAGGACAAATTTCCCATTTCTAATTTTTAATGACTTTAAATTTGATGATGATATTGAATTAGCCAGTCTTATATACGGAGTTATGGATAGTCGTAGAATTCTACATATCTTATATGATGGTAAAGTTCTCAGTACAACTTATAATCTTCCAAAAAATAGTGCTTATATGGGGAATATATTTAAAACAGGTTTGAATGATTTGTGGGTCAAAAATAGAAATATTGAACATTTAAGAAATGCGCATTTATCTACCTTATGTGAAATCTGTAAGCATTTTGTATATTGTCGTGGTGGTTCTATAGTGAACTATCATATTTATGGAACATCAAATTTCGTGCCAAAGTGCCCGATATATACTAAACATTTACTTGTAGAATAGGAATGGGAATATGGAAATATCTATTGCAGAAATAAAAGACTATAGTA
>JAMCYJ010000047.1 GCA_023474155.1 Candidatus Martarchaeota archaeon | reverse complement strand
AAGCCTATATCGAGTATATCGCAAAGCAGGCCAAGGCAAAAAAGGCAGAAGGCAAGATAGAACAGGATATAATACTCGATATAGGCTTATACAGGCCGACAAAGAACTCTGTCGTCTTCGCAGCTGCAAAAGGCGCAATCGATGGAGGCTTGAAGGTCAGGGGCACGATAAGCGTTGACGAAGGCAGGATCAACGGAAGCGCCATAGCGAAGTACGCTGAAAAAATGTTCAGCGAAAACAAGGATAAATTCGATGCGCATTTTTCGTCGTACTTATCAAAGAAGATCGACGTCAGGCAGCTTGACAAGGTATTTGAGCAGGTAAAGAAAAAATTAAATGATTAAGTAGTAAGTGGTTAATTGGACGAAGAATCTTTTTATTTAAATTCCTGGGAACCCAAGACAGAACTCGGAAAGGCAGTCAAAAGCGGCGAGATAAGGTCCCTTGAGCAGATATTCCATCTTGGAAAGCGCATAGAGGAGCTTGAAATCATAGACGCCCTCATGCCGGATATAAAAAACGAGATCATAGAGATTTCAAGCGTCCAGAGGATGACGAAGAACAACAGGAAGCAGAAGTTCAGGGCAGTGGCGATCGTCGGAGACAGAAACGGCCATGTCGGCGTCGGAGCAGGGAAGAACGTCGAGGTCAAGGCCGCGATAGATTCTGCAGTGACGAATGCGAAGAAGAACATGATACCTATAATATTCGGCTGCGGGTCGTGGCAGTGCCTGTGCGGCACAAAGCACAGCCTGCCTGTAACGGTCGCTGGCAAGGCAGGAAGCATCGAGGTGATACTCAAGCCTGCGCCGAAGGGGCTCGGCATCGTCGCAAACAAGCATGTCAAGAAAATGCTCGAGCTCGGCGGCCTCAAGGACATATGGAGCTTCTCGAGAGGAAGGACAAGAGCGAGGTATAATACGCTGCTTGCCGTATTCAGGGCTCTTGATTCGATAAACAAGATGAAAAACATCGCAGCGTTCGACAGAGAGGAGCATGCCCATGCGGCTGAGGCATGAGCGCAATGGAAACTTTTTAGGAAAAAGTTTCATCAAAAAATCGCAATGGAAACTTTTTAGGAAAAAGTTTCGATTCTGAAACTTTTATCCAAAAAGAATAAAAGATGGTACAATGAAAATCAATATACTTAAAAACGAGCCAAAGGAGCTGCATGTCGAATTCGATACAAACGACATAACAATAGCAGACCTGATCTCTGACACCCTAATCGAGGAAAAGGAGGTGGAGTTTGCGGGCGTGACAAAGGAGCATCCTGAAGTAGGTAAACCTGTACTCGTCCTGAAAACAGGCAGCAAAAAAGCAGAGGACGTGCTGAAGAAAACAATTGAGGGGCTTCAGGAATCATTCGAAAGCTTAAGGGAAAGCCTTGAGAAGGCAAGTAAGTAATATTACTGAGTTTACGCCAACAAAAAAGAGAACAGGCATGGACTAAAAAATAGACAGTGCCTTGATGCTTTGTTGATGCATCAAAAGGTACTGAAATGGGTCGTACGCAGGCAAAACTACAAAAAGAGGCTTGCTCTGCGAAAGCAGAAAAATAATTGGCATATTCTATATCATGGCAGCCAGCAAATAAATCAATAATAAAAATCCTCATAAAGCACACATCATGAAAACAAATAAAAGCGACACAATACATATTCAGCAGAAAGCAATCAAACCCGGAGCAAGAATTATCGCAATAACAAGCGGACCTATCGCAAGAAAAAGAGGGGGAAAGCAACCAGGAGCAGATACTCTCGCAATCGGAATAATCGGAAGAAAAGGCGCTATAGAAGGAGTGCTCTCATGCTATATTGAATGCGACGGAAGCAACGCTACAAGTGAGATACTGCGCATGATCTCAAAATCAAGATTTAAAGAGCAGATAAAAATCATTGCGCTCAACGGCATAGCGCTTGCAGGTTTGAACGTGGTTGATGTAGGCCTTTTAGAAAAAAAGCTAAAAGTTGATGTGATAATCATAACAAGGGATAAACCGCGGCCTTCGAAGCTGCTAGACGCGATAGAAGCGTACAGAAGCGAGAGCACTACTGGGAAAAGAAACAGAGGAGCAGATGAAAAGAGGCTATTGGTTGAAAAGGCAAACGCAAGAAAAGTATTTCATGAACAAGGGCTTTATATACAAACAAGAAAGGAAATAGGCGACGTGAGAAGCAGCATAGCGCAG
The DNA here is from genome assembly GCA_023474155.1 of Candidatus Martarchaeota archaeon. GTDB lineage: Archaea > Micrarchaeota > Micrarchaeia > Micrarchaeales > Micrarchaeaceae > JAJZMY01. The sequence goes on along the minus strand of JAMCYJ010000047.1, from coordinate 7,626 downwards.
TGCTTTGAGCTGCTGAGACTGTCGCATATGATTGCAAGGGGCGTCAAGACAGGGGAGTCAAAAGGCAGGATATAGGCATGGAAACCGAAAGCAAATCAAAAATCCCCTATAAGCTTACGCACATCTGGCCGCCTAATGAAACTCCGCATTGAAAAACCGCTTCGGGCATGTTTAGTCGCTTTGAATTTTTTCAATTTTTCCACTGCATGCAATGCGGGATACTGCGATGCAGAATCGATTTTTCTCGCATCGCATGACAGCTTTTTTTCGATCGCCTTCAATCTCCCCCAATTGAGGGTGTCTGGATCAGAGACGGTTTTAGAAACGATGCGAACAAAGGCTTTTAAATCGCGGTTAAATCCAGATTTTAAGGATTCCTTTCCTTTTAGAAGGGGGCTTTGGGCATTGTTTGAATTCATGTAGTGCTGATGCTTAGAAACAGGGGCATCGGCCTGCGCAGCCGGAAGAATAGCATAAGCAGAGGGCGCAGCGCTGGCTGCGGCTGCGGGCGGTAGCAAAAATATCAAAAAAGAAGCCACAGCGACCCAGCGTTTGATTGCGCTGCCTGACGTCAGCCCTTTTTTTCCGTGGTTGATTCCATCTTCAAAACTACGATATGCGTTCATAGCCTCATTATTCTTGCAGCAGTGCTGCCTGCTTTCATAGAACACTGCATTCACATTATTATTTGCAGCCATAAGTTTCACTCCATTTTATTTATTGTCAATCATCTTCTTTATAGGATATTAAAAATTGCTTAATTTCATCACTATATTTAGAAGCAAAAAACAAAGCTATAACAACTAATAAAATTATAATAAACCCATATTCTACAGGCGATTTTATACTTGAATTTATAAAAAGAATAAAATAAAAAAAAGTATATGACAGATATAATAAGGGATAATTTTTCATTATTTTATTTACGGGCTTGACTTTTTCTTTTCTAGTCAATAAATAGAATAACGCCATTATTATAAATACGCCGACATACACGCCTACAAAATCAGTCCATGGAATACCATACCAAGATATAACAGTGCCTTTTACTAGCCATGTAATAATATGCAAATCTGCTGAAACAGGCTCATTAACTAATTCTAACATACTTGCTAATAAGGGCACTAAGAATAAATTTATTATCTTATTTTTAAAAAATGTCGAAACAGTAGTATATGAGAGGTATACAATAATTGCCCACCAGATAATTAGTTGAACTGGGATAGCACCAAAAATAAGGGGATGCACATTATATCGGTATAAACCAACAAGAAACCCGTCTGTTTTTAAATTTATTATTTCAAGCAATGATCCAATAATTGCGGATAAGACAAAAAGTTTATAGGATGGCCTCCAGATAAAAACAAATAAGGTCATGGACAAAATCATGAAAATAAAGAAGAAAACCCCATTTATTAGTATACTAACTATAGCAATAAATCCTAAAATAATAGGTAATCTGTAAATCAATTTTAATTTAGCCATAATACCAGCAATAAATAGGCAATTTTTCTATAGCGCAACGCTCTGCAAGTTTTATTAACAAATAGGAAGATATATTTTATCAAAAGTTCTTATTCAAATTTAATTATAAGAATATGATAAACAAAATAATTAATCGTATTATAGATTCATTAAGCTGGGTATAAAAATGCATTTTTCTGCTATTTTTTACATTATAGGATTTAATCGTCTTATTAAGAATTAAAATCTGAATTATAAATGAGGCAAATAAAAGCAGATAAAAACTATTGAATATGCGTAAAATAACGCCAAATAGCAAAAAGGCATATGCAATGCCGATCATTATAAATTGAATGTTAAAGGCTCTTAAATTCTTAAGTGATGCAGGCAAGGTATTTTTTTTGAAATGTCTGTCGCCTTTTATATCAGGATAATCTTTTGAGATGCTATAACTGAAATCGGTCAAAAAAATAAAAATCAATAGGGGGATAAAAGGAATCAATTTTAATAGGTTATTCGTTCCAAAGAAGAAGCCTATCAAAAAAGGGACTACGCCGTAAGACAGCCCTAAAGTTACATAATTCAAAATGTATTTATCCTTTAATTTTAGAAAAGAGGAATACGCGATAATTAAAAAAAATGTAATAAATACCATTATAATAAAATAAATATTTATTTGAGCTAGGAAAAAAGTAGCAAGCATAATTAAAAATGCAATTAATATAAAAAATAAGATGAGAAAGTAATGCAAAACCTGTTTCTTTTTTAATATTTTATGCAGCATCTCCCTTTTTTTATTTAATTTATCAATTTCCCAATCTTTGTAGTTATTGAGTAAATTTGCGCAAATGTCTACTATTATTAATGATAACAGTATTGAAGCAATAGCAATGAGATTATAATACTTAGATAAAATAAAACCTAAAATAAGCGCGGGCAATATTATTACAAGGGGCGGAAGGTATAACAAATCATTAACAAATGTAAATTTTTGTTTTAAATTCATTAAATGCACAGAATTATTTAAAACCATAAAAGAAGAAAATGAATGACGGCAGAAGTTGTCAAGGAATTCAGAAATAGGTAAATGGCATATAGCGCCATGATAAGCGCAATTAAAGAAATAATATCCACAAATGATTTTATTTTATGCAACTTAATCAATGAAACTGCAAATACAATTGTTGACCAGCCCAAGATGATAAGATCAAGTTTGTTGTATATTGATATTGTGCGGGGACTTAATAAAAATGGCATTATCCATCTTAATACAATTGCATTTGAAGCTGCGTATACTGCTGCTGTCGATGTTGCTTTAATATTGCTTTTAAATGCTTTAAATACAAATTTTCCAAAAAAATGGAAATAAAGTGTATTAACAATAGCACTCAGAGGAAAGAAAACAAGCACAAATAAAAATGAAATTAATACTTTTGAAAGATTAAAATAAGAAGTAGCGTTAAGCCCGAAAATATTTAAAAACGCAGGGGGTACGGGAATAGCCAACTGATTTGCAGCAAAGCTTACCAAAATATATATCGGAATAAATATTATGGCAAGTTGCAAATAATAAATAATGGAATGAGTAAAACTCATATGTTTTTTAGGTATTTTTAAGCTGAAGGTTATTGCTAATTGCTTTTTTAAGGCGCTAATTATAAACATGCTATCTAATATAAACATTAATAAATCTGTACCTGGCCTCTAAAAATATTGAATAAAGTATTGTATTATAGGATGATTTCCTATTATCAAGGTTAATAAGAAATATAAGAGGAATAACAAGGCGCACATTACAACAGTTAATGCCAGCCTTCTTGAAGACTGACTTAAATTTTCAAGATTGACTAAAGCATAAAAAAATACTGCTATCGGCCAAATTAAGCCGGTAATTACTAAGATAATCGGGGCCGATAGGCTATTAAAATGCTCAAAAGGCAGCGCAAGCCACCTTAATAGGACGGCATTTGCAGCAGCATAAACTGCTGCGCTCAGCAATGCACTGTATCCGTGATTAAATACTTTGAAAATATATGTTCCAAAAAATGTAAAATAAATAAAGTTAACAATTATTGTTAGAGGATAGAAAAGCAAAACAAGAAGAAATGGGCTTATTATTTCAGGTATAAATATATTTGATACCTGAAGTTTAGAATTAAAAGTTAAAAAGGTATTTAAAATATTTAGTGGGATTGTTGAATAGGAATGAAAAACAAAATTAAGTATGATATAAATAGGTATTATGAAGACGGCTATTTTCAAAAAAAATATAACCGATTCCTTGCTATCCATTAACTGAATTGAATCTTTTTGGAAAAATGCAATTTTCAATTGTTTTATGACTTCATCAATAATAAACATTTTATCACCTTGCATAATACAGAATTATATAAAATAATACACTATAAATTAATAAAACGCGCCTACAATATAGCAGATTCCAGGATGGGATGGACAGTGTAAAACTGTTACTAAAAATACAACAACTGCTATGATTATCACTGCGATTCCAGCCGCAACTGCGAATGCCTTCCTTTTTTTAACGCCATGCAAGGAAGCAAGAGCAAAGAAAAGCACGATTATTGCAAGTATTTCAACAGAATACCCCACTATTACCAAATAAAGGGTATTAAATGAAAGCAATAAGAATGGGATTAAAATCCACCTTAAAGTCGCGCCTGTCGCGCCTGCATATACTGCGGCGGTCAGTGTTGCATTATACCCTTTATTAAAGGTCTTAAAAACGAATTTCCCGAAGCCATGAAAGAAAATAGAGTTAATGATTATGCTTATTGGAAATAAAAAGCCAACAAAAATAAATGGAGACACGGCCATATACGCAAAAAAAGGCGCATTTTGAATGCCAAGAATATTTACAAATAATATTTTAGTAAAAGAATAAATAAACACAGAATGTGTAATAAAATTCATTGCCATATAAAAAGGAATCGAAAGCGCAGCTAAAATATAAAAATATACCCATGCCTGCTTCATACTCATGGCTTTACTAGATATGTTATTTGGAGAGAACATTGCATTTAATTGGGTTTTAATTATTTTAATTAATTTCATATTAGATCATCCTTATTTTGGCTATTTATTTAAGATACAAACAAACTGCTGTTAGGCTTTCTAAAAACGCTATAGAGATATTTTTAGTCGAGGTATAATTTAAAGTACATGCAGTGGCATTATTAAATGCAACTAAATAATACACGTAATGGCTATTATAAATTTCAAATGCACCATTAAAATTTGAGGGTAAATTTGGGATTCGTTTAAACTCTATATTGTTCGCGGAAAAAATAGCAGAAATATTTGATGACAATTTAGCGTAAATATTATTAGCAGTTGCGGCATTCTGATTAATATACTGTTTTATTTTAATTGTGGAATTTGTTGTTAGATTTTTGTAAATCTGCAAAGAAACATTGCCTAATCCTGTATTCGGAACTGATTCCGCAGCAGTCTTATTAAAGCCATTTAACTGCAATGGAAATGAATTGATGGGGGATGCGTTAGATGCGGCGGCAGGTTTAAGGCTGGTTATTTGGCCGGATGCTCTAAATCCATAAATATTATAAAGAATAACGCCAATAATTGCAATAATTGCTAATCCTAAAATGCCATAGATTAATTTCATATACTCCTTCCTATTTTTATTAATTTACGATGACGGCGCCTATGTATTTTCCGTTTGCTACAGCATATATGTTATTTCCAGAACCTACTAAATAAATATAATAATTTTGGTTTTCCTCTATTTGGATTTGTCCTGAAAAAGTCTTTGAACTAGGATTATAGGTTATCTGCCCTACAGACCATTGGATTTGCGAGCAGCTGCTTGAATGCCCGCCGTAATTGCCATGCCAGTATACATGAAAATCTTGTCCTGATGCAGTGCCATATATGGTATCCCCTGAAGTAGTGAGTTGGACATATTGAGGGGGTCCTATATAATCGCCGGAAGCCTGGTCTAAATTTTCCCAGTTGCACCAATTCCAAGCATATGGGTCAGAAAAATAAAAGGTCATTCCGCCTGAAAAGTAATTAGATGAACGATGATAAGTTATCGATGCGATTGTCGACGATGAATTGCCATAGCCCATGAACAGATTATCTTGGAAATTATACCCGTAATTATTCTGCACTTCGTTTATACTCTTACCAGAACCTTTAAGGTCTATCGTTTGGGTAAGCAGATACAAAGGATTTGGTACGAATCCGCCTTCAAATGTAGGGCCTGGACTTAGATTTATAGTACCAGCAAAAGGATAATAACCACCGTTGCACTCATATGTATAAAATCCTCCCCACTCCTGATAGGGGTTATAAACATACCCCCAACTAGTGCAGATGTAGCTTCCATAAAAATTCAGGGCGGTGCCGGAGCCTGAAACTGAACTAAATGGCCCGCCAGATACTGAACCTGATGCAAAAGCTCCTATTAGATTGATAACGTCAGTACCAAAATTCAAGGTGGTGCCGGAACCTGAAACTGAACTAAAATTAGCTGCTGAACCGGATGTATAAACATTGCCTAGATTTATATTTCCTGCACTATTTGCATAATTAGTACAAGAGGAGTATCCCCAATAGTCCGTTGTGCAATTTGAATATGTATAGTAAAAATTCAGGGCGGTGCCGGAACCTGAAACATAATTAAAGCCGGATGCAGAACCAGATATACCACTCAACGGATTATAATAAATTGGTGGCGCTGAATAAGGCCCTCCTGTTGGAGGCGCGTAATAGCCAGAAGAACAAGAAATGCATCCTATAAAAGGGGAAGTCCATATGCTGCTTGGAGGCGGGACCATGACCCATGATGAAGAATAAGTACTATTAAAATAAATCGTCCCTGAAAATAAGAATGATGGCGAAATCGTAAAACCCGCGCTCTTGCTCGCCGCTGTATAGTTCTGGTTTCCGTTTGTCTGCAGATTGATGTTATATGTCCCTACCGTGGCCGACGTTGTGTATGATGCCGACGTATATGTCGACCCTACATCCCCGCCGTTCACGTAAAGCGTTGCAAGAGCCTGATTTCCGAGAGTGCTTATTGCATAGTTGATCGTCCCGCCGCTTCCCGTGTATTGGAAGTTGCTCGGAGCGGTAAGGCTGAGCTGCGGCGCAGCCTTCTGTATCGTAAGCGTCGACGCTGACGAATACTCGTCTGTCTGCACTTCGTAGGCCTTTACAGAATACGTCGCATTCGCAAGGCATGTCTGCAACGTCATCGTGCTGCATATCGTGTACGACGCAGTACCTGTTCCTGATGCAACTACTTTGTTGTTTATGAGAATTTCAATAGTATCAGAGCTAAGCTGCGCTGTCGCTGTAAGCGTATGCTGCGTGCCGTATGTAAATACCTCGTTTGGCAATGGCGCAGGCGGAGGCACAACCTGAACGAAATCAGCAGGAGAAATCGCATGCTGGTTATAGTTGTCAGAAACACTGTAGCAGTAATATGTTGACGATGATGGAGAAACTGTTATCTGGCTGACATTGCCTGCATAAGGCGAATCCTTTGTGCAGTTTGATGACTGCCCTGAAAACCATGCGAATGTATATGGAGTAATTCCTCCATATGCGTCTTCATGCAGTGTTACTGACTGGCCTATACCTATTATAGGATTCTGAGGAGTAGGCATTCCTGCGCTGAGCGCTACGAACTCTGCGAAATCGCCTCCAAAGCTCAGGTATGTGTAACCTGACTGAGAATATGAATGGGACGATACGCACTTTTCTCCGCTTGTGCATATATTGTATGAAATCTGGTATGTTGCTGAAATCTTCTGCCCCTGCCTCGGCACGAGCTGCTTCGGGATCTTCACGATGCAGAATGTCTGCCCTGCATAAGGCACGAGCGTGTTCATGGGGTAGCAGTCGCCGTAGAACGTGTTAGTCCCGTTTTTGCCGATTCCTGTTAGCGTCACGTTTATCGAATTCGACCCGAACTGCAGATACGTCAATGAGGAATACCCGAGATAATTGTTAAGCTTTGCTGCAAAGAGGATGTTTGTCGAATTTGCAGTGATTATGTCCTGAAGGCAGGTTACCTGCGATGTAAGGAAGCATTGGTTCAGCAGGTAGTTCACAGGCGATTTCTGCGAAATGAAAATAAGGAGTATCGCGATAAGCATTGCAAGGACAAGGAAT
>JAMCYJ010000021.1:4891-9909 GCA_023474155.1 Candidatus Martarchaeota archaeon | reverse complement strand
AGAAACTTTTAGAAAAAGTTTCAGCATAGTAAGTAGTATTATCGAGAAAATGGGTATTTATATTTTATCCCTATATTTTTATTTTTTGCCTGCGCAATATTGCTGTCAGAAGCCCGCGGCGCGGAAAGATGCGGAAAATAAATAAAATAGGCGGAATAAATAAAAATGGGCTTGTAGCTTAGCCTGGTTAGAGCACCGGTCTTATAAGCCGGGGGTCGTGAGTTCAAATCTCACCAGGCCCATTTGAAAATATCTATTATCCCTATTTTAGATATAGTAATTATATGATTGGATGGAGTATACTTACCGCAGAGGAAAAATATTATATCCTGATAAAGAACTCACTATACTTGATAGGCTTGTAATAGATTTTATTTCTAATATTGAAGCTGACTACGTAATAGTAAGCGGTTATGTTGCGATCTTGTTTGGCAGAGGCAGAAATACTGAGGATATCGATATCTTTGTTAAAAAAACCTCATACGCGGATTTCTCTAAATTTTACAACAAAATAATAAAATCAGGCAGGTATTATTGCATAAACGCAGAAAGCGATAAAGATGCGTATGCGATTCTAAATGAAAAGTCCTCTATACGATTTGCTGAGAGAGGCACTATTGATCCGAACTTTGAAATAAAATTTCCGCAGAACGAGTTAAGCCTATATTCTTTAAATAACGCAATTGCGGTGATATTAAAAGACAGATATAAAGTCATGATCGGGCCGATTGAGCTGCAGCTTGCGTATAAACTGAAGCTCGGCAGCGAAAAGGATTATGAGGACGCTGCGCATTTGTATATCATATTCAAAGACAAAATAAACAAAAAGGAACTTAAGAGATTTTTAGACCAACTGCAGATAAAAACAAGTCTTGTAAAGAAAATATTTAGGGATGAAATATGAAAGGCAATAATAACAATAATAATAAAAATAATAAACTTCTCAAGGAAATCGCCTTGGAAAAAAAGAGGAATTTTGAGGACAATTTAAAATTTGTAATTTTTCGCGCAAAATGGATAATGCGAAAAAGCAATAAAGAATGGAGCAAGCGGCAGAAAATAATTATAGACGAGGTATACAAATCGAATAGGAAGCAAAAGCAGTAATGTTTGGTGTCAAACAAAGTACACTGCCGTATCCCCACGAAGCGCGCATAGCGTATATCCCGCAAATCCATTAATAAATTTAACGTATTATCTGATAAAAAACAATAAACTGATAAAAAAAGAAACAAAACAACAACAGGATTAGCATGGATGGCAAAATAAAAATTTTGGCTTTTGGAGGGAGCTTCAGAAAGGATTCTTTTTCCAATGTATTATTAAACGAGCTTAGGCCCCAGCTCCCCCAAAATGCAGAACTCGAAACATTTGATCTTAGCGGGATTCCGATGTTCAATCAGGACCTTGAGCAGAATCCGCCTAAAGAAGTAAAGGAATTCAAAGCAAAAATAAAGGATTCTGACGCCGTTATAATAGTTACTCCTGAATACAATTATTCAGTGCCAGGCTTCATAAAAAACGCCATCGACTGGGCATCCAGACCGTATGGGGACAATTCATTTGATGACAAGCCGGCGGCAATAATAAGCTCGTCAATAGGCATCCACGGCGGTTCGCGCGCCCAATACCATCTGAGGCAGATCCTTGTTTTCCTTAACATGCATCCGATAAACAAGCCCGAAGTAATGATCCCCTTTATAGGTAAAAAAATGGAAAACGGAAAAATAACAGATCCTGAAACACTGCAAAAAATAAAAGAACTTATAGATTCTCTTTTGGCATGGACATCAAGAATAAAAGATAAAAAGTAAATGCTAAAATAAGATCATGCGCCGCACCGCAAGAAGCCCGCGGCGACAGGGAATCAGAAATCACTATTTATAAATAGGTTTTAAAGCATTCTGAGTATTAATATTTGTAGCAATTCAGAGAATAATAGAGTGAGATTTTGCAGGAATCCAAAAAAGCAAACAAATCCCTATCTGTTCGCGATGCAGCCCGCGCAGGCGCCGATAAAACCAAAGCGCAAGGCAATGATCATTCAATAGCATCGGACATTAAATCGCTTGTTGAATTCTTTTATATAAAAACTGTCCCCTCCTATGGAAACAACTTCTTTTTTACGATAGGAATATATCTGCTTGAAATTTTCGCCATTCTTGCGATAACCGGAATCATAATGCTTGTATTCGGGCCGTACTGGTGGAACCTCACATCGGCAGGCAATTTTGTGCAGGGCGTGCATTTGTGGGCTGCGGAAGCATTTGTGACATTGATATTTGTCCATCTTTTTGTCAATCTTTCTACGTCAGCATACAAGAAAAAAAGGATTGTGTGGCTGCTCGGCTCTGTTGTTCTGCTTCTTGTACTGCTTGAATTCGCATTTGGAGTCGGGGTGAACGGAAATTTCATATCCCAATGGAATGCAAAGGCAGGAGCAGACCTTTGGAACGGCCTCGGGCTCGGCTACTGGGTAAACCCTCTGAATGCAGGCGCGGTATTTGGCTGGCATATAGCGATCATACCGCTCATGCTCGTAATACTGCTGCTTGCGCATTATCTTATCGTCAAGCAGAAAGGGCTAAGCACACCTTATAGAAAGGATATACCTTTCAACACGGTGCCTGCGGACCATAAAAAAATGTATTTCAGAATGGCATATATTTTAATTATAATACTTATTTTCGCAGTTCTGTTCAGGGTGCCATATATACCCCCATTGACGATACAGGCCGCTGCCCAGGCATACCCTAATGTCGTGGCCACAACATTTCTAAACGAATTCAATTTTTCATCCCCGACCGCAACATACTTTGATTCTATCGATCCCTACACCTTTAGCACAAGGTCTGTATATGTGACAATCCCTTATGCCAAATACGTTGATTTGGCAAACGTTGCAAACAAGGAAAATATTGTTCTTGCTGAAAACGCCACAATGCAGAATAAGACGATAAGCGAGGCATTCAATTATTTTGAAGCCAATAATTCCATTGCAAATGCATTAAATTCAAGTAATCCTCTAGTTGTAGTCTCTGCGAGCCTTACGAAGATGGCAGAGGAAGGCGTTTACGAGCCCGTGCTGCAGTCCGAATCAAGCAGCGGCCTTAATTATACTTTTACAATAAGATTCCTAAGCGATACAAGGATACTCCAAAAATACGCCCGTGCTTACGGCCTTAGGACTTCCCAGTGGGGCATGTTAAAAGTAGGCACTTATTCTATTGAAAAGGTAAGCGGATACTGGCTGTTTCCGTACAATTTCATGGAGCTTGCCACTGGAGGCATATCATGGTGGGGCGATTTGCAAAACGGGCTTGCGGCCTTGATAATATTTTTGGCGTTAATGTTCCTGCCGTATATCCCATATCTGCGGGATCTGCCCGACAGATTAGGCCTTTATAAGCTGTTTTGGAACAGGTTTACGGTTCCAGAACTCAAAAAGGCAAAAAGAAATAAAAAATGAAAATAAAAGTAAAACGCTTTTCAGACAGGTTCTAAATTTTCATTTTTCAGCGCCAAGCAGCAGGCGCGCATTCAAAAAACAGAATGCCTAAAATACTTCATTTGCGGCTTTAGGATTTTTGAACTGATGCAATTTATGCGCTCGTATTAAATATTTTATTTTCGATTGTTAATTCAGCATTCGGCGTTTTTAATATTTGCTGCGTTTGTTTTATTTATGAGGATGACGGCATATGATAAAAAAGGCATTTGAAGGTTCTGTTGATTATATCCAAGTGCTTGATGAGCAGGGCAGTGTTGATTTGGAATTGATTCCGAAAGAAATCACCGACGAGAAAATAGTCGAGATGTACAAGCAAATGCTTTTTGCCAGAATGGTTGATGCAAAGGCAGTAAATCTTCAGAGGCAGGGCAGAATCGCAACATATGCGCCGCTGTACGGAGAGGAAGCAGTACAGATAGGCAGTGCAATGGCAATGTCAGACAAGGATTTTTTCGTCCCTAATTTCAGGCAGCATGCGGTTTTCTTTAACAAAGGGCTTCCGCTCGAAACGTTTTTTATTTATGCAAAAGGCTATGAGGAAGGAATGATAGTGCCAAAGGAAATCAAAGCCTTCCCATGGATAGTTCCTGTTTCAACTCAGATTCCGCATGCAGTAGGAATCGCATTCGCGCAGAAGTATAAAGCAACCGGGTCAGCAGTTGTTACATATGTAGGAGACGGGGGAACATCAGAAGGCAATTTTTATGAAGGCCTGAATTTTGCAGGAGTTTTTAAGATTCCATTAGTGGTCATAATAGAGAATAATCAATGGGCAATATCCGTACCTAGGTCGTACCAGTCTGCTGCGCAGACTCTAGCGCAGAAGGGAATCGCGGCAGGAATCAAGTGCATCCAGGTCGATGGGAACGATGTGATAGGCGTTTACAAGGCAGTCAAGGATGCATTGGAGTCAGCGCGCGGGAATGTTCCTGTGATAGTAGAAGCAGTGACATACAGGCTAGGGATGCATACAACCTCTGACGACCCGAGCAAGTATAGGGAGAAGGCAGAGGAGGATGCGTGGAAGGCGAAGGAGCCGTTTATAAGACTTAACAAGTACTTGAGGGCAAGGGATGCATGGGACGATGCAAAGCAGGCGCAGGCAGAGCAGGAGTTCAGCGCAATTATAGACCAGGCGATTGCCAAGGCAGAGGCGTTCAAGCCTGATCCCAAATCAATGTTCGAGCATGTATACAGTTTTATGCCTGATGTCCTGGAACAGCAGGAGGCTGAATTGGAATCTAATAATTTTTTTGTTGATTAGAGTTGATTGAATGTTAATGAATATGTTGAATGCGATAAACAATGCGCTTGACCTGGGGATGCAGGAGGATCCAGGCGTTGTGGTGTTAGGCGAGGACGTCGGCAAAGACGGTGGCGTCTTCAGGGTGACCGATGGCCTGCTTGACAAGCATCCAAACCAGGTCTTTGACACTCCATTGGCAGAGGATGGCATCATCGGCATGTCAGTCGGCATGGCGCTTGCAGGCATGCATCCTGTTCCTGA
>JAMCYJ010000021.1:0-4230 GCA_023474155.1 Candidatus Martarchaeota archaeon | reverse complement strand
TATGAAAAGTTCTATGTGCCTAACCAGAAAAGGATTTCAGCCGCGATAGAAAAAATAGTCAAGGCATAATCCATAATCCGGAGCAAAGCAGGCAATCAAGAAATAATCAAGCAATCAAATCAAGTACCAGGCAAAGCAACTAAAACGCAAAAACGCAACCATGTCTAAACATATGCGCGCTTGCTTTAGCAGCAACAGGAAAGAGAATCATAGCAAAGTATAAAATAAGGATAATTTATAATAATAAATAACATAAGGGGTCGTACGCTAACCTGGCAGACTACCAGCTTAGGGAGCTGGTTATCCGAGTTCAAATCTCGGCGACCCCATAGGCAAAACGCAAAATATCCCGCAAAATGCAAATAATGCAAAATATTAAAAAGCCAAGAATTTTATTAATAAAATAAAAAGCTAAAAAGGAAATCAAAAAATCAAAAAAGAAATTGAAAAATAAATCAGAGGATTAGATGAATAAAATAATAAAAAAAGAGGAAATAATAATTGACGGAACATATGTTATGGAAAAACCCGTTTATATAACTAAAAGGCAAACCCTCCAAAGCAAAAATCAAAGCAATGACTTTTTTAAAGAAGGCAATATAATTGAAATGCGGGAAGATAGTAGCGCAAAAAAATTAAACGGCGAAGTAATTGCAGTCGCTAACAGCGGCAAATATATAGTAATAAAGCTGCTGAGGAAATAAATGCCTGCAGGCCATATCTTATCTGCAAAATTTAGATAGAATAACAAGTGCTGTTTATGAAAGAGGTAAAGTTTGTTGATATCGGCGAAGGAATTACAGAAGGACATTTAATAAAATGGCTTGCTGCTGACGGCTCTGAAGTAAAGGAAGATCAGCCTCTGGCGCAGATAGAGACGGATAAGGCGGTAGTTAATGTACCATCCCCTACTTCAGGAATTATAAAGATTGCAGCAAAGGAAAATGCAGACGTGCGCATTAACGAATTATTAGCGTATGTCGGATCGAAAGAGGAATTGGAAGCTACGCAATCAAATGCAAACTCCAATATCCCAATGCCCCCTGCGCAAGCTGCTGAAATACAGGCCAAGTCCGCAGCGCAGCAAAGCGCAGAGCAAAAAGCAGTAATGGCTAACCAGCAGATTCAGGTTATTGCAACTCCTTTTGTCAGGAAGCTTGCAAGGGATATGAATGTAGATATCTTAAAAGTGCTGGGCACTGGCCAAAACAGCAGGGTGTCAGAATCCGATGTAAGAAGTTTTGCGGCTTCCATAAGCCAACCGGCCGCGCAGGCAGCTGCAACAGAAAAACTAATGCCTCCTGCTCCTAATGCAAAGCAAGCAGAAACTGTTGAGCAGATCGAACGCATTCCTTTGACGCAGACGAGAAAGGCAATTGCAAGGAATATGGAAGAGTCATGGAAAATACCAAGGGCCGTGCATATGGATTTGATAGACGCGACAGCCTTATACGATATTGTAAGCAGGGAAAAGAGCAGGTTTCTAACCCAGTTCAATGCAAAGCTGACGTTTCTTCCGTTTATAATAAAGGCTGCTGTCGAGGCATTAATTGAAAATCCCAGATTCAATGCAAGCTATGACGCCGCTGCGCAGGAAATGATTATAAAGAAGTATTATAACATAGGCATAGCAGCAGAGGCAAGCGACGGATTGAAAGTGATCGTATTAAAAGACTGCGATAAAAAATCGATAAAGCAGCTTGCGCAGGAAATCCAAGGGCTCCACAACAAACTAAATGATAATACTATAACAATGCAGGAGATGAAGGGAAATACGTTCACGATAACAAGCATAGGAAGTCTTGGAGGGGGATTTCTTTCAGTCGCAATGATAAATCCGCCTGATGTGGCGATTCTTGCAGTTCATTTTATCAAAGACATGCCAGTCGCCGTCGATGGCAAGGTCGAGATAAGGAAGGTCCTGCCAATCTCAATAACCTTTGACCATAGGGCAGTGGACGGCGCGGACGCCGTCAAGTTCGGCAATGCAATTAAGGCATACATAGAGGATCCGGATTTTCTGGAAATCCTTTAATCTTAGGATCCTGACAAATTAAATATTTTTGCTTTTATAATATATTTGAAGTTTCTCTCTCTCTTTTTTATCGTCGGTGGATGAATATAAAGTAGGCCTCTAACAAGAGGCCTATGTGTTATTAGCACATAGATTTACCTTGCCAGAGGTAATACTATGAAAGTATTATATGAAGCAAAATATAAAATAATAGAGGTTTATGCAATTGCACGCGTTGTTGTGCAGAAATATGGACATACAAAGAAGTTTGCAAAGCATATAGCTGCATTGGTAATAAAGCAGGACAGAAATCTTACAGATGAAAAACTTGCAGATTTTCTCGGAGAAGATGAAGTGGGTAAGGCACTGGGCTATAGCAAAAGACCTAATCCGTCTGTCTTTTCAAAAGTGCGTAAAAGAGCTGACCCAAGAATTTTTCAAGAAGTATTTGAGTGGCTTATGCAAAATAGAATGAAGGGAAAACACATACATCTCATTGCGCAAGACAGTACAGATATTTCTGCATATTCAAAATATGACAAAGATGCGAGATTAGGACACAGGACACCATCGAGGAAGGAACAGATTGCATCAAAATCAACTAAAAAATCATTTGTGTTCGGATATAAATTGCATGCAATCGCAGATGTAGAAACAGAGATGCCAATTGCAGTGGAAATTGCATCTGCAAATAAACATGATAAAACATTCTTTCATAGACTTTATGGAATTGCAAAGGATTCATTTCATGTTCACATTAACTATAATCCAAAATTCCTTGCAGATGCAGCATTTGATGCAACAGACATATATCAAGAACTGCATTATGACAATGTAAAACCTCTAATTGCAGGTAATGGCAGAGGCCATTACAAATCACAAAAACCAGAGGACAAAGATTACAGAAAAAGATGGTCAATTGAAAGAATATTTTCAAGGCTAAAAGAAGTATTTTACCTTGCGAAGAACAGATTTATTGGGATAAAAAAAGTAGCAATACACATTTATTCATGTATTATTGCATATGTATTGAGATACGGGTGAATCATGTGCAAAAAAACTTATTAGAGTGGTGATAAAATGAAAGAAATATAAATGTCAGGATCCTAAAATTCCAAAGGTTTTTCAAAGAATTTAAGGTATTGATGAAACTTTATAGCGAAAACCCCCAGAAAAACAAAGTAGATTGGAAAATATACGAAAAAGAATATGCAAATAGAGTACAGTATGTCGGGAAGGAACTCAACAATCTTGCGAAGGCAGCAATAGCAACAATAAAAATAAATAAAGTAGGATTCGGCAGACCCCAAAAATTATCTCTTCAACAAAAAGTTGTTACACTTATCTTAAAATCCATATTTGAAAAGCACAACCGACCAATGGCAGGATTGCTTTCATTATTTGGTGTTTTTAGTGGAATGGATGTAAGTTACAAAACGATAGAAAGATTATATTCAGACGAAATAGTCCAGATTGCATTGCATAATATGTTTATTTTAACGATAAAACAGAAATGTAATAAAATTATTGACATAAGCGGCGACGGAACAGGATATACTCTAACAGTTACAAAACATTACAGGACACATGTGGACAAAGAAGGTTACAGAAAGTTTGTGTATTTTTTCAATCTAATTGACATAAAGACAAAACTTTATGTAGCATGGGGCTCAGGTATTAAATCTGAAAAAGAAGCATTTGAAAATGCGATCAAGATGCTTAGAAAAGTAGAAAATGCCACAAAAATAAAGGTCAATAGCGCAAGACTTGACAGATACTATAGTTACCAGTCAACTTTGAAGTATTTTGACAATGAAACAGTATTGTATATAATTCCGAAAAGCAACACAACAATAAATGGTCCGCCTAAATGGAGGGATATATTCAGAAGGATGATGAAAGACCCAATATCTTACCTTATAGAGTACTATAAAAGAGAGAGCTCTGAAAGTGGTTGGTCTGTGGATAAAAGGATGACAGGATGGAAGATATGGCAGAAAAGAGATGATAGAATCAATACAGCAATAAATTGTATGGCAATACTTCATAACTTATTTAGAATTGGCTACGGATGACTTTTGTCCCAGAGTCTTAATTTTCATATACTGCCTGTTAGACGGAGATTTCGGAAACTACGTTAGGGCGAAGCCGGACTTATGGAGAGTCGTGAAATTGCATCCATAAGGCGCTTCGATGCTGCGGCTGAGCACGAGCTT
>JAMCYJ010000012.1 GCA_023474155.1 Candidatus Martarchaeota archaeon | reverse complement strand
ATTCCATTTTGGGAAATTTCCATCTGATCATTTAAACTGCGTTGTCTAATAAATACTTTATAAGAGGGGAAAATATATTATACTTTACATTGGCGCCTGCAAAATCAGATGCCCCTGAACTTGATCGCATCTTTCAACAATCCAACAAACCAAAATCTTTTGATTCTCAGATTTTCCCCGCTGCGCTTTTCATCAGCTTGGTTTTTTTACCTGCTTTTTTGAGCGCATTCATAGACTTGATAAAAGACAGGATTCCTATCGCTCCAACGGTAAATAAGACAAGGAAAAATCCTATGCCCAGGTTGCCTAAGTTGTGGATTTTTATCCCTGTCTGTATCCCGAAGTTGAGGATTGGCGGGAACAGCAGCACGGCAATCCCCGCAGCGACAAAAACAATGCCCCCGTAGTAGAGTATGTCCTTTGTCATGTTGTGCGCGATGAACTGCATGCCCTTTTCCCCTACGCCCTTTATTTTCTTCAAAAGGCTTCCCGCGCCCAGCCCTATTGCCACCTGCATAATCATCGTCCCTATGCCGAACATGAATCCCGGGACCCATCCCACATAGGCATTCGGCATGCCCGGCGATATTATTGTATACAATATCAGTGCAAACGCGCCGAACCCGAATCCCGCGATAAGCCCGTGCACAAATGCGAGCTTCGTAGGTATCGGCTTTTGGCATTCAATGCATTCTACAGGATTTACTGTATGCGCAAGCTCCCTGTTTTCGATCTTCTTCAGCCTGCTGCTGCCGTGGAGACGTATGAGCGAGCCGAGTTTCTCCTCAAGCCAGTGCCAGTGGAAGTACTTCATGCTGCTCATCAGGTAAAGCCCTGCCAGGAACATGCCGAATCCGACGGCGACATAAGTGAGCCCGAACACCAAGGAGGTCATGAAAATGCCTGCAAGGGCAAAATACGCGACCTCTGACATAAGCGAGCGCTGCAGCACAAAGCCGAGGGAGAATACAAGCCCCGCGGTAGCCCCTTTTTTTCTCGAGCGCATTCCGATTGCATACGAAAATGTTATCGGCCAGGTGTGCTCGTCTGGGGTGATGCCGTGGATGATGCCGAGGATCAGGGAGGCGAAAATTGCGACTGCGAAGCCAAGGTGAGTCGGCACGTTATATAGGTTTGGAAACAGCATTAGTTCACATTTCTTAAATTACAGGCAGTTCTTATTTTTAGCTTTTTATTTATTTAAATAAGCGGATGAGTTTGATAAATCGCAGTCAAACCTAAATTTTACCAATTCTCGTGAGATATACCTTGTATTCATCAAAGCTCATATCACAATCAATATATCTCTCAAAATCACAGGTATCATTAAAGCATATTTGATTCTTGATCTGATGTAGCAATTGTTGCCTTGGTTCCCCTCCGCCATGAGATAACATTGTGCTTATGCCTGTCTGCTTTCCATCTATAATCAAAAAGAAATGTACATGTTTATGTCCTCTCTCTATTGTAAAGCCTTTTTTGGTGAGAGCCTTAACTATGTCCTGTGTTTTTAAT
Source organism: Candidatus Martarchaeota archaeon (assembly GCA_023474155.1). GTDB lineage: Archaea > Micrarchaeota > Micrarchaeia > Micrarchaeales > Micrarchaeaceae > JAJZMY01. Next base: position 8,491 of record JAMCYJ010000012.1, on the reverse strand, counting down.
AGTTTCAATTAATCACTAACGCTAATTTCGGCTATATTCTTCCTTAGAATTTTCGCCTTCTCAGTTAATTCACTTTCCTTAAACTTCTCAAAGTATGCCTTTATTTTTTCCTTTATCGAAATCTCTAAGTTTTTTAATGCTTCGTTATAATTATATCCGCAGCCGGAGCAATTCAAAGAATCAAGTTTCAAACACCATACATCATCCTCAAAAGTTATATCTAATTTTAAAGGATTTTTAAATTTGAATTTACCTACTGCGGATACTTGGGAATAAGGCCACATGCCTACAAAAATTCCTTTAATCGTAATAGGCTTTTTTAAATAGTTGTCTATTAGTTTATCCTCAATCGACTTTTCATAAAAACATTTAATTTTTTGACCTGCGATTGTCATAATTGTGAAATAGTGAGGTTCATGGGTTTCGATGCCAGTTAGAACACCATTTATTTGCGGTGTTCCTATCTCAGAATCAATACTAATCCAGTTTGAAATATGCTGTCTCATAGAACTTTTAGGCTTGATAAACCCCCCGTCAAACCAAAGACCAATTTCGTATTTGTTAGTAAATAAGTTATCAAGTTTAATCTCGGTCTTTAATCTTAGATTGGGTAAAATGAATTGATTATTAAGATTTGCACGTGCTTCTATCGGATTATTATTTATTATTTTAACTGTCGAAACGGCCTCGTTATAAGCACTCATTACTGGATTTTTACCCTGTAAGTTATCCTGCCCGCTTTCAAGATTTAGAACTGCGCTTCCCTCAGTAATTTCTTTTAGATAAATTTTAGATATGCGTTTTATGTTTTTGGCTGATTTTGCATTAGGTTGCTGTATGAATATAAAACTTTCTATTAAGTCTTGAAAGTTAGACAAGAACTTTCCAAGTTCCCCAATATTAACTGTATGCCCTCTAACAATATTACCTGCTAACTTTATCTTTATTTTGTTAGACTCAGGCAAACAAACACCATGACCAATTTAACCTCGCCACTTTGATTATATAAATCTTTTTTATTCATAAAACCCTTAAAGCGGGTTGCTTATTTTTATTGATTAAATGAAAACAAATACAACACTACCTTTAGCAGTATATATTTAATAGACAAAATACAAAAGGATTTCGGTTTAATATCAGGTATTTTTGAAAAGGCAGGCAGGGGCATTAACGCGGGGTATGTTACAGATGGCAGAGAGCAAATCTATATATACTTTTTACGCCAAACAATATCTGATAAAAATGAAAGCCAATGCTTATAGGAAAATCCTTTTTGCGCTCGTGCTTCTCGGAATTGCAGACTCGGCGTATCTGACATACGTGCACTACGCGCCCCAGGCTCTTGTATGCTCATCGACAGGCATAGTCAACTGCGCGCTCGTGATAACAAGCCAGTATTCTGTCGTCTTCGGAATACCCCTTGCAATTTACGGTCTGGCATGGTTCATTGCGCAGCTCGCGCTGCTTTTCGTGCGCAAGAACAGAGATATAAAACTTGCATGGAGCGGCCTTGGGCTGATTGCAGTGGCATACTCAGCGGTGTCTATGCACCTGCTCGGCAAGATATGCGAGTACTGCATTGCGCTCGACGCTTTGATCGTGCTTATATTTATTCTCTATTTCCTGGCGGCAAAAGAGCAGTAGGCTGCGCAGTGCGCCTGTCCAAGCCGTGCGTTTCTACATAGAGCGTTTAAATAATTTTGCATTGCATTATACTACTGCATAGATTAAAACGGTTGGTGTTTAGGCGGTCTATGAAAACAGATCAAGAATGGTGTATAGATGGAGAACGACGATGGCAAGACTTATTACAAGCTTATCGGCGCGGAGGCGCAGGTCCAGAAGGTTGCGACTTACATAAACATGAAGAAGTCGATAGACATAAACAATGTGAAGACCACGCAGTACAAGACGGAGCTGTTGCCGAACGCCATTCTTGTCGAGGGCGCGCCCGGCACAGGCAAGACAACGCTGGTTAATTACATAAAGGCAAGGTTTCAAAAGACAGAGGGAGGCGTGCAGATAAAAAATGCAAGCGATAACCAGGTTGTGGATGTCGCAGAGCTTCTGAACGACGACACTACTCAAATTGTTGAATTTTTTGCAGAGGTCGCGGCGCCCGACAGGAATCCGGAGTATTTTACAAACTCTGTTTTTGTATTTGATAATTTTGAGCTGATACAGTCCTATTTTCCAGAAGCAGCGGGCAGCGAGGCGCAGGGAAATTCCATAATATAGCCCTCCGCTATTGTTTTTAAAACAAAAGTAACAAATTTCTTTCTATCCCATTCTAATATGGCGAACAGTTTATGTTGGAGGAAGATCGACCTCTTCTTCAAAAACTTGCAAAGGAATGTAAAAATGCTAAAGAATACGGAAGGTATCTTGCACTTCATGCAATAAGTGAGGGTTTTGAGGTCTCATTGGTGGCTAAGATATTCTGCGTAGACGAATCTTCGATTTATAACTGGATAAAAAAATGGAAAGAGGAAAGAAATCTTTCTGATGAACCCAAATCTGGAAGGCCATCTGCGTTTACCGAAGAAGAAAAGAAGGAATTGAAACATTTGATAGATGAAAATAACCCACAGGCACATGGAATAAATACCAGTTTTTGGGATTGCGCAGAACTACGTAAATATTATATTACTAAAGGAAAGACTATTTCTGAAGATGCAATAAGAAACATCTTGATAAAAATGGGAGGTCATTACATTAAGGCTCAAATCGAATATAAGGAGGCAGATCTGGAAAAGCAGATAGTATTTGCGCAACAATTCCTAAAAGATTTTCAAAAGATTACCGACGATATTGCGCTTTTGTTCCAAGATGAAATGTCGGCATCCACCTCTCCCCATAAAGGTTATGGATGGACATTCGGTGACAGATTGATTGTGAAGACAAGACAGTCCCATAAGGAGAGATTAAACGTATTTGGTGCTACAAACCCTCTGAGCGGTAAGCGGATACAGTTGGCCACAAAGATTGCAAAAGCTCCTTCAATGATAAGATTTCTTGAAAAAGTTGCGAAGGTGTACCGAAACAAACGAGAAATATGGATTTATCTTGATAATGGTCCAGTTCATAAGTCAGAATTAGTGAAACTGTGGCTTTCATTGCATCCGAAATTCAAGGTTAAATGGATGCCTCTATATTCCCCAAATTTGAATCCACAGGAACTTATATGGTGTCATGACCGTCAGAAGTTTCTGAACAACAGGGAATTTATAAATAGAAAACAGCTTGCAATGAAGTTGAGTTGGTTTGTGCGGCGTCTAAAACCCGAAACAGTGAAAAGCGTCGCATCGCTAATTCCAATAGAAGCATTATTAAGTCTTCCAGTCTAATTACTTTTACGTTTGGCTATAGCTTACCTGCAGAAGTTTCTGAAGCCGGAATTGAACAATATCCTTATTGCGACAACAAAAAACAAGGCGCTCATAGCGCCTGTTTTCCTTACCAACCTATTTGAAGACTGGATAAAGCTTCCGATTCCTGGCAAGGAATCAAGGATCAAGATACTCGAGAAAACGCTTGAGCATATAGACTGCGCAGGAGGGCTTCCGGCCAAGGTCGTGGCAAGGACAGAAGGCTGCAGCGGCGGGGAACTAGTAAAGATTGTAAAGATAGCTTACAGAAAGGCAATTTTAGAAGGAAGGACGCGCATAAACCTCGCCGATTTCACATTTGCCAAGGTCGACGACGCGGCGGCAGCCGCGGCGAATTCCTGGGCTGACCTGCGCGGGCTTGACGGCATTGTGCAGGAGATAAAACAGAGCGTGCTCGATCCTATCCTGAACAGGGCGAACTACGAGGAGTTCAATGCCCAGCCCAAAAGGGGATTCCTGCTCCACGGCCCGCCAGGCACAGGCAAGACAACGATAGCAAAAATATTAAGCAAGCAGATAGGGTTCAACTTTTACTCCTTTACAGCAGGCGACATAGAGCGCAAGTGGCACGGCGAGGACCTAGAGAACATAAAGAAGTACTTCGATATGGCGAAGAAGAACGCGCCGTCGATAATATTCATAGACGAGTTCGATTCGCTAGGATCGAAAAGGGACGACGGCCCAAACGCAAAGCTCTATAACAGCGTGGTGAACGAGCTGCTTTCGATTCTCGACGGGATCAATGATTTCAAGGACGTGATCGTCATCGGCGCGACGAACATGCCCGAGCTTATAGACCCTGCGCTGCTGAGGCCGGGAAGGCTGCACAAGATAGAAGTGCCTCTTCCCGATGAAAACGGCAGGAGGGAAATATTCGACAAATACATAAAGGACCACGCAATAGACAGACTCATACCGGACTACGGCGCGTTCCTGCAGGATCTCGCAAAAAAATCCAAGTCCTGCTCAGGATCTGACATCAGCAGCATATGCAATTCAGTTGCCCTGGACCTTTCGAGGAAAAAGTCCCTGAGAAATGACATCGAGTTCAAGATTGACGCCATTGAGCTTACAAGGGTTTTCGAGAATGGAATCGGCTCTGCAATTTCCTCGCAGCAAGCAAGGGCAGGCAGGATCGGGTTTGTTGATACTGATTCTGAAAAACAGCAGGGAAACCTCAAAGTCAAGGTGCCCGCCGCGCTCAGAAAAGACATCGATCTCGTAAAGGCGAGGCAGAAGGCATAGCGGCCTATTTCATACTATTTTATACTGCCTCCCTTTTTATTCCTTTTATGCCCTCTGATGCTGCTTGCGCGTATTTGACGACCGAGCATAAATACGAGGACTCAGACCATGCAAGGTCGCTAATAGGGCTGTTGTTGTTTTTTGAGAGGTAATCAGCAGGGTCATGGCTACTGGCAGGGTTTATTATTTCCTGCTCGGGTATCGCATTGCTGTTTGCAAGGTACTTGTCTGTTATATAGTCAATGATTTTCTCCGCCATGTCTTTTTTTCCATTTTCCAGATACCAATTCGCGGCTTCAAGCCCGAGCAAAGGCCACCTTCCCCCGAGAAAATACGAATCATCCTTGAATCTTATCGGCAGCTCGTTTCCGGAAAACAGGTCTTTCTCTATCTTTTTCATTGTATTTTCCTGCACTGCCTGAGTTGCGCACGGCGGTTTGAACTTCGTGAATATGAATGTCTGCCCGGAGTCCACATCTTTTATAGGCTCTGATTCGAACCCGCTCTTGTCAGGCTTGAACACGTTCTTTGATTTGTACATTATGCCGTCCCTTATAAAGTAGTCGTTCAGGAATTTGTCTATGTCTTCAAGCTTTCTGCCCATGCCCTGCAGGTCTATGGAATTTACTGCTTCGTCATCGCAGAGAGCGTCTTTTCCAGCGAATCTTTTTATTTTATCCCTGTCCTCGCTTTTCAGATTCCTGTAATTTTTGGATTTTATTTTTCTTATTTCCTCATAGTCCTCCACAAGCTCGTTTTTCAAATTTTCCTTGATATATTTTACAATTCTCATGGCGCTGTTCATGCCGTAATATATCGCAGCCACATCGTATGAATGGATTTTGTCCGTGTCCATCTCCCACAGGTTCGAGCACGGCGTCTTGTATATTTTTACCATGTAGTCTATCATCGCAGGCAATGCGTCTTTTATGCCGGACAGGCTGGCGTCAATATCCTTTACTCCAAATTTTTCAATATACTCTGCTGTTGCGCCTATGAGCAGAGGCACGGAATCATACTGCCTCAGCCAGTTGGAATGCTCCATGCTTGTCAAAAACGGATTGTCTGATTCCATCCCCCTTCGCCCCCTGTACCATCCGTCTTCTCCTATTCTTGCAGGAAAATGATTTATAATATCAAAAAAATTAGGCTTTTCTAACGGAATCTCTATGCCCCTTTTGATGTTGTTGAGAAAGTTTTCAGACGACTTCCACATGAAGTTGAGCAGGAGCGCCGACTTTCGCTGAAAAGCCTCATTCCTGTAAAAATCACTGGCCTCTGCAAGAGCCATGCTTGTGAAGCATGAATCCCTGAACCACATCGGAATGTAGAAGCTGTAGTTATGCGATGCCTTCATATATCCTGTTTCGCTTATTTGCGCACCGACATAAGTTCCAACGCGCATTCCTGTCTCTTTCAAGTATTCTATATTATTGCCATGGGCTTCTTTCTGACCCTCGTCGTGTTTTGTTTTGATTCCAGCCATTTTATCGCCATTTAAATAGTTCACTGCTTTCCGCCAGTGTTGCTTCCTTCATTTTTGTTTTCTGCCCCTTTTTCTCCCTGCCTTCTTACGAATTCTATAAGATTCTCAAGATTTTTTGCTATCTTGTCCTTTCCCTCGTTCTTGTATCTCCACATCACACCATTCAATTCCTCCAAATCCATATTATCCCCATTCAGGCAAAATGCCTATATACTTTACTTTACCCCTTTAACATATTTACGCCTTTTGTCAGGAATAAAATTTTTTTTAGAAATAGCAAATGCCTGCATTTCTGCAGGCAATTTCTGGGAACCAAGGTTTGGCAATTTATATTATATATAGTAAAATATAAATATCTTACCTTTAATATAAATTTATTTATTAAACTAAACAAATAATTAGTAAACTATAAATAGTTTAGCCCTTTAATAAAATAAAGAAAGTGCGTTTGACTGGCGCAATATAAGCAAGTCTGTCTGCAAATATGCAGGTAATCTCTGGGTGACTAAATGGAAAATGGCAAATCAGTAGGGCGAAAGCTCTATGCGGCCATAGATTCCTTGGTGGATGAAATGAACCAAAAATACAGACTCTGTACAGGCGAGGATGCGGACGGGCGGATCAACGACCTCAAATTCAAGAGGGCTTTGACCGACCACGTGCAGGATTTAGTGAAATTCAGGAAAACAAGCGAGAAATTCCTGGACGCGGAGCTATCGGAGATAACGTATGAAATCAGAATGGAGGTCTCGAGCACGAATATGAGGATGCTGGAGGTCAAAAAACTGATTTAGGTTCAAAGTAGTTGCCAAGGCCTTCTTGGCCATTCCATTTAGAGGATTGCGCGGGCAGTTATAATAAATTCAGACATTGCACCCCGTTTCTCTGGTCAAGGCGCATGAAAATTGCTGCGCGTATTCGGCGGCCTATTATAAAAAAATAAAAAGGAAAAAGGCATCAACAACCCAATGCCCCCTTCCCTTCTTTTTCCTTATCTTGTATTCCTTCTCTCTTATTTCTTATGCTTTATGCTTCTGCCACTTCCTTTTCCTGCTTGGGGCATACAGCTGCCATTGCCACCGACCCTGCCCCGAATTCCATATCCCCTTCGTCCGCGATTTTCTTCGCCCTCTGTATATACTCCCTTGCCTTTGTGCTGAGTATTTCGTTCAGGACGAACTTCGCCCTTTCCGCGTCGTCTGTTTTTACTGGAATTCCGAGCTCTCCAAGGTACTTCTCGAATTCAGCCGCGTTTATGAAATTGCTTTGGCCTGCACTGATGTATTCTATGTTCCTCTCTCTCTTTATCCTTCTCTTTTCCACCATTTTAAACCCCAACTACAAATATTATTGTTTTCACCATATTTAAATCTTTTGGAGATGTTTCTAATATTTTTTTAGAATTGCGCCCCTAAATAAAATTTAATTTATGCATTGCTTTTAATTGAAACAAAAACAAAAGAAAAATAAACAGCCAAAGCATGGCTGTTTATCGGAATCTAGCAACCCGCCCCTCAGCGCGCCTAAAACCCCTCAGCTTCTTACTTATATTGAAATATTAATGCTTATCGTGTCTCTGGCAAGGCCGACTTCCGACGATTTGAGATATTTCCTCGCCTCTTCGTCCCGCGCCTCGAAGAATCTGATGATTTCAGGCCCGTGCATTTTAATGCGGCCGAGTTCAGAGACGCCTGATTTTGTAAGCACCAATGTGTGCCCCGGGTGGTCCTTTGTCGCGAAATCAACAATTTCTTTTTCCTTCAGATTGTTTAGGCTGTACCAGACAGAGCTTTTCGAGACGCCGTACATGTTGGAGATGTAGTCGACAAAACTGCTTGCGCTCGTTATTTCATCATACCCTATCTCCAGGATAATAAGCTGCTCGCGTTTGCTCAGCATTATTTTCCTATCGTCTACTATAGTTATCATTTGGTTCACATAAAACACCTAAAAAACTGAAAAGTTAAAATTTTTTAGTATTTTTATGCAACCAAATGAACGTATATTGGTGTTCTATTTGCTGTATTTGCTGAGATTGCTAATGCGACGCCTAAGCTACCTATAAAACAAGACATGTGTTTCCACATCATTCGGTATAGCTTATTTGCCTGCATTTTTTGCACCAATATCTTGGTTTGCATTTTTATATTTTTTGTTAAATATAAATGTAAATAATAAATGCAGCTTTCGCATTACTTATTATTTATATAATATTAATGCTGCGAAAGGTTTAAAAACCTTTTGTGCAAATCGTAAGAGTTTACAAATGTTATCCTCCGACAAAATTGGCCTTCCGCCGGCGCGCATTCAAAAAGCGCGTCTATGAAAAGTAGATGTAAAACTGATTTCTTATTGGGGAAATTGGATAAAA
>JAMCYJ010000004.1 GCA_023474155.1 Candidatus Martarchaeota archaeon | reverse complement strand
AAATCAAAATATTGCTGCGGTCTAATCCCCCTGCTAAAACGTTCGGGATTTCCAGCTCAGATTTGTTTAAATAATATAAAACTATAAATAGATTCTTAGTAATTAAGTTAAATTGAATTTTCAGGCGCTTTCATGGACTACAAGGGGATAGAAGCAAAGTGGCAAAAAAAATGGGCGGAAAGCAAAGTTTTTAATCCCAACATCAACGGCAGCAAAAGCATTCTTATTACTGCCGCGTTTCCGTACGTGAACATGCCGCAAACGCTTGGCCATCTGAGGACATACGGAACTACTGATGTCTATGCAAGATATATGAGGCTTAAGGGCTTTAATGTACTATTTCCAATGGGCTTCCATGTGACAGGAACGCCAATAATAGCAATCGCAAAAAGGATCCAGCAAAAGGATGCAGATTTAATTGAGACCTTGAAGATGTTTGACATACCTGACGACGAGATCGCAAGGATGCACGACCCGTATTACATAGCCGAATATTTCATGAAGGTGACAGAAAAGGGAATGAAAGCCGCGGGCTATTCTATAGACTGGACGCGAAAGTTCAATTCCATAGATCCTTTGTTCAGCAAGCTTGTCGAGTGGCAGTTTCAGAAGCTCAAGGAGCTAGGCCTGCTGATTCAGGGATCGCATCCGCTTGGATGGTGCCCAAATGAAAATAACGCAGTCGGCCAGCACGATACGCTACACGATGTGCAGCCTGAGATAGAGAAGATAACAGGCATAAAGTTCAAGGCCAGCAATGAAGACGCGTTTTTTATATGCGCGACCTTCAGGCCAGAGACTCTTTACGGAGTCACAAATCTGTTCATAAACAAAAACGAGGAATATGTGACTGCGAGAATCGGCAATGAGAGGTATTACATGGCAAGGAAGAGCGCAGAGATCCTTTCAAATCAGCTTGACATGTCGATAGAAACCGCGGTTTCCCCATCCGAGCTGCTTGGCAAGAAGGCAATAAACCCGATAAACAACAAAGAAGTTCCTGTATATGATGGATTTTTTGTAAAGCCGGATGTTGGCACAGGCGTCGTGATGTCAGTGCCGTCTCATGCGCCGTTTGATTATGTCGCGCTCGAGAAGCTTAAGAAAGAGGGAATTGCAAAGGAGAATTTTGCTTATGAAAAGCTTATAAGCATAGATCCCGCGCAGCAGGCGAACCTCGACAGGCTTACAGGTAAAGCGCATGAGGGCACGGCGAAAGACGAGATCCCGGCGCTCAGATACCTGAACATTGTGCTGTCGGAAAAAAAGGCCCCTGATTTCACTGACGAGATTATCGAGGAAGCTACGAAGCTCGCGTACAAGGAAGAGTCCCATTTCGGGACAATGCTTGTGGGCAAGTACAAAGGAGAGAAAGAGCCGTTCGCAAGGGATGCGATAAAGCAGGATCTAATCAATGCAAGCGATGCATTCGAGATGTTCATCATCGTGAACAACGACGAGGTAGTCTGCAGGTGCGGATCGAGGATAATACTTAAGCTGATCCAGAACCAGTGGTTTATCAACTATGGAAACGAGGAATGGAAGGCGAAAGTAAGGGAGGATTTCAGCAATATAAGAATATTTCCCCCTCTGGTAAAAGCCTCGTTCGAAGCAGCAGTGGAATGGATAAACCTGAGGGCGACCGAAAGGGCGCAGGGTCTTGGGACAAGATTCCCTTTTAGCAAGGACCACATAATAGAATCCCTATCGGACTCCACTATATATATGGTTTTCTATACATTTTTGGACATACTGCGCGCCGCAGGCGTGCAGCCAGAGCAGTTGAAGCAGGAGTTCTTTGACTTCGTGCTGCAGGGCAGCGGAAACGAGCAGTCAGTTTCGATTCAGACGGGCATTAGTGAGGATGTTTTAAGGAAGTGTAGGGAATCCTTTGAATACTGGTACGGGGGAATGACATCAAGGCATTCCGGCGGCGACCTTATCCCGAGCCACCTGACAATGTATATATTCAACCATATCGCGCTTTTCGAGAAGAAGTTTTGGGTTAAGCAGATAGTGGTCAACGGCCTTGTATTTTATGAAGGGCAGAAGATGAGCAAAAGCCTTGGAAACATAATTCCGCTTATAAAAGGCATTGAAATGTTCGGCGCGGATCCGATAAGGTTTCTCGAGATCGCAACTGCAAACTTAGACTCCGACAACGACTTCTCGCCGAAGGCCATAGAAGGCATAAAAGCAAAGGTGGAATACATAAGCAGCATAGTTGAAAATATAAATTCATTCGGGTCTGGCCAATTGGGCCACATGGACTTCTGGCTTTACTCAAGGCTCAATTCAAAGATAAAGGCTTCTACGGAATGCCTAGACTCTATGCTGTTCAGGGACGCATACAATGAGATATTCTACGGCACAATCAATGATCTGAGGTGGTACTTCGAAAGGGGTGGGTCGAACCAGCTTGTCCTGCGCGATGTGGTTGAAAGCTTTTTGATAATGCTGTCGCCAGTAATGCCCCATGCGTCGGAGGAGCTTTGGAGCAGGATCGGCAAAACAAACTTAATCGCAAAGGCAAAGTGGCCGGCGCCAGACGATTCCATGGTCAGCCCAGAGATAGAGTATATTGAAAATGTGCTTGCAGCGGCGATTCCGGACATAAGCAAGGCGATCGAGCTTTCTGCGCGGATACCCTCAAATAACAACAAAAAATTAGGCAGAATAAAAATAATAATAGCAGACGACTGGAAAACAAGGTATTTCAACGCCCTTGCCAAAACCAAAAATATGTCGGAAGTGCTTGCAGGCAATAAAGGCGTGCCGAAAGAAAAGGCTGCCAAGTTCCTGTCGCAGTTTGCAAACAAAATAAATGCGCTGAGATCTGTGCCCGATATAAGCTCAAAAAGCATATTTGATGTTTTTTCGGGAGCAGCAAAGTTCCTTTCCTCAAGGTTTAATGCAGAAGTGTCTATAGAGATGGAAGCAGAGTCCGATTCCCCAAGAGCTCCAAGAGCATTCATAGATAAGCCGGGTATAGATGTTTTATGGGAGTGAATGAACAGCAGTGACGCTGTTGCGTTTTTCGTCGTGCATGGTGCAATACAGGGCGTCGGATACAGGTCATTTGTCGCCTCTATCGCAGAGAAATACTCCTTGTCAGGCATGGCAAGAAATGTATATGACGGCAGCGTCGAGGTCCTTGCGATCGGAAGCAGAAAAAGCATCGAGGCATTCTTAAATAGGATAAATATCCAGACAAAGCACGGAATTGCGGTATTCAACATCGAACTTCATTATGATAAACACTGGATCGAGAAAAGGATTTATCCGTTTATACTTGGGGATTTCAAAGGATTTACAATCGAAAAAACAAAATTGCGTTAATATCAATTTTAAAAATAAAAAATAAATAAAATTTAACAAACCTGAGCTGGAAATCCCGAACAAGAAAACGCAGTAAAATTCAAACAACCAAGCAAGGAAAACAGAACATGAAAAGCGATCTAATGAAATCAATATCAGAATTAAATAAAGAGCTTCCTGCCCATGTCATAGAATCCTTAGCTGCGCAGGGCTTTAACGAGCTAAATCCACTGCAGGAGCTTGTATTTAAAAATGGGATCCCTGAGCAAAACATTCTCGTCTCCGCGCCCACTGCAAGTGGAAAAACCTTAGTCGCAGAGATTCTTTGCATTAACAGCATAATAAACAGGTATAAGAAAGCGGTCTACATCGCGCCGCTGAAGGCTCTCGTCATGGAAAAGTACAATGATTTCAAGGCCAACTATCCTTATTTCACTTCTGCTGTTTCCATAGGCGACCTTGATGCGAATGATTCCTGGCTCTCTAACTTTGACATGATATTCGTTTCAACGGAAAAATTTGACAGTTTGATAAGGCATAACGCGGATTGGATTGAAAAAATAGGATGCATCGTGTTCGACGAGATACACATGCTCGACGACCTATCCCGCGGCGCTACGCTCGAACTTCTCATAACAAAGCTTAAGGCTAATGGAATGCAGATTGCCGGGTTAAGCGCAACAATAGGAAATGCAAAGGAACTCGGGGCGTGGCTCAATGCAGATGTGATAGAAAGCGATTACAGGCCGACAAAGCTGCAAAAGGGCGCGCTGCTTGATTCAAAAATATATTTTAGCACAGATTCGAATGGAAAGGCGATAGGCGCAAGGCATTCCGACAGCGTGCTTGACCTTATCGACGACCACATGCAGGGCAGCCAGCAGGTGCTGATTTTTTATTCAACTAAAAGGAATACTGAAAATGAGGCTGTCAAACTCGCTAACTTTGTCGGCCGAAAGCTGAAGCCGCACGAAAAGGCAAAGCTCAAGGAGATTTCTGAAAAAGTGCTGAATGTTCTTGAAATTCCCACCGAGCAATGCTCAAAGCTGTCCCGCCTTGTAGGGAACGGAGTCGCATTTCACCATAGCGGTCTGCTTCCGCACCAGCGGGCGCTGGTTGAAAATGCGTTCAGGGAAAATCTAATAAAAGTGATATGCTCAACAACCACGCTCGGCATGGGCGTAAATCTGCCTGCCCATACAGTGCTCATTAAGAACATATACAGATTCAATGCATACGCATCCGAGATGCTTGATACCAACGAGGTGCTCCAGCTTCTTGGAAGGGCAGGCCGGCCGAAATATGATACAGAAGGCCTTGGCCTTGTCGCTATTAATGCTAAAAAAGACCTAAAGAAAGTATTTGAAAAATATATAACCGCTTCTCCAAGCGCGATAGATTCCAAGCTCGCTATAGCGCCCTTGCTCAGAGCGCACATTCTTTCCTTCATAAGCCAGGACTATCTGAACACGCAGCCTGAAATCGAGAAATTTATAGCAGGCACTTTTTACGGATTCCAGTATTCTGACAAAGATAGGATTAAGCAGGTAATATCCTCAATAATAACAGAATTGCATGAATGGGGTTTCATAGAAGAGAGGGGAAGCAGCACAAGCAATGAGAGATTCATTGCCACAAGGCTCGGCAAAAGGATAAGCGAGCTTTATATCGATCCGCTTTCAGCCAAATGGATTCTCGATGCCGTAAAGGACATAGACAGCATAAATGCAGGCGAGAGCTCTGCGGAAATTAACCAGGACCTTATGCTCCTTTACCTTCTTTCAAATACCCAGGAACTAAGGCCGTACAACAGGCCAATAGAAGAGAGCAACTTCTTCTTTCCAATGTACATGAACATAGGCTCTGCTTTTTATGAGAGCAACAGGACGGGAGAGATGACGTCTGTTAACGCCTTTACCACTTCTATGATGCTCGGCGACTGGATAATGGAGGTTAAGGAAAATGAAATAATAGAGAAGTACGGCATCACGCCGGGTTTTCTTTACTCCAAGCTTTCGAATGCAGACTGGATAGCGTATGCGATAGCCGAGATGTTTAAAATACTGCGCAGGCCGCAGAACAAGTTCCTGAACCTGAGGATCAGACTCAAGTACGGGATAAAGTACGAGTTGCTGGACCTCGTGCGCCTTAAGGGAATAGGAAGGGTCAGGGCGCGCATGCTTTACAGGGAAGGGATCAGGACAGTCAATGATCTGAAGGCAGCTGGCCAGGAGCGCGTTCAGGCCATTTTGGGCAAGGAAGTAGGTACTGCCATCATGAGCCAGATCCAGTGAGGCGCAGGACAGTTATATTAGCATACCAAAATCAATTAAGAAATGGTGCCGATGAATAAAAATATGAAATTTATTGAGTACTTTGTTGTATCTGCTTGCAATAGGAATGGCTTTTGATAGCAGATAAAAGGAGTAAAAAAATTTCATCAATTCTATAAAAATGCTCAAAGCCGCTTCAAATCAATATTAATATTAAATTGGGTCTATGCTGTTATTAAACAATCATATTTCTAAGCCTGTCAGAGGCGCAATAAAATTCTCCGCAGAGGATTTTATAGTGGAAGAAATAACAAACAATGGCACAGTGCTTGAGAGAGATAGGCGTTTTAATGAACCGCCATTTATAGAATCTGACAGCGGAGGCGGCAAAAATGCAAAAAGCCATAGTTTTGCGCTTTTTATAATGCAGAAAAAAAATTGGAATACAATTCAGGCTCTTACTGCAATTGCAAGGAAATTCGGCAGAAGCTTTAAGTCTGCTGGTTTTGCAGGCACAAAGGACAGGGCGTCAATATCTACTCAGCTATGCACAATGTTTGAAGCAGACCCAGAAAAGCTTCTTGAATTGCAGATAAAGGATATACAAATAAACGGGGCGTGGCGAGTAAATAGGAAAATAGAGCTCGGCGACCTGCTTGGGAATAAGTTCGGCGCCAGGATCAGGAACGCAAAGATAAACAGCAGCATAAAGGAAAGCCTCGAGAATCTCAAAGGGGTTTTTCCAAATTATTTCGGAGAGCAGAGATTCGGCAATAGGAGCAACAATTATTTCATAGGCATCGATATACTAAAGGGGGACTTTGAAGCCGCTGCAATGAGATTCTTGACTGATACGCAAAACGAATTGAATAAGGAGGCTGTTGAAGCGCGCACGAGGCTGTTAAACGAACGCGACTTCGACTCGGCATTGGGCTATTTTCCAAAATATCTCAAATATGAAAGGCTCGTGCTGCACCATCTTTCAAGGCTTCCGAATGACTATGCAGGCGCCCTAAGAAAACTGCCAAGATCACTTTCGCTTCTTTTCATGCATTCTATTGACTCATTCATATTCAACAAAGAGCTTGAGGTTTATGTTAAGGACCAAGATAGAATAAAGGAAAGTAGATTTTTCTGCAATGCTGATTCATTAGGATTTCCTGATTTAACGAACTTAGTCTCGAGCAATAGCATTAACCCAAGCCAAGTAAATAGCAAGGTATTCGCAGTGGCCAGCCTTGTCGGCTATAATTCTAATCTGAACGATACTGAAAAAGAAATTATTAGTGAACTGGGGCTCGAGCAGGAAATGTTCAGGACAAAGAAAATGCCCGAATTGAATTGTAAGGGAGCATACAGAACTTTATTTTCGCCGTTTTACAATTTCAGCTTTAATGCAGAAACTGATGAAGCAGGCGGCGCGGATTTTGCGGAATTCAGGTTTTCGCTGCCAAAGTCGAGCTATGCGACAGTATTCTTGGCAGAGTTTGTAAATTCTGATCAGAATAAGGAATGACGGTCGTATTAGTGCAGGCGCAAATAATATGTCATATTCTGCCCGCTGCAACAAAATAAAGGCAAACTTAAAATAAACTGCTGAATTATAATTATGTATGTATGAATTAGTATTTCTTGGTACCGGATGCCCGAACGGTACTAAACGAAGAGGGGAAGCATCGATATTTTTTGACGGGCTGCTCATGGATTGCGGCGATGAATGCGTTGACAAATTGGCGAGCCTCAATCTAATCAACAGAGTGGATTCTATGCTGATAACTCATCTGCACAAAGATCATATAGCTGATGTCGCCGCATTGCTTTCTCTTATTGCCCTCAATAGCACCGAATTAAAAACTATAAATATATTTTCTCCACCAGGATTTTTTAAAATTCTGGAAGAGCATACAAACATATCTAAAATACTAAGTTATTTTTCAGAAAAAATAAGTATAGAATTGCATGAAGGGCTTATAAAAAATAAGTGTATTGGTGGCAAAATTATTTCAGCATATGAGATGAATCATAATGTTGAGGATTATGGTTATCTAATTGAGTTTGATGGCGCTAAATTATTTTACACAGGGGATACACGAAAATGCACAATACCAATCAAGGCAGATTATGTAATACACGATTCTATGTCCACTGAATCTGAAAAAGGCATTGTAGAGGATACGGGCCACAGCACTGCAAAGGATGCAGCATTGTTTGCCAGAGAAGTAGACGCGAGCGTGCTTTTTTTGACGCACATTAATGATAATTGGATTTCCGATAATAATGAACTTATTGACGAGGCGAAAATACACTTCAGGGGAGAAATATATGTTGCTGAAGATTTCGCAGGGTTTTCGCTTAAATCAAAATCAGAATTACATTTGAAGTTGAGGAATGAAGTACAGGACAGAAAAAAGGACAGGGTATAATAGCGTATGAAAATTGAGGGATTGGAATGCAGAACGCAGGATTTAGAGAATTAAAGACAGATATACTCGTCATCGGCGCCGGAGGGGCGGGCTTGCGCGCCGCGATCGAGGCGCATGATGCAGGCGCAGGCGTGGCCGTTGTTTCAAAATCTCTTCTTGGCAAGGCTCACACTGTCATGGCGGAAGGCGGAATCGCAGCCTCTATTGCAGATGTCGATGCTGATGACGACTGGAAGGCGCACTTCTCTGATACATTTGCCGAAGGCGCATATTTAGGGGACTGGAAAATGATTGAAATTCTTGTTAAAGAAGCGCCCGACAGGGTTTACGAACTTGAGCAGTACGGGGCGCTATTCGACAGGACGCCGAGCGGAAAAATCATGCAAAGGGCATTCGGCGGCCATACATATAAACGCCTTTGCCATATAGGCGACAGGACAGGGCTTGAAATCATCAGGGTTCTTGAAGACCAGGTATTGCATAGGAGGATACAGGTGCTGGACGAGACAGTCATAACAAAACTCGTGGTGAGCGCCGGCAAAGTCGTCGGGGCGGTCGGGCTCGAATACATTACAGGAAACTTCATTGCCATCTCGTGCAAGGCAGTAATCCTCGCAAGCGGGGGGTGCGGCAGGCTTTACAAGACAACATCAAATTCCCTGGAGTCCACAGGCGACGGCCTCGCGCTCGCTTACGACGCAGGCTGCGCCCTTGTCAATATGGAGATGGTACAGTTCCATCCCACAGGCATGGTCTACCCTGAAAGCGTTAAAGGCCTTCTTGTGACCGAGGGCGTAAGGGGGGAGGGGGGCATACTTTTGAATAATAAGGGCGAAAGGTTTATGAAAAGGTATTCCCCGAATAGGATGGAGCTGGATGCAAGAGATGTTGTAGCGAGAGCGATATACAACGAGATACTTAAAGGGAACGGGACCGAGCACGGTGGGGTTTACCTTGATATCGCGCACAAGGGCGCGGCATTCATAAAAAAGAAGCTGCCGGCTATGTACGACCAGTTCAAAGATTTCGCAGACATCGATATTACAAGGCAGAAAATGGAAGTCGCTCCAACTGTGCATTATCATATGGGAGGGGTAAAAGTAGATGCAGAAACATGCGCCACGAATGTGAAAGGGCTTTATGCAGCAGGGGAAGTTACAGGCGGTCTTCACGGCGCAAACAGGCTCGGCGGGAACTCGCTTGCGGACATACTTGTTTTTGGCAGATGGGCGGGAATTTGGGGCGCCAGATACGCGTTGCAGTCAAAAGCAGAAAACAAAGAAATCATAATGGCGCAGCTGCGGAACGAGATTAAAAGAATCAACAGCTATCTCGCTGTTGGCGGAAAGGCGGCCGCGCACGCCGATGGCAAGTTCAGGATTTATGAGCTCTCAGACACCCTAAGGCAGGCAATGAATGAAAATGTTGAAATAGTGAGAAACGCCAAGGGCCTTCGCAATGCAATGAAAATACTTGAGGATGTAAAGATAAAAATAAACACTGTAAAAATTCCAGGCACGACCAAATATAATAGAGGCCTTCTTGCAAGGATGGAGCTGGAAAACCAGCTAATTGTCGCCGAGTGCATAATACGCAGCGCCATCGAAAGAAAAGAGAGCAGGGGCGCGCATTTCAGGAGCGACTTTCCGAAAAAAGACAGAAAATGGCTCAAATGGATAATATGCAAAAAGAAAAACGGCAGACTTGCGCTATATGCTTCAAAGCTGAAACAAATTCCGAAACGCCTGTCATTTGTCAAGAAAGAGAAGTATGCTCGAGGCGCAAAATAATGCAGGAAATTATGAAATTATAGTAATTATGTAAAATGATTGCATGGAAAGGAAAATAAAACTTTTTAGCTCAAAGCAGGGCAGATTAATAGAATACACTGTGCCTGCAGAGCATGGCATGGTCGTGCTAGATGCAGTCATCTATGTGCTTGAGCATTTTGATTCAAGCATAAGCGCAAGGTGGAACTGCAAGGCAGGAAGGTGCGGATCCTGCGGCGCCGAGATAAACGGCATGCCAAGGCTTATGTGCAAGACAAGGCTCGATTCAATCGACGGAGACATAGAGGTAGCGCCGATGAAGGTCTTTCCGAATGTTAAGGATCTTGTCGTTGATCCTGCGGACACATGGCGTATTAAAAAGTCAATGTCTAATTTCAAAATTGATGAAAAATTCACTCAAAAAAAGAAAGGCATCGCTGCGACAAAAGACATTGTTCTGCACGAGTACGATGTCACGCGGGCCCAGGAATTCAAGAAATGCATAGAATGTTTCTTATGCCTTGATTCCTGCCATGTGCTTCGTGTGCATAAGTCAGCGTACATTGGGCCTATGCATGTGGTAAAGGCGGCATCCCTGGATATGAACCCGTTGGACTCTCTTGACAGAAGGCAATTTCTCGACAGGAATGGCATAAGGCTTTGCAATGTCACAAAATGCTGCACAGACGTATGCCCTGTTAAGATAAAAATAACAGACAATGCGATAATACCCGAAAAAGAAAGGATCAATGATAAAAAGATAATATAA
>JAMCYJ010000034.1 GCA_023474155.1 Candidatus Martarchaeota archaeon | reverse complement strand
TAATCATTTTTTCCATAATTTATTCTATATTTATTTGTATAGTGTCACAATTTATATCTATTCTGATGCCATAATTTTTGTTCGCTTTCTCTGTCTAACATATCAGGTATGTTTATTAAAATACTTGGGGTTATTGTAAACAGAATTAGATGTATTCCATCCTAATATTTCTTGTTTCCTCCAACTATTGTATCTCTTGTCATATGTCTATAATTTTCTTCTGAATTTAGAGACAGACTTGAATAAGTTTAGAGAGATGAGTTCTCTATACATTATCTTATGGTAACTTTCTATCTTTCATCTTCCTTGTGGGAGGGGTACGGCTTGCCGAAGATCAGTTTTATTCCATATTTCTCCGCTTCTGCTTTGAACAGTTTCGATATAAACTATGTCTCATTATTAAGATAGATGGATTAGGTATTCTCCATTTCCATAATGCCCACAATTTAATGAATGAGTTTAGAAAAAATAGATATCCTGCTAATCAAAATGGCGAAGTTAAATTATTTATTGCAAAAAGGCTTAGTTGGCTGCGCCGTAAAGAGATAGCCCGCAGCGGAATTTGCCTTGTCCTCTTAGTAAAATCTGCTTTCCCGAAAGCAGCGCGCAATAAAAATCAGGCAAGCCTCTGCTGCCCTGTCCCGCTATGCCTGTATTCGCGCGAAAGATTCTTCTGCAGCCCCTGCAATATCTTCTGCATGCGAAGCTCCCTAAACCTTGACACGTTGAGGTGCACCTCGTCCTTGGAATTCCTTGCAACGAGAATTATTATGTTGCCGAAGCTTATCCTTCCAGCCCTCCCCCTCCTCTGTATGTTCCTTATCTCGCTCGACACCGGCTCGTAAAATACCACTGCATCGACGCTCGGTATATCGAGCCCCTCCTCGCCTATTGATGTCGCAACGAGTATCTTGAATACGCCCAGCCTGAACCTGTCTATTATGTCCTTTTGCATCAGGTTTGTGACGCCGCCCTTCTTGCCGAGAAAGGCGTTTGCCCGCAGGGCGTTCGCGTTGAGGATCTCGACGATCTTGCTTATCGTTGCACGGTACTGGGCGAATATTATCACTGTTTTTCCTGAGAGATCTGTTTTCAGGATCTGCACGAGTTTTAGCATCTTCTCGTGCTCCTGCCCGCGGTCAAGGAACTTCTTTGCGAGCGCTGTCGCAATGCCTATGCTCCTGTTGTTAAGGATGCTTGATACCGCCCTGCTCTTCTCTGCCCTGGCCTTCAGCCTTTCAAAATAGTCGTAAAACGCAAATATGCTTTCTGTCGAAATCAAGTCATATGCATGCATAAGATGCAGGAGGTATATATATTCGAACATGACGATGAATCTGTAGTTAGGGGCCTTGATATTGCTTATTGTCTTGCCTATCTCAAGGAACCTTGCCTTTGGTATGCTCTCAAACGTCTTGAAATAGCAGAACCCGTACTTCTTCAGCTTCATAAAATGTTCCTCTATTACCGGCCTCAGCAAAGATATTATCTCGTTTACGGCGAGGTTTCTGTCGACGTAAATAACGCTGGTCTTTTTTCCGGCGATGTACTTGTATACGTCTTCGTCGCTCGGCCCCCTTACCTCTATGTTTTGGATGCCGAGGATATCGGTCAGCATTTTTATTTTTGCTTCGCTGCTTCCTGGGGACGCTGTCAGGCCGAGCGTCCGTATGCTGTTCAGCTTTGCCTCGTCCGCGATATAAGTGTATGCGTATTTCCCCATCGCCCTATGGCATTCGTCGAAAACTACGACGCCGTAGTCCTTGATGTCGAGCCTTCCCGCCTTTATGTCATTTGCAATAGTCTGGGGGGTTGCAAGAACTACTCTTGCGCCTGCCTCAAGGGCTGACCTCCCCGCCCCTGCGACTGCCCCTGTTATGAGCGCCATCTCATTCGGATTCAATGCCATGAGCCTGACAGCTGAATTGTAATGCTGCTCTGCCAAAGGCTTTGTAGGGGATAGCATCATTGCCTTTTTTCCATGGGACAGTGCATTCGACATCGCATAGAGCGCGATTATTGTCTTCCCGAGCCCTGTCGGAAGGACAACAAGGGAATTTTTATGCAGGATGCTTTTTATTATGTTTAGCTGATATTCTCTCGGTTCGATAAGATCAGTTCTTATGAATTCGCCTCCTGCTTCCGCGCCCAAACTATCACCGAGATATATATACAGCGGCCAATTAATGGCCATAAATAAATAGAAGGCTAAATAATAATAATTAAATACTTTAATAGTTAATAATATCTGTTTCTTTGCTACAGTAGCTCAGTGGGAGAGCGTCCGGCTGAAGCACATCTTTTTATGGAAAAGATTTCTGAAACCGGAAAGTCGCAGGTTCAAATCCTGCCTGTGGCATTTTCAGGCTCGCTGAACTGACTGCCAAAGATATAGGATTTGTATTTTTGGCAATTTATAAAAATATGCACAGGCATCATTAATATTGAAATAACTAAGGGCGATTGTAGTCTAGCCTGGTAGGACACGGCCTTGCCAAGGCCGCGGCCCGGGTTCAAATCCCGGCAATCGCATTTTTATGGTTCGGGAGACCCAAGTTTAATTCTCTTACATAAAGCTTTATATATGTAAATTACTATAATAATATAGTAAAAAATATATAATAAGGAATTAGAATGAACAAGGAAGAGATTAAGATACTAAGTTATCTTTCAGATAGACTCGGCAATGGAGGCAACATACTCAGCATGTCGGAAGGGATAGGCAAGAAGTACGGATCGGCCTACTATCCAAACATCTATAATACGATAATCAAATTGGAAAAGAAAGGCATTATATCGATAGTACCTGACGGCAATAACCGATTGATCAGATTAGCCATGAAAAACCCATTTTCCATTTATTATATCTCCGAAGCAGAAAGCCGCAAGACTATTAACATAGATATGCCGAGAGGAATAATTGATGCGCTCCTCGACTTAGCGTTAGATTCTGATATCATAGCGATTTGCGCATTAAAGTACGAAGAATACATTAAAATCAACAGAATAGAACTTTTAATCATTGCAAGGTCGCACGATCAGAGGAGTAGATTGATCAGTGCCTTGCTTGGAATAGAATCTATGCATAACGCTAAAATAGACCCTATAATCCTCATCCCCCAAGAGCTTTCTGACATGCTTGAAGGAAGCGAATTTAACAAAATAAAGGACTTAATCAAGGATAGGAGCATATTGTACAATAGCGAGGGATTCTGGGAAATTATTAGAAAGTATAAAATCGATGAAAAATACAAGAATTCAAGCAGGTTCCCAGAAGAATTAAATAGGGCGCAGTTGGCCTACAATTACAACAGGTTCGGATATGCGCTATACGAAAATACAGAGCCAGACAGGGAAATTGCGCTGGAGGATACCATGTTTCTTATGGCCAAGAGCAGAGAAGTAAGAATCAGATACGGGGCCCTTATCCTATTGCACAAGAATAGCGGTAAGATAAACTTGTCTTATCTGTACTACCTGTTCAAAAGGCATGATGGGCTGAGCGCGCTAAAAGGCATGCTTGAATCGCTTAAGGCGTTCTATAGCAAAGAGGATGGGCTAAAGGTTGAAATGTTTATGGAAACAATACCCGATAAGCAGCAGGAGGCTTACGATAAAAAGTTAATCAAGAAATACATTGCACAATACAGTTGATACTATGAGGGAGTTTCAAAAATAGAGCTATTGTCCGTCTTAGATGCTTTCGATAAGCAACTGCCTCACAAAATACTTTTGATTGCCGTTGGAGGCACTGCAATGACTCTGTTAGGCATAAAGGCTTCTACAAAGGACATAGACTTTAACATACCAAACAAAGTGGACTATAACGAATTCCGCAGGTTATACAAGAAAATCAGTCCGGGTGTAACAATTGATTATTATCCTTCAGATATGGTTTTCTCAGAGGTTCTGCTGGAAAACTACATTGATAAGGCAAGCGATTACAAATCTGGCTTCAGGAACATAAAGGTAAAGATACTGCACCCACTTGACTTTGTATGCTCTAAAATCAGCAGGAGTAATGAAGCTGATATCGAAGACATTAAAAGCTGCATAAAAGCCTACAATCTAAAGAAAAATGCTATTGCAAAAAGAGCGGGATTATACGTAAGAGCGGGTAGCGATGAGGTCTTTCGAAGCAGCCTTAAGATTATTTTGAGAAATCTATTCTAAAATAGAGGGATAAATGTTGCGCGTAGTAGAACATTCGTAGAATGTTTTATTGACAACTGCGGGCGTTAATTTTATACTGTGGCCTACTCTTCAAGCCGACATCGCCTGCCTATAATCTTGTACATGGATGCCCTTTATTATAAGCCTGTTTAGCGACATCTTTCCAGCCTCGCGGTATGCACATAGAAACTTTCCACTTTCTTGATATTCCTAACTAAACACCAGGAGCACGAATCCGCCTTTTTCCATGGTGCGCATGCGCTAGTACTTCTGAAGAGAGAATTTAAGCTTGAAGGAGTAACAGGAACTATGGTGGATTGGCACAAACGATAATTTAGGAAATTTTCCTACCGATATCAGATAACTCATTCAATACCAGAAAAGGTTGTAAGTAAACCGCACTTCGCTCAATGGTCGGCAATCGCGCTCTTATTTTTTCATTTTAGCGAGGCCTTCTTTGTCGCCGATTTATTAGTGGAAAAATAAAAACAAAATACTTCTGTACAATTAAATTTTCAACAGCCTCGCTGCAAAATAATTTAACTGCGTATTTTTTAAGTTTGTTGTTTATCATATTTTATTGAAATTGTTTGAAAATTTAAGATTTTCAACAGCCTCACTTTATAACTGCAGTTCGCTCTCATCCCACCGCTAAAGCATGTAGGATTTTCCGCTCGATTTGGCTATGGAAAGCCCATAAGTATAAATCAGTAAAAAACTTAATGAACGATGTTTGTGGTTAAACACCTCTGGTGTAAAAAATACCATAGGTTCTAGAACTTGCAGAGGGTGTAGGCCTTCCCGCCATACAGAGTTAAACAGGATAATATGCCAAATAAAATAGTATATAGCAAAAACAAAAACGCAAAGCCGAAGATAAGCATAGTAATCCCGAATATGCAGGAGGAGACCCTGTTCGGGATAATACCGAAGCTCAGAAGCCTTCTTGGCAATGATATCGAGATAATTATAGTGAACCTGAGCAGCAAGGAATACCTGCGCAGGCTGCAAAAAACAGGGGTGACAATACTTAAACAGGAAAAGAAAGGGGTTGAGGCAGCTATAATAAAAGGCCTTAGGCATGCCCAAGGCGATATCCTTGCAAGCATAGACGCCGACGATACGCACGAGCTTGAGGGAATTAAAAAGGCCATAGCTCTTATAGAAAACAACAGGGCTGATTTCGTCCTTGGAAACAGGTTCGGCGGACTGCAGAAAGAGTCGATGAAAGCCTACCTCAGATTCGGCAACGCCTTTCTATCGCTTCTCTACAGCATAGTGTACAGGATCCACATACACGATGTGCTTACAGGGCTTTTTGCCGTGAGGCGCGATGCATTCGACAAGATCCGCGATATAAAGCCGTATAGGGCAGGCATTGGATTCTTTGCAATCGAGATAGCAAAAAAAGGATACAAAATAGATGAAATACCTATCAAATACTATAAAAGAAACTACGGCGAATCGAAGCTTGCGAAATCCAAGTTTATTTACGGAATAGGCGTTGCAATTCATATAATAAGGTCGGCAAGAGACTTCAGCCCGCTTATTGTTTTCAGCGGGATCGGGATATTGTTTATAATAGCGGGCCTTGCGCTCGGAGTGCATATATTCATTGTCTTTCTCTCGACTAACAAGTTCACGCTGACAGGCAGGGCGCTTGCATCTTTCCTATTCCTGATGATAGGCACCCTATTCATAATCGCCGGGCTTATCATAGACCTTCTGATGGACATAAAAAGGAAAATAGAGAGAGCGCAAAACAAATAAACGCAGCAGATCGCTGCTGCACTGCATAGGATTATAAGATTACCAGTCATGTTTATGGAATGCGATATTAAGAGCCTTCAGCTCGTTTTTCGTCGGATTAGACCTTTTAAGGATGTGCCTGAAAACCATCGCGATTGCCTTTTTGTCCCTAACCTGCTTGTTTCCTGCTATAAACTTTTCAAACAAACGCGCGGTATTGCCTGTCTGGGCCTGCCCTGCATATAAATCATTGAGTCCATACTTGTCTTTGAAATTCAGCTTTGTGAGCGCATACAGAATTATCGCCAATGCATGCGAAATATTCAATACAGGGTACTCTGGATTCGCAGGTATGAAAATCGCCATGTCGCAGTCTTTGAGCTCGTCCTTTGTAAGGCCTATATTGTCCCGCCCTATCAGCAGGCAGATTTCTTTTATTTTCGATCCGCGCATCGTTTTCATAGCCGTGTCTATATCGGAGATGTTGAAAAAGGACGCGCCGGACTTTGTCCATATCCCGGTAGTTCCGACCACAAAGCAGCCTTTTGTTGCTTCTGGAATGCTCCTGCAGACGACGGCATTTTCCAAAAGCTCATGGGCATGCTTTGAGTATTTAATCGCATTCGCCCCTGCAAATCTGCACTTAGGGTTGACGAGATAGAGTTTTTTAAGCCCGAAATTCTTCGCCACTCTGGCAATGTAGCCGAGATTTATTTGATATCTTGATTCGACAAGAACCACTTTTATATTTTGCATCGAAACCAGTTCCAGAATAAAAAATCAGATTAAAAACAGCGCCACTATGGTCAGCATATTCAAAAGAATATGCGCGGTGATTGTCGTATAAAGAGAGCCTGTCTTCTTGAACACGTACCCTGCTATGAGCCCGAAAATAAGGGCTGCCACAAATTCAGATACGGATGCATAACCGAAATGCAGAAGCGCGAAAAGCAGGGCGCTGGGAATGATTCCTATCCTATTGACAAGAAGCCCCCTGAAGAATATCTCCTCGTTTATCGGCGCGATCAGAAAGGTGAAAACAAAAAAATAGACGGGAAGCCCCGCAAGCACCTGCTGCACATTCGTAGGCAGGGATATATGCGTTACTTGCGAAAAAGCCGAGATTCCGAATTCGACGATCAGCATTGCTGCAAACAAAGATATGCCTATTAATATGTTCTTCGGTGTAATCAGCTCCCTGCTCAATCCCAGGTTCTTGACTGCAAATTCAATGCTGTTTGTCCTGTACATTATGTAAAAGAAGGCAAGAAGCGCAAAGAAGATAGAAAATAGAATTGTAGAGTAGGATGTTAGAAATGACCCCAGAAAAAGCTGCGATGCCGCAAAGCCCGATATGTAAATGAACATCGCAAGCGATGCCACTGATATTGCAAGGCATGCAGAGATAAGATAGAATAATACCCTGCTGTTTCTGCCTTGCAGACCGCCGTAATTAAACGAAAACTTTCGCCTGCGCTTACGCTTATCTGACATATTCAGTTGATCACCCGCGTCTAATATTGGAGAGAGCTATTTGGAATTGCTGTTCTTGAATTCGGTGTATCCGCATTTTCCGCACGAAGACCTGTCGCTGTGGGCAGCCATGCGCGATCCGCATTTTGGGCAGAATTTTCCTTCCTTGTATTCGCCTTTTTGCTTTTTTTCCTTTTTTTCCTTTTTGTTTTCAGCCATATAAAACACTTGTCATAGATAGAAGAACCCGCAGCAATCGCATTATTTTGCTTCCTCCTGATTCTCTTCCTTTTCATTTGCGTTCTTTTTGTTCAGGATGTAGCCGTGCTCGAACTTTGCGATAGATTCCTTTGAATTATAATAATGCGCAATGCAGTCCAGATTTTGCGATCCGAATTCCTGGTTTATGCGGATTATAACAGTGTTGTCAGGACTAAGGCTTGCCTTCTTGCAGAGCTCTGCCTTTACATCCAATTTTCTCGGAGTCTGCGAGCTAGTGTTTTCAACAATAAACTTTATCTCTTTTCTATCCAGTAGCTTGTTGTCAAATTCAGAAACTATTTTTACATTCATTTTGATTCACCAATTATTTTCGACATTAATTTTCTTCCTGTTGCTTCAATGACTTCTACTTCATTTCCCTGCCTCACTTTCCCCTGCAGATCTTCCGGTATAGCCAATTCATAGACCTCATACGTCTCGAGGTCCATCAACTGCGCGATCTTGTCAGTAATAGACACCACCTGGGACTTGTGTTTTGAAATTACAGGCACCTCTACATCGCTATTGGCGGGCTTGAGAAGCGTTTTCTTTTGCCCGTCAAATATGCCGATTGCAGTAACGCGCATTTTTGCTGACCCGTGCTTTCCGGGAGAGCTCGTCTCTATTTCTACCACTTTGCATGGAATATCGTCGACCATTATATACCTGCCGATTCTAAGTTCTTTCATTGATGATCTTGAAATTTCATCGCTCATAATAAAACCAGAAAATTAAACTAATTAAACATGAATAAGATAGATGCTAAAAATGCGCGTAATAAGACGCATAAGCAATTCATATTTGTAAAAGAAAATATTTAAGCATTAGCATTATTGCATTTATTATCATCGAAGAGGAATAATAAACGCACAAAACATAAAACAGAAACCATAAAAATATCGAATGCCATTTATATTTGATAAAATGGAGATAAAATCCATAGATAAATCAAAATTAAATGCTGCGGTATATTCAAAGAACGACACTGCGCGGGCAATTGAAAAGGCGGGACGGTCTAACCTTTTGAGACGGCCGCCCAGCGATGAGAATTTTGAGCAGGCCTACGAAGGGAAAAAAGACGAGCGCAGCCCGGCACGGATAGACATAATCGTATAACATGCACGAAGCGGCACGCGATAGATACGCCCGCGGCCCGATTTATAAATTTCGCTTTGCGCCTCGGTACTGCCGCTGCTTTATTTCAGCCTTATCGAATCCAAATTTCTCGGCGCCCTTGAGCCCGCCCCGAGCACCTTGGCTATGCTTGACGCAAGGTCCTCGCATTTCTGCTCCTCGCCATGCATAGTAAAGACCTCTGTAGGCTTCGGCTTCAGGTTCTTCACAAAGCTGATAAGCTCCTTCCTGTCGCTGTGGCCTGAGAAGCCCTCGACCGTGTTTACATTCATTTTCACGCTTATAGGCACGAGCTTCCCGTTTTCGTCCTGAAGAGGGACTTCCTTGAGATTGTTCTGTATCCTTCTCCCGAGCGAGCCCGCGCTGTTGTATCCGACGAATATGAGCGAGTTCTTAGGATCGTCTGCAAGCTTCTTGAAATACTCGAGACTGCTTCCACCGTTGAGCATGCCTCCGCTGGCGAGGATTACGGCCGGGCCTTTTTCAAGTATCTGCTCCCTTTCCCCTTTTATGACTTCGAATATGCTGCTTTCAAACGGGGACATGTTGTTCAGTATCCTGTTCTTCAGCGACTCCTTCAGGTATTCGGGATACGCAGTATGTATCGCGCTCGCTTCAAGTATCATGCCATCCAGATACACTGGCACGTCCAGCTCGTACGCCTTGAAGTAGGAATCAAGCACAAGCTGTATCTCCTGCGACCTTCCGACTGCGAACAGCGGGATGAGCACCTTGCCGTTATTCATTATCGTCTTCTTTATTATATTCATAAGGTTTATCTCGGCGTCCTTCCTGTTTCCAGACGAGTCGTTGCGCCCGCCGTAGGTGCTTTCTATGAATAGCGCATCCATCCTTGGATATTTAGTATCCGCAGAATCAAAGAGCCTTGTGAACCCGTACTTCATGTCGCCTGTATGGACAAGGTTGTATTCGCCCTCCCCGACATGGAGGTGCACGATTGCGCTTCCGAGGATATGGCCTGCGTTATGATATGTAAGTTTGAGCTCGTTCGTGATGTTTGTAACCTCCCCGTACTCTCTCGGCACCGTGTGCAGAAGCATGGACCTTATGTCCTTTTCATCGTAAAGCGGAATTCCGCCGCTCTTCTGCACGAGCCTGAAATAGTCATTGAGCAGCAGGGCGGCGAGGTCCCTCGTCGGAGTTGTGCAGTAGACAGGGCCTTTGTATCCGTACTTGAACAGGTACGGCACGAACCCTATATGGTCCATATGCGCATGCGTGAGCACGACGGCGTCGAGCTCCTCTATCGAGAAATTCGCAGCGTCCAGATACGGGAACGCCTTGTTGACGTCCGAGTCTTCATTGGCCGCCGCGCCCTTGAGCCCTGGTTCTGGGCTTATCCCACAGTCGATAAGTATCTTCGAGTTCTTTGTCTCGAGCAGCATGGAAGACCTTCCGACCTCCCTGTATCCGCCGAGCGCGGTCATCTTGAGCCATTCGCTCTTTCCAAGCGGTTTGTTTATTGTCTTTCCAAGGCCCACCAGAAACTTCTTTCTGAATTCCCTTTCGTTATATACCAGGTTCCTGACCCCGTCGATAGTCGAGCTTTCCATCGTCGGAATCCTAAGCACCTTCGGCACCCAGCCAGTATCGAGCATTATTGCCCTGAGGGTCGCGCCCTTCTTTCCTATGACAAGGCCCGGCTTGATGGCTTCTATGTAGACCGAGCCGAATTCGGGCATGAACCTTATGCTCCCGGCGCCTGCTTCCGCGGGTATTATCGCCTTTATCTTGGCCAAAGCCTCCTCTGGATTGAGCAAGGAGCTTTCATCGCTTCTGACTATTATCTTCTTCTTCAACTCGACGGCTATATTCTTTATTATCGTGTCATTATTGTACACGAACTTTGCGTTTTTCAGGTAAACGACAATATCAGGTCCCTCGAATTCTGCCTTTACGAGCCCTATCTCCTTGGGAATCATCTCCTCAATCTTCTCTATCAGGTTTTTGCTATTGGTTTTTTCAGTATTTTCATTGATTTCTTTCAAACAACCACTTGTGTAAAAGTAAAAAGCAGAAAAATAGTCCGGTTTTTCATCATCGCGCTTTCACGCTTTTATAATTTTTAATGTTCCTGTCTTGTATATCTGCGTCTGTAAATAAATTATATTTTGCAGTTATTGCTGCGATCGCGCTTCATGCTGCCTTCATGCATGCTAT
>JAMCYJ010000014.1 GCA_023474155.1 Candidatus Martarchaeota archaeon | reverse complement strand
ACCTGCTGTGTCTTTGAGAGCATGAATATCTCAAGAACGAATGCCCATATTCCGATAATGACTGCAACTATATTTGCAGGCGCTGGAAGTACCTCAGTCCAGTAAAAAAATATAGCAGGGGACATTGCATAGGATATTGCAGTTAGCGTATTGTTGAAAGGCTGTTTCAGCACCCTGAACAAAAGTTTCGCGAATAAATGAATTATTGCACTATCTATAACTATGCTTGCAGGGATAAAGAGAAACATTGTAAGAAGAACTACAATGAATCCAAATAAAGGGCCTAACGAACCTAAAAGCGAAGTAGTAGATGGAAATGCAGCAATGAGCAGTGCGGCGATAATTGCATTGATTATGCCTGGTATTATTACGGCACGGTAGTAAAAGCTTGGGCCTTTGGTAGTATTGGCGCGTCCAGGATGCAGCATGACATTCCATGCTTCTTTTATGGGATTTATTAAATCGGTTATTTTTAACACCTTTTTTA
Source organism: Candidatus Martarchaeota archaeon (assembly GCA_023474155.1). Classification (GTDB taxonomy): domain Archaea; phylum Micrarchaeota; class Micrarchaeia; order Micrarchaeales; family Micrarchaeaceae; genus JAJZMY01. The sequence continues at coordinate 11,624 of JAMCYJ010000014.1, read as the reverse complement.
TACCTTTATTATTTTTAGTAAGAGTTTAAAATTGTTGCGGAAAATTGATCTTTCAACGACAGGCATTCAAAAAGCACAAAATTGAGAAAAATCCTGCCCTCAAATCGGCCTCTTGTCAACAAAAATATTTCAGGCATAATATAAATCCCGCCTATTATTTTATTATCGATGCAATTCCGCACTGCTTTAGAAAATCGTCGTTGCCGGAGATATAAAGGGCATTTGGTTTTATGACGGTATTGTTGACTGCGCTGGAGTTGATGAATATTGCCGGATGCTTCTGCGCAATATCTATGCATGCCGCAGGGCTGGCGTAGCTGTAGTTTTTCGCTATCTTGCCAAGGCCGTTTTGCAGATAAGTGCAATTTGTCGAATTAATTACAAAAAACGTTATGCTTGCAGAATTTTTTATGCGCGAGCTTACTAGATTGTATATTATATTTGTTGCGCAGCCTATCTCGTATTGGAATGCTGAGGAATTGTAATCGACTACTATAGACACATTGCTTGAAGCGTCGAAATTGCTCTGGAATGTACTGAACCCGTATTTGCTTTTTGCGCCGGCGCCGCGATATCCGAAATAGAATGCAGAAAAAAGTATTATAAGCAGCAAAATCGCAGACGCCACTACTATATATTTTTTGGTAGCTGCTTTTGCCGCGGATTCCTTGCCGCGCGCAGCTGCATCCTTCTGACTTTTCGCAGCGGATTTGTTTTTCGTATGTTTTACATCTGGCATGATATCCCACCTTGATTAATTATTATTTTACCATTCTTATTTTGATTTGTTCCTGCATTTTAGATTATTGTTTTTTAATTATTTCTTAATTGTTTTTTAGTTAATCATTTCTTAATTTGTTCCTGCATTTTAGATTATTGTTTTTTAATTATTTCTTAATTGTTTTTTAGTTAATCCTTTCTTAATTTATATTTTATTAATTGTTAACCGCATATCCGTATCCCCGCGCCGCTGCAGTCGCGCCTGCTTGTTTCTCATTTTGCCCGCTGGGCAAATAAAAGCCTGCTGGCAAGGCACTGAGGCCCTGTGGCAGAAGCGTTTGCATAAAGTATCGTGCCATAGAGCCCTTTGTAAGACAGGAATGTCCCTGAGCTGGAATTTATATATATGACTGGCATGCCCTTGCTCAGATATGTATCTATGCATTGGCTGCTATACAGCAGATTGCATGTCGCATTGAGCTGAAGGACTATCGGCGTCTTGCCAGCCTTTGTTATGTTGCCCTGCAGCAATGAAACGCAGCTTGAGCTCGCCTGAGGGGCTGCTATCGCAACCACGCTCGACTTGTTCATCTGCTCTGAAAATGCGCTTATGGGCAGGAAGCTGTTCGCCTGCGCTGCGATGCCGTATGAATAATATACTGCAACCAGCATGGCCAGTATGCATGCGACAAAGGCGTATTTCCATAGCCCGCTTCTTTCCTTGCGCTTGGCTTTTACATTCATTGCTGCGTATATGATATATAATATTATGATTGCCATTATGCCGATGAGCAGGAATAGGATAGGGACAAGCAGATACGCAAACTGCAGCTTTATGAATACTGGAATGTCCATCGACATGACAGCCATGACAAAAGGCTCCGCAAAGTTCTTCAATGAAACCAGTGCCGGATATGAGGGGACTTTGACTGCGTTGATGCCTGCGCTTATGCTGTTCAATGAAGAGACTATCGAATTAGAGTTGCTGAGATTTACCTTGCCTGCGAGCATAAGATTTATCGACTGCTGCTCTGATCCGATGTACGCTAGGCTGTATGGAATCTGCTTGAAGCCCAGCTCGTCCTTGAGTATCAGCGCAGTGTTATTAAGCGACAGGTTCTGAATTTTGTTGTACATTGCATCCGCTTCCGAATACAAGGTTTGGGTCCTGTTAATCGCAAGCAATAAAGAATTACCTGCAATTGAAATGTTCTGATATAAGGACTTTGACTTTATCGTCGAATAAATTCCTGTAAGGTTTGCAAGCGATAGGGAAAGAGCAGTGTCGTTCGCCTTTGACAGAAGTACGCTTGACTTATTCAATATTGACGAATAAAGAGGTGTTGCCCTGTTCATGAGCAGACTGAACTGGGTCTTGTTATACGTCTGTATCGCCGCCTCTGAATATGTAGCCGCAAGCGCTGCAGAGGATGACGCGATCGATGCTACCTCTTGTTTCGATGAAAGCTCGTTGCTTATCAGCTGGTGCGAACTTGAGATAAGCGAATAGTTGAATGTCAGAGAAGGGCAATACCCTATGTCTACGCAGTACCACGGCATTTGCAGCGGCAGCGCGCCTACAGGGCAGGTATTAAGCAATTTAAACATTGTCTGGTTTAATGGAAACACCGGATTTTGCGGCATTTTCTGCGCTATCGATGTTATATTATTTAGCGTTGAATTGAGCGCGGCGAGCTGATTTACGAAATTAGAGTTGTTTATGCCTGACAGGATAGAAAAATACTGGTGATAAGTTGTGTTGAGCTGCGAGTACTGCTTTGAAAAATTCATTATGCCGTATCCGAAAGGGGAGGCGGGGCCGCCAACAGCCTGCATATCACTATTGCACGCAGGAACCGAGGAGCAGGACTGGCAGTAGTTTGAAAGAGTGCACTGGAACCTTGTCAGGCCCGTGATATAAAGACAGGTGCCTATCGATGCATTGCTTTCGTCATTGAACATTGCCATTTGATGCTTTAAGCTTGATATATCTGTCTGGTTTACAAAATTCGCCTTTGAGAATATTGAATCAAATATTGAAAGAGCCTGGCTGCTGCTCGTGACAAGGGAATATTTTCTGCCTGAAGTGTTTATCAGAACGAAGCTTTGATTGCCGGCTTTGAGCTGCATTACAACATACGAACTGCTATTGGTAAAGTAGGAATAGAAAGATGACAAACTTATGGTCTTGTTAGGGAAATAAAATGCGAGATAGGAGCGGAATGATGCGTTCAGAGAATTTGCGGTGACTGAATTGTTAAGCGGAAATGACATCGCGCCTGCGCTGCCCGCCATGGACATAGACAACAGCAAAATCGACAAAAAATAAATTTTATGCTTGAACATCATACCAGGTTTTACGCAGTTTTTATAAATAATAAAATGAAATAAATAAAAATATAACCTATAAAATAAATGGGAATATAAACTATTAAATTAACATATAAAATAATATAAATTCCCACGGCGCAGTATGCAGCGGTTAATATATTTGGGACTTGCTTTTCAGCTTTTTTTCGATTATCTGCAGGAGAACCACTGCGGTATTATGTTTCTCGTCGCTTGACGAGTATACCAGCACTACATTGTCGTCCATTCTGGCAAGCCTCAGCAGCTTGAGCAGGTCCTTGTTTGTCTTAAGTTCCTCCTTGTAGCGCGTCTTGAACTCCATCCATTTCTTAGGATCGTGCGAGAACCATTTCCTCAGCTCGTTGCTAGGGCCTATATTCTTCAGCCACAGGTCTATCTTCCTAGAGCTCTTCTTTATCCCCCTTGGCCAGAACCTGTCAACAAGCACTCTTGTCTCGTTGTTCAGCGCAAACTTGTCGAACACTCTTTTTATTCTTATCATTTAATCTTTGGCGGCATTTTTTTATTGCAAAAGCAAACCAAAAATGCAATATAATAAATTGAAAAGCAATAAATAAAAAGGTATAATTTAATTGCCTTTGCTATGGGCTGCTGAAAATTTAACTGCACAGAAGTATTTTGTTTTTTTTCTTTCCACTAATAAATTGGCGACAAGGACGACCCTAATGGATATTTTATAAATAGATATCCATAGACTTTAGCATATAGCTGTTGCCGTATCAACGGCAAGCCAAGCCTCCTGCCGCATCTGCTTCGGCTGCGCGAGTTCACGATAGCAGCCTGTCGAGCAGTTTGTTGAGCTCGTCGCCGTCGATGTTCAGCCTGTTGGCGGACATCACTGCTGCTATAATCTTTGCCCTGTCTTTCGTATTTGCGCTGCGCATCGCGTTCTGCACAAGCTCTGCAAGCCTTGGCGCATCCAGCTTCATGAGTGACTTTCTTAACACTATCTGTGATATGCTCTCGTTTGTCTTAGAGCTCTCTTTGAGTAACTCATCGATCGCCTGCTTTGTTATTTTTGAGTCTGCATAGAGCCTGAAGATTTCAACTATTTTTTCCTCAGGGATCTTCTCAACGTAGTACCCTGCTCGGCGCAGCTCTGTGAACTTCTGCACAAGCACGTTAGCCACAACCTCAGGACTTATGTCCGTCGACGACACTGCCAATTTGTAAAGTCCATATCTTGGGGACATCATCATCTGCTCGCGGAGACCACTGCTTTTTATTTGCGCCTTCAGAGATTCTTCCTCCTTTTCAATGCAAGGCGCATTCGCGTCTGCATCCTCAAGCATCGCCTGCGTTATGCGCACTGTCCTGAGGTCGGTCTCTGGATACATCCTTGCACTGCCAGGCACAGGCCTGAGGAATTTCGTAGTGAACAGATCCGCATTGCTGACTCCTCTCGTCTCCTCAGGAATCCTGCCTGACAAGGCGTATTCAAGCCTCATCCTTGCAAACCTGATAGCATTCTCGCAGTTTCTTTTCATTCCTGCCACAATTATGAAAGAATCATTTCCATCGATGCCGAGCTCGTCCCTGATTGCGCGCGCCTCGACTTCGCTAAACCCGTATTTGTCTATGCCTTCGTCCCCATGTATGATTCCATTGACGCCTCCTATTTTCGCGTAGTCGCTGACCTCGGTGCCGAACCTTCTTTCAGAGTTTACCTCTGTGCCAAGCACGCCTTTGAAATTCGCAAGCCTCATGCCAATGACAATGCCTTTTCTGCTGAGCTGGAAGTTTATAAGAGGGCTTTTGGCTTCGGCAAAAATGTGGGTTATATCCTTCGGCTCTGAAAGAGAGGCACGCGCGTTCTTTATCATGTTATTTATCTTCAGGATATTTTGCTGGCGCAGAATCTCATTTTCAATGAACTTATCCATGTTGCCGATGTCTTGGAACCCCTTTATCTCGACTCGCGCCCCGCCGCGTATTGAAACATTCACATCCTGCCTTATAGATCCTATGCCCCTCTGCGAGAATCCTGAAATTCTCAGAAGCTTGCCTATACGCAGGGCAACCTCTTTTACATCCTGAGGCGTAGGTATATGAAAATCAGTATCAATCTCTATAAGAGGGATCCCAAGCCTTGACGTATCATAAATAATGCTCTCCGCAGAAGAGGATATTATGCCGCTCGACTCCTCCTCAAGGAACATTGAGGGTATATCTATCTTAAAACTTCCCATGTCCAGCATGCCGCTGTCTCCTACCATTATCGTTCTCTGAAACGCGCCGGGATTACTTCCGTCTACAATCACCTTGCGCATTATCTGGAGCTCGTTAAATATTTTCATGCCGAGTGAGCGCGCAAGCGCAAGCGCAGACCTGAGCGCGCCCGCGTCCAGCTCGTGCGGGGGCTCCTCGTCTATGTCCACAAGGCATGAGTGCGCGCTTTCCAGGGCATATACAAACTTCCTGTTTTTCGTCTCCTCAAATTCAGCCGATACGTCAGTCAAGCCCCTCTCGCCCGACACTGCCCTCTGGAACCTGAACACTGATCCTATTCCCCTGTCCTCCTCTACCTTTGAACTGCAAGAGCAGAAAAGCTTACGCTCCGTGTCAAGCCTCTGGTGTATTTCTAGACCGCACAAAAATCCAATTTCCTTGCAGTATTCAGAGTTCATGCAATCGCAAATTTGAAAAAGTTCTGGTTTTGATCAAAATTAAATTTACATTCATTTAATTACAATAATTACATTTATTACATTTAATTAAATGCAATCTATTTAAACTTTTAATAAAAATATTGTTTTAGATTTTTTATAAATTTAGTGGTGATAATTTGAGCGGAGAAAATGCAGACGACCTTATAAAAAGAATTAACAACGAAATGGACTTGTTGATAAATGATATGAGCGTGCCGAAAAATGTAAGGAATAGCATAACAGAGGCAAAGGAGAAGCTGAACAGCAATGACGAATACAGCGTAAGGGTCTCCGCGGCTACGTACAATATAGACAGCGTCAGTAACGATGTGAACCTCCAGCAGCAGGCGAGGACAAGGCTTTGGAATATCCTGTCATTGCTCGAATCCATCAAAAATTAATCTCGTTTATGGCAGATTTAAAACAATTGGTAAACAAGCTTTCGCAGCTTAAGATCCTGCTTGCATCGGATGTGGCGCAGCAGATGCTAGACGGTATAGACGAAAATTCGCTGCTTCAGAAAATAATAGAAATGAAAAGCAGGGCCGCGTCTGAAAACCCCGAGGAGGCGGAATCGAAAAAGGAGCTGGAATTCATCGGAAGCGCGGACATTCTAAGAATGGCCGGCGATATCGCTACTGAAAAGGTGCCTGTACCGGTAGAAGTAAGCAGAAGCCCTGAATTCAAGCCGGAGGCGGCTGAAATAGAGGGAAAATTCAAGGTGTCCGAAAAGGAGATAACAGCAGTCACGGGCATAGACGACTTTACAAAGCACTTTAACAACAGGCTTGCCAGAATCAAGAAGATACTGGATAGGAGGCAAGGCATAAAATTCCTCAGCAGCTTAGAGGACATAGGCAAAAACAGGTACATGTCAGGCAGGGAGGTTGCTGTCGCGGGGATTGTCTCGAAGAGGATTGCGACGAAAAACGGAAATATCATGGTCGAACTTGAGGACGGCACAGGCACTGTAAAGGTCATATTCATGAGCAGGCAGGCGCACGGCCAGAAAAGCGGCACGTTCGACGACGCCGCGAGGATCGTAAACGACGAAGTCATAGGAGTAAAGGGCAAATTGTCCCATCCCTTCATTATCGCCAATGAGATCGTATGGCCGGAGCCTGTGATAAAGACGGAGAGAAAATTCGAAGAGGACTTTTCAGTGGCTTTCCTGTCTGATATACACACCGGAAGCAAGCTTTTTATGGAAAAAAATTTCCTGCACATGCTTAAATGGATACAGGGCAGGGTAGGGGAAAATAACAGCATTGCAGGGAAAATAAAATACATCGTAATCGCCGGCGACGCGGCCGACGGCATAGGCATTTACCCTAACCAGGACAGGGATCTGCAGGTGCTGGACGTATACCAGCAGTACTCGATGCTGTTCAATATGCTCGAGGCAGTGCCTGACTACATACATGTATTTGTGATGCCTGGAAACCACGACGCGACCCAGAGGGCAGAGCCGCAGCCGCCGTTCGACGCAAGCATAATCAGGGACTTCAGGAAAAGCAACGTGCACATAGTGCAGAATCCCAGCTTCATGTCGCTCAACGGACTTGAAGTGCTCTCGTATCACGGCACTTCGCTCGACTCCGTGATTGCGGCAATCCCAGGGCTTGCGTATTCCCGGCCGGAGGAGGCAATGACCGAACTCCTGAAAAGAAGGCACCTCTCGCCGATATACGGAGGAAACATTATACTCCCCAGCGCAAAGGACAACCTCGTGATAGACAAGACGCCGGACATACTCCACATGGGGCACATACACACGAACGGCATTGGCAGGTACAAGGGAGTCTGGGTGGTAAACAGCGGGACGTGGCAATCCAAAACAGAGTTCCAAACCAGGCAGGGGCACATGCCGACGCCGTGCAAGATGCCTGTCTTCAACTCTAAGACGAACAAATTCACGACGGTAAACTTTTCATGATTCCATGGACATACACGAGTATTTTGCAATGTTTTCAGAGGAATTCGGCAGGGCGAACAGCGTAGCCTCAGAATCGAGGAAGAAAGGCAGGGATCCGGAACTTTTCCCTGAAATAAAGGCTGCGCCGAGCCTTGCGGACAGGGTAGAGGGCATCATAGGCATAGAAGGACTTGCGGACATCATAAAAAACTCCGGCGCGGACAAGCAAAGGCAGGAGCTGGCATTCGAGACAGCGCGCGAGGTTTGCACGAACAAAAAATTTGAGCAGGAGCCCGGCAAAAGGATACTGCTCGCAGTAAGGGCAGGGTTGTCGATACTCACTGAGGGGATCCTTGTCGCTCCGACAGAAGGGATACAGGACGTAAAGCTCTACAAGAACCTTGATGGGACAAGCTATGCAGCGATCGTGTTTGCAGGCCCGATAAGGAGCGCGGGAGGCACTAGCGCCGCGCTTGCGGCCGCGCTCGCCGACTATTCGAGAAAGCTGCTCGGAATAGACAGGTACAAGCCGTCCGGCACCGAGGTCGAAAGGTATCTAGAGGAAATACATATATATAATTCCAGGGTTGCAAGGCTGCAATACCTTCCGAAGGACGAGGACATCCGCGTGATAATCGAAAACTGCGAGGTGTGCGTCGACGGGATTCCTATAGGGGATATAGAGGTCAGCATCCGCAAGAACCTGAAGCGCACAAACCTGTCCGGAAAACAAGAGCTCGTGACGAACAAGATCAGGAGCGGAATAGGGCTTGTAATATGCGAAGGAATCGCGCAGAAAGCCAAGTCCGTGCTCAAGCATGCGAAAAACGCGGGCCTCAACTGGTCCTGGCTCAACAGCATAATAAAAGTGGACAAGGAGACGGTGCAGGTGCAGAAGGCAAACGACAAGTTCCTTGAGGACATCGCCGCGGGCAGGCCCATACTCGCGTATCCCGAGCACTACGGAAGCTTCAGGCTGAGATACGGAAGGTGCAGATTCTCAGGGATAGCCTCGAAGGCAGTGCACCCCGCAACGATGGCGATAACAAACGACTTTCTTGCAGTAGGCACCCAAATGCGCATCGACAAGCCTGGAAAAGGCTGCATCGCAGTGCCTGCTGACTCAATAGAGGGCCCGTTTGTCAAACTGGATGACGGGCATGCCCTGCGCATAAAGACCGCTGCGGAGGCGAACGAGGCAAAGGGGCGCATAAAAAAAATACTTTCGCTCGGCGACATACTCGTCACGTTCGGCGACTTCAAAAAGACGAACACGCTGCTGCAGCCGACAAGCTACGTCGAGGAATACTGGGCGGAGCAACTGGCCGCGGCCAACGCCGATGGAAAAGACATCGAAGCAGCAAAAAAAATGAACGAAGGAAGCCCTGACTTCGAAACATGCTACGAACTGTCGAAAAAATACTGCATCCCCATGCACCCGAGATATATATACGATTATAGCTGCCTGTCCATGCAGGAGCTCAATTGCCTTTTCGAGGACATAGCCGCATGCAAAGAGCTTGACAAAAAAAATATATTCAACATTTCCGAGATACGCATAAACAGCGCGAGGTCTGCATTCGCGCTCGAAAAAATGTGCATCGAGCATTTTGAGGAGGGGGGCGGAATTACGATAAAAAATGACGATGCCCGCGCCCTGCTGTGTTCTCTCGGGTTGGTTAAGAACACGGAAGTTGCGATAGGCGGCGAGAAATTCGCGGAATTCAAGGCGGCCGCGCAAAAAGATACAATTCTTGAGGCATTAAACACTGTCGCGCCGTTTACCATAATGAACAGGTCTACGCGCATCGGCGCGAGGATAGGCCGGCCTGAAAAGGCAAAACAGAGAATGATGAAGCCCGCGCCGAACGGGCTGTTTCCGATAGGCGCATATGGCGGGAAGGAGCGCAACATATCAAAGGCCTATGACATCAGCAAAAAGAAGTTAGACAGCAAAAACATAAGCCTTGAAATCGCAAGGTTCATGTGCGGCGGAAAAAGCCTGCCTTCTTTCTACTGCGCCGAGCACGGCAGGCGAGCGGGGATAGAAAGGGTCTGCAGTTCATGCAACAGGATCTCATACAGCGCTGTGTGCAAGCACTGCGGCGCCGAGACGACTGCATCCGGCATCGTCAACATAGATTTGGCTGGCGCATATGAAAGCGCAATCAGGGACCTTGGTCTTGGGGAGCTTGGAATGCTGCCGAAAAACGTAAAGGGCATCAGCGGCCTCGTCAACAAAAACAAGATTCCGGAGCCTATTGAAAAGGCGATGCTCAGGGCGCTCCACAAGGTTTTTGTATTCAAGGACGGCACTTGCAGATTCGACGCAACAGACGTGCCGATCACGCACTTTTATCCTGACGAGATATCATGCAGCGTTGAAAGGCTGAGGCAGATGGGATATCTGAAAGACAGCGACGGAAACGACCTGAGGGACGGAAGCCAGCTTGTCGAGATGTTCCACCAGGACATACTCATCAACAGGAAAGGCGCAGAATACCTTCTTGACATCGCAAAGTTCATCGACGACCTGCTTGTTAGGTATTACAAGATGCAGGCATTCTACAATGCAAAGACCATTGACGATCTTATAGGCCATTTCGCGATAACGCTGTCACCCCACACGTCCTGCGGGGTTTTAAGCAGAATAATAGGATTCACTGATGCGAACGTCGGATTCGCGCATCCTTACATGATTTCCGCAAGAAGGAGAAACGCGGACGGGGACGAGGATAGCACGATGCTGCTACTTGACGGCCTTATGAACTTTTCGAAGTCTTATCTTCCGTCGTCAATAGGCGGAACAATGGACGCGCCGCTTATTCTTACAATAAATATTCTGCCTGAAGAAGTCGATGACGAAGTGTGGAACATGGAGGTTACAAACAGCTACGGCCTGGATTTTTACAACAGGACAATGAATTTTTCCTCTCCAAGCGAGGCCGCAGTCGAATGCGTAAACAACAGGCTCGGGTCGGACGCGATATACAGAAACCTTAAATTCACGCATAACAGCAGCATTACGGCAGTCGCCGACTCCCCGAAGAAAAGTATTTATACGATCCTGAAGACAATGAAAGAAAAAGTCGACGCAGAGTTCGAGCTCATGGACATGCTCTACAGCGTGGACAAGACAGACGCTGCGCAAAAGCTCATCATGAGCCACTTCATCCCCGATCTCATCGGCAACCTGCACTCTTTCTCAAAGCAGATGTTCAGATGCACAAAGTGCAATGCAAAATACAGGCGAATCCCGCTTAAAGGGAAATGCCAGAAATGCGACGGCAGGCTGACATTCACGATCTCGAGGGGGGGGATAGAAAAATACCTAAACCTTGCAATATCCCTTGCGGATAGGTATCATGTCGCTGACTACATAAAGCAAAGGCTTGTGCTGATAAAGAATGAAATAAACGTGACATTCGGGGATGCGGGGGCAGGGGCGATTGGCGATGGCGCAGGCGAACAAAGAAATGAAAAACAGATGAACCTGCTGAATTTTCTCTGATAGCGGAAGGAAAATTTTGCACTGCAGAACAAGCACTGAAAAACCGCGTTTTGCTTCATTCTGCTAAAAGGCCTATGATGGAAAACAGGATAAAAAAATTTGGCTCGGGCTTCATTGAATATTTTATTGATACTATTATTAGTCTATCTATTCAAATATTATTCTATTATTGCAAGTAATCCCAACAAGCCAGGATGGCGGAATCCGGTAACGCGCCAGATTTGCACATGTTGCGTGAAAGCGCATGCAATGCGAACGGCGAAACTCGAGATCTGGTTTCCGTAAGGAAGTTTGGGTTCAAATCCCAATCCTGGCGTATGATATTTTGTTTAATTCCATTAAGGAAGAAAAACTTTAATGAAAAAGAAAAATAATCCTGGCATATGATATTTTGTTTAATTCCATTAAGGGGATAGTCCTAACTAAACGATAGGAGCAATGATCTGCTTTTTTCCATGGT
>JAMCYJ010000041.1 GCA_023474155.1 Candidatus Martarchaeota archaeon | reverse complement strand
GATGAAAGAGCATATCAGGGTTTTTGATGGATAAATGCTTATTGCCTGATAAATTTACCAATAACCTTATTATTGTTTCATTGGCGGCGATATTGGTAGCGGTCGTATATTTCAGCTCTTCCGCACCCTATTTGGCTATCTCGATTCCCATCGTTGTTTTATCCAGTATCTTTGCTATGATCCTGCTGGCGGTCGCAGATTTTAAGGAAATCTGGCAGGCATTTGGCAATATCGTAAATAGGTATTCTTTAGCCATTGTCGGCATTATTATTTTGTCTTTTTTGCTATTTTCAATTTTATTTTTAAAAAAAATAGAACTTATATTTTTCGATGAACAGATTTACCAGAGCATTGCACTGAATTTTTTGAAGCATGGGACTGCCTCATTATGCATATATGCAACTAACAATTTAAACAAATGCTATCTCAGTACCATCCAATTTGATCCGCTTGGATACCCAGTTATTTTGGCGATGGCGTTCAAATTATTTGGATCTAGCCAATTAATAGCTTACAACCTCGAGCTATTTTTTAGTGGCATGACAATCTTTCTAATTTTTCTATCTTCAAGCATATTGACAGGCAGGCAGGAAATAGGTGTAATTTCATCGCTAATCTATGCCCTTATCCCCGAAGTCCTGATATGGTCAAAAACGCCTGCAAATCCGAATATCCCGTTCGCGATGTTTTTTTCTTTAAGCCTGCTGTTTTTTGCAATCTTTATAAAAAGGCAAAATATTAAATCCCTGTACTTATTTCTCTTCAGCTTAATTGCCATAATTTACATCAGAGTTGAAGCCGTCTTATTGATTCCTCTTTTTTTAGCAGGTTTTATACTATTGAATAAAGGCGCATCAAACATTCAGGTCTTTAAAAATAAAAACGCCATCGTAGCATTTATCCTTTTTTTAATTTTAATATTGCCTGAAACAGTATTCACTTTTATTGCAAAATATAACTTGGACAAAAATAGGGCTTTTATAAACCTGCTTGCCAAATCCCTAAGCCCGAACCGCATGGGCCCTGTTTTGGATACACATATCGGATTATTTTCAGCAAATTATTTTATAAGCAACATTCTTACAAATATCCGATTTTTGTTTGGATTTATAAAAGTATATCCTATCATTTTTTTACCGGGCATAACTTTATTTGCTGCCTTCGGACTTGCTTTTTCAATAATCGACAGGAAATCAGGCAGTTTCAAGCTGGCTATTTTCCTCGGAATTGTTTTTTTGGCGTATTTTATTTTCTATAGCTTCTATTTTTCCGGGTCAGTGCTTCTTGGCGGATCAGTAAGATTCATGCTAATCGTATATCCTGCGCTCTCAATTTTGGCAGGATTGGGGGTATACCTAATGTCTTTGCTGCTATTTAAAAAAATAGGTATGATCAGAAATTCCAGAACAGGAAAGCCGCGCTTTGGTAATTATATCCCTTTTTGCATAATCTGCGCGGCAATAATCTTAATCGCATTTGTGTGGCCATTTGCAAAATCCATCCCCTTCCTGCAAAATCCAAATTACAATTACCCTGATTTTCCGTTGAAATTAAATGCAACAACTGAAAACAGCATATATTCCATGGCGTATCTAAATAGATCTCTCTCATTTATCGGCAATAACTATTTGGCAGTGCCTAGTAACTGCCTTGTATTCTCTGAAACCCCTTATCTTTGGTATGGCTTAAATAGAAGTTCGGTAATTCCTGGCATAATATCCTACCAGAATACAACCATCAAAAATTACAGCTGCTATATTTTTGACTACAGTTCATTCTGCAGCTATCCTAATATCTCAATAGAATGTAATAAATTTCTATCGCAATATAAAACAAGAATAATAGTTAGCGAAAATAATGGAAACCTGCCTAAATTTGCATTATACCATATCCTTAATTTTAGCGGGTAGCATGCAGCCCTGCCAAAACAGGACAAATATCAATCTTTTATATTTATCGCAAACATGCTATTGAACTTGTAATTCAGTTTTTGCGCTATTTTCGACTTTTCTGAATTAAGCACAATAACATAGTTTTCCCATTTTGAGGAAAGGTCCTTGCCGCCGCAGATCGGGCATTGGTCCCCGCCTTTCAAGATTATCTTGCAATGCTTGCATGCTTTTTGTTCTGACATTCTAAACACATTCAGGTTGTTTTATAATTATGCTTTATTTATTTTTTGGCTTTTTGAGGCTTCTTTTTTTCGCCAGCTGCTGACGAGGATTTTGACTTTTTATTCCTCGAGCCTCCAAATTTACCCGCTGGCTTTGACAGCTTTGCCTTTGCCCATTCAAGCTTTCCAAGGCCCTCAGGTCTCATTGTAAGAGCGATCTTGGAGTCCTTGACATTAGTCTTTATGCTTACTGTGGAGACTTTTGCAAAAACCTCGTCGCCCTTTTTAAGCACGATGCTGCTCTTCTTCGAATTGAACATCTGGTTTTTCTTGTCAAAAAATATAAAGTCGTCTGTTATCTGGGATACGTGCACAAGGCCGTCCATCGGCCCCATCCTGATAAATGCGCCGAATTCTACCAATTCTGTGACTTCGCCGTTTATTATCTCATTGACCTGTGGGATAAATGTCAGTGCATCAAACTCTATATTATGGTGTATGGCTGGATCACCAGGGTATATCATTCCGTCTCCGCTCGGCTTTATGTTGAAAACAGATACTATAAGGCCCATGTCCTTGTCTATTACACCTTCATAGTTTCTTGCTACGATCTCCTTTAAAACATCATTCAAGTCCCTATCAAAATATTCTGATGGAATCCTCACTGTGTCTTTGACAGAATACTGCTTGTACATTTGTCTCACCATTAACATAGTATAATTTAATTTATTGGAATTTTTTCAAAACTCCCTGTTTTGTAATCTTAAATATATCTGCGCTTTTATTTATATATGTTTTGCTTTTATCGGATAGAGCTTTGGCCAGCTGCGTGTCATTAGTCACTATTACAAGATTAGAAAGGCTGCCGAGCATGCTCGATATCCATTTATCAGTATTTATATTGGAATCTTTATAAATAAATACCTTTCTTTCATTTTCTTTAATCAAACTAATTATACTAAGGGCGAGCTTTGCGTTTAGTGCAAGCCTTGATTTCGCAGATGACAGCCGCTCAAGCTCATTAATGATGCTTCTGGAAATGATTATTTTATAGTTGCCGATATATCTTTCCTTGACTATTTCAAACACATTTTTATTAAACTTCAGCCCGAAAAGTATCGAACTAGTGTCAATTATTATATAATTCATAGAACTCATTATAGAACTCATTATAGAACTCCTTACTTAGTGCAATACATGCACAAATTAACAGCTTACCATAAACTATCCTGCCGCTACTTAGATAATATAACAAAACAGACTTAAATAGATATTGCCTATCTGCTTTTGCCTGCGGAACCCCTGAGCCATCGGATGCGTGCGCCCTATTTGCTACGCGTATCAGGAGTGCCAGTATTCAAACAATAGCAGTGTGGTTTAAAAACCTTTTTTTCAAATAGTTTGTATTTATTCAGTTTCTGAAAAGTGGGGACCATGGCAAAAATAAAAAATAGGGGGAGAGCATTCAGTTTGTATGATATAGAGGTGTTTTTAAAAGATGCCGGTGCCGAAAAAATAAACGAAAACGCGATGGATATTTTTGAAAAGGAACTTGAGGAAACCGTCAATGAGGTTGTAAAAAATGCAAAGGCATATGCCAACTACGCAGGTAGGAAAAAGCTTATAAAAAAAGCCGATGTCGAATTAATCAGCTCCAATTTATTTAGATAAAGGTGGTGCGGGGGATAACCTGGCGCCAGAAGATTAAAGGCGATAAATATAAAAGCGAATCAGGTAAATAATATTATGCCGAGCTATATAAATTCAGACTTTTTAAGCAAATTGTCGGTAAATGAGCTGCTGTCGAAACTGCACGAAGCGATAAAGGAGTTTGCAGAGACCATAGATAGCCTTATAGAGCATAATAAATCAGTAAACTACAAGGAAATCAACGAATTAAGGAACATGATAAAAAAACGGATTGAAAAAGGGGAAAATATAGATGACAATACAAAGATTCTCAAGATCCTGGAATTGTTTTCAGCGAACAAGTCTGTCATGGAGCTGGTTAGGGAGGATGTTGACGAATGGCTCGAATTCATAGATGCCATTGAAGAAGGGATAAAAAACAGCAGACTGAACCTGAAGGGGCAGGATGAAATGGATTTCAAAAAGATACAGATGATGAATGCAGAACTAAGGACATTGATAAGAGCAAGCAAGTAAACTGCCCGCGACTAGAATCTGCATGCTTCCCATAAATTGGTAAAGGTCGCCGCCCCGCAACAAAAACCGCAGTTCGCAATTGCCAACAGCGTCTGAAAGCAATAAACTGTTTGCAAAATCCTTCCCATTGAGAATACGGAATGCTTCCGTTCAGATAGGAATTCAAATATATCACCCGTCCCTGATTCAAGCCGAAGGTTTAATCCAAAGCAGATTTTGAATTTTGAAACTATATCTTTTTTGCGCTTATGCATACAGTACCGCTGACAGGAGAATTCACAGCGTGCTCTATTTTTTCAGCTTGCTCCCTTGAAATTTCATGTATCTGCTTATTCTGGTAAACCTTGTAATAAGCTTCCTTAATAATTTTAAAGCCCCTAAGCAGGTAATTTATCTCGTGCGTGTCGTATATGCGCTCGAATTCGAGAAGCCTGCCTTTTTTGCCAAACGGGGCAGTGAATATCAACTGGCCTCCTGGCTTGAGCAGCTCCTTTATTTTTTGCATTGCCGCGCTATCTGCATCAGGATCCCTGTTGCGATTTCCGTACGCTTTTAGGCCGAAATGCTCAACAGAGCTTATATTCAGAATTACATCAAAAGATTCTTTTTTGAATTCGTTCAGCTTCAAAAAATCAGTTTTTATAAATCTGAAGTTTTCATGTTGGAATCCATACTGCCTTGTGTCAATTCCAGTTACATTATAGCCCATCATTGCCAATTGTATGGGATATATTCCCTCGCAGCAGCCTATGTCGAGCACTTTCGCAGGGGCGGGCAGGATATTCATAAAAAGAAACGGCACCTCTATCATTCTTTCAGAATATTTATATGATGAAAATGAGACTTTTAATCCCGAATTTACATTGAATTTGCCTAGGTATCTCGAATCAAATTTGACTATGTTCATATTATCCTTATGGGTTATTTATTGTTATTTATTGTTATTTATTGTTATTTATGCTATTTATGGATAATAATAAATAAAACCTTTATGATATATTATTATACGCATTTTGATGTGGATTGCACGCAAAAATAACGCGAAGATAACGGTGATTAAATAAAACACGTATTAAATAAAAAAACAAAAAAAACAGGCATGACCAGGATAAATAAAATAGAAAGAATATTTGACAGAGTTTTAAAGAATGTAAAACCTGGAGACGGCGAAATAAAAACCATAAACAGCACTGTAAACGAGATGATGTCCCGCCTAAAAAAGGTTGCCGGCAATAATGTTGAGATAATGCTTACAGGATCTGTCGCACGGGGGACAAACGTACGAGGAAACTATGACATCGACATATTTCTGCTGTTTAAAAACAATATTAGCGAGGAGGAGATGGAAAAAAAGGGCATAGAGATAGCAAAAAAAACAATCGCCAAACATAAAAATGAAACATATACTATGAAATATGCAGAACATCCGTATCTTATGCTTAACATGAATGACAGGGGGATAACAATAGACCTTGTTCCCTCATTCAAGATAAAAGATGCATCTGAAAGAATTAGCGCAGTCGACAGGACGCAACTGCATAACCAATTTATCAACTCGAACTTCAATGAAAAGCTCAGGGACGATGTCAGGCTCCTGAAAACCTTTTTGGCGGCGAACGGCATATACGGGGCGGAAGCAAGAATTGAGGGATTTTCAGGATACCTTTGCGAGCTTCTTGTCTTTCATTTCGGCTCCTTTGCAAAGCTTTTGAACGCAATGGGCAGTTTAAAGCTGCCGGCAGTGATCGACATAAAAAACAACAGCCGAATCCAGGGAATGCAGGCGGACTTTGTTAAAAAATTCGCAAAGGAGTTCATTGTGATAGACCCTGTTGACGAAAACAGAAATGTGGCGGCAAACGTTTCAAGCGAATCCCTGTCTCTTTTAATGCTGAAAGCGAGAAAATTTCTCGCCGGGCCTAGCATAGACGCATTCTACGGGCCAAAGTTTTCTGATGTGAATTCGAAGGCGCAGATAAAAAAGCTTGGGGATGAACTCGGGCTTGATGTCTATGCGCTTGTGTTCAAAATACCTGACATCGCGGAGGATATAATATGGCAGCAGATCAAAAAGACGAGGGGGAGGATAGAGGATATTCTGAGGCAGGGCAATTTCGCTCCAGAGCTTTCATTCCAGAATATTTCAGATAGATTAGGCATTATTTCCTTTTTTATAAATCCTGTGAGATGCAATTCGAAGAAAGCGGCAGGACCCCACATCGCCATGGCAGACTCAGTAGATGCGTTTATGAAAAAGCACAAAAAGCCATTCACGTTCATCGAAAACGATAGAATATATTCGATGCAGAGGCAGGCGCATGCGCTGCCGGAAGATCTGTTAATGGCGATTGCAGGCAAAAAAATAATCGAATTTCCGTCTTACATAAAAAAGGAAAAAATATATTTTTACAAAAACAGGATCCCTGAACAGTATGCAAAAATGTTAAACCAGGCCGTAAGAACACGGCTGCTTTGGCAATAATAGCCATATCGCCATGCAACTCAACTGGCTTCATTGCGCATGCCCGTAGCCTGGCATTCGGAAGCATTACGCTTTATCCTCTTTTGACTTCAGCTTCTTGAGATCGCTGTTCTTTATCATAAGCTTTATCCTTCCTGTGCCTACCTGCACCTGTTTTCCTATTAGGATGTTTTCAGCCACCCCCTTCAGCATGTCCTTTTCGCCGAACACCGCCGCATTCGTGAAATGTTTTACTGTTTCCTCGTATGCCGCCCTTGCGAGCACGGACTCTTTTTTGCCTGCGATGCCTTTTCTCCCGACGCTCTTTATTACGCCGTAAAAAGTCATCGTGTCAACCAGCAGGCCTATGTGCCTGAAACTAACCGTTATGTTTTCGTCGTCCAGCACTGATTTTATCTCATTCGCAATAGTGTTTCTTGCGGCTTCTATGCCGTAGACCGCAAGCGCCTCGAACGGATCGTTCGTGTAGCACTTTTCCTTGTCGACGCCTTCTATATTTATCACTTCTGCAAGATTGCTTCCGCTTGTCGCGATATACAGCTCGCCGCTTTCGCTTTCCTTTATCACTGCCTTGTTTATGTTCGGAACGCCGAATATTATTGAATTGAGCAGGTCGACGAACGCCACCCTTGTGGCTTTTATGCTCATTTTCTTCTGCTCCTCATTCTCGCCATCCTTGGTTTTTTTTCTGCCTGAAGCGCTTTTCTGCACCTTGAGCTTTTTGAGCTTTATCTTAATCCTCATGTCAGCAAGCTCTGAAACAAGAATATTCTGAAATTTCGCGAGCTTATTGAATATTGCCTTTTCAGTCACCTGGTAGAGCTGCATCTTCTCCTTGTCAAGGCTGAGCACAAGCTCCTTCGCCTCAAGGTCCTCGCTGAAGGTCGAAACCACATCCGAGACCCTGACCTTCTCTATTTTCTTAAGTATCTGTTTTGTCTCGTCAAGGGACTTTGAGACAGACTTGTCCAAATATATGGTCATCGAAGGCGTCTTCGGCTTTTTCCTTGCATCTATGAGCTCTATGAGCCTTGGAAGGCCTTTTGTCGAAACAGAAGAAAGCACTCCTGCCGAGTGGAATACCCTAAGCACAAATTGGGTTCCTGGTTCGCCTATAGACTGCGCTCCGATAACTCCGACTGCCTCGCCAGGCTGTACATTGAATTTACCATTGCTTGATTTTTCAGACATTGTTACCACGATACATTTTCAAATTTTTTAAATCTTTTTTTGATTAAACTTTTCCTAAAAGTTTCTTTCTTGATTGAACATTTTGCGGCTTTGCTGCTAAACTTCTTTCCGAGAAGTTTTATTCCTGCAGCTTCTCGTACATCGGGTCTAACGAGTCTCCCCCGTACTGGGTCTGTATAAGAGAGCCGCTTGCGTCCTTGACCGAAAGGTCCTGGTCCACATATATATCCTGCAGCGCGTTCACAAGCCTCCTCTGCATGTATCCGCTTACAGCCGTGACTAGGGACTTGTTCATAGCGGAGTCCCTTGCGCCCATTGCGTGCATGTAGTACTCGACAAGCTTCAATCCGTCGCTGTAGCTGGATTTCACAAAGCCCTTCGAGGTTATGTTCTCGTCGGATTTCCTGAAATAAGGGAGTATCCTCTTTTTGTAGCCCCTGGATGGCGCCTTGCCCCTTACCGCCTGCTGCCCGAGGAACATGCTAGTCTGCACGAAATTGAATATGTTTCCCCTTGCCTTTGCGAGCACCATGAGGTATGCGTCGTTTTCAGGGGTGAGATACTTTTTCATAGAGTTTGCCGCGATGTTTCTTACCATTGTAAGCTCCATAATGTTTGTCGAGTTGTAGGATTCCTTCATAGTGTATCCTGGCAGAGGCTCGAGGTTGCCCGACTTGTAATTTTCAAGAAGGTCGTGTGCCTTTTTCTCTGTTTCATGCATGATCTTGTCCTTCTCTTCCATTATGCCATTGATGTAATAATCGCTTATGCCTACGCTTATTCCGAACTGGTATGCTGTTATGAGGGATATCTTTGAGGCATTTGTAATGAAGTCCATAGCTTCCTGCGATCCGAATTGCGAGAATACGCTGGTTATAAGCTGTTCGTTCACTATTTTCTCTCCTATTACTCCGCTGCTTGTGATCTTCCCGTTCTTTATCACTATCTCGTCATTTTTGCTTTTGTACTCGAAATTCATAGTCCTCGGGAGTATCATAGAAAACAAAGCCTTTCCTGAGAATTTGCCTGTTTTCTTGTTCGGCTCAGGAAACTCGTATATCCCGATGCTTGAAAGTATTTTCGACGCCTCCTGCTTTGAGAACTCTACTGTGTCCTGGGTCAACAGGTATATGCCGACAAGCTCGTCCTCCTTTAGATACATTATGGGCTCTCCGTTTCTTGCGGAAAGAATCATGTCCTTTGGCTGCATGAGATATCTCGCCTCCGCCTGCGCCTCGAGGGATTGGGGGACATGCACGTTCATTTCATCCCCGTCAAAGTCTGCATTGTACGGTGTTGTGGCGGCCGAATTAAGCCTAAATGTCCTGCCTGGGAAAACCTTCACTTCATGGGCCATTATGGAAACCCTGTGAAGAGTGGGCTGCCTGTTGAACAGGACAATGTCCCCGTCGATAAGCTGCCTTTCTATTATGTCCCCTGGCGCAAGTATGCTAAGTATATCCTCCCTGTTCGTATCTGTTATCCTTTTTCTTAACCCCTGCTTTGAGATATGGTTGAGCGCTGTCGGATACTGCGCGCTTTTTATGAATTTCCTAGCGTAATCAATGTTCCACTGGGTCGCGTATACAGGCACTGTAAGGCTCTCTGCTATTTTTTGGGGTATCCCTATTTGATTAATTGACAGCGTCGAATCGCATGAGATTACAGTCCTCGCGGAAAAGTTTACGCGCTTTCCAGAAAGATTGTACCTTAACCTTCCCTCCTTTCCTTTGAGTCTTTGCGCAAGCGTCTTGAGGGGCCTTGTGCTCCTGTGCCTTGCGACCGGGACTCCTATTGTCTCGTTGTTGAAATATGTCGTGACCTGGTACTGCAGAAGCTCCCAAAGATCGTCGATTATAATCTGCGGCGCGCCCGCGTCTATGTCCTGCTCGAGCCTCTGGTTTATCCTTATTATATCTACAAGCTTGTGCGTCAAATCGTCCTCGCTCCTTTCCCCGCTTTCGAGCGTGATTGACGGTCTGACATTGACAGGCGGTATGAGAAGGTTTATAAGCACGAAATTTTCAGGCCTTGTCGTTGCGGGATCTATCGAAAGAAGTTTAAGGTCGCTGTCAGGGATCTTCGAAAGCCAGTCCCTTATTTCGTCAGACTTTAGCTGTATGCCGTCGATGCTGAAGAACGTCGGCCTTTCAAGTTTTATTTTCCTCTGCTTTGTGTTGCAATGCGGGCAGAGTTTTATATTTTTTGTTTTCTTGGAAATCATTCTCGACTCAAGGATGTCCTCATACTCATAGTCCTCCTCGTTCGAAATGAAATTGCGTATTTTTTCAGACAACGAGGTTATTTCATTGTCGTTAAGCAGAATTCTTTTACAGCTTTCGCATGTGGACTGCAGCAGCATGTATATAGTCTTTGCGAATTCAGGATGGATGGCAGGCCTTACAAGCTCAATATGGCCGAAATGGCCTGGGCAGGTCTTTGACCTTCCCCCGCAGGTCTTGCATTTGAGCCCTGGGTCGATGACGCCGAGCTTCTGGTCTACGAGGCCACCGTCGATAGGATATCCTTCGTCGTTATAAGTATCCGGCACGATGATCTTTGCAACGCTAAGCTTCCTAACGTATTCAGGGGAGACTATAGTGAACCTTATATAATTTATATTTTCAGCCTGCATTTTTTCACTTTTTAAACATCTTTTCGTTTTTATATGCTTTGGAATATATATTTCATATATATTTATTCCGGATTTACTTCGGATTTATTCCATGTTTATTCCAGATTTATTCCATATATATTTATATATATTTTTTATGCGCTTTTGCTTTCAGGATTTCCGCAGGGTGCTTCCTGAAAGCCCTGCGTTTCGATTGGTTTCTATTCCTTACTATTCCTTACTATTCCTTACTATTCCTTAGCTATACTTATTTTCGGGAATATGTGCATTGCCTTTATTTCGTCAAGCAGAAGCTTGAACGCATAGCTTATTTCTACTTTCTCAAGGCTGCTCGACGAACCGCACGACTGGCATATAGGTATCCTTCTCATGTAGTCATAGTAGCCAATGTCGCCGCAATCCTTGCATATCCATATCTCTGCCTTGTCGCTCTGCTCAAGCATCCTGTCCTTTATCAAAAGGCTTGCGCCATATCCTACAAGAGCATCCCTTTCCATTTCCCCGAACTTCAGGCCACCTTTCCTCGGCTTGCCCTCTGTCGGCTGGTGGGTAAGTATCTGCACCGGACCTCTGCTTCTTACCTGCATTTTCAGGCTTACCATGTGCCACAGCCTGTTGTAGTACACGACGCCCTGGAATATCTTTGCCTTAAACTTCTTTCCTGTTCTTCCGTCATAAAAGACTTCGTCTCCGAACTTGTCGAATCCCGCGCCTTCAAGTATCTTCGCGTATTCGTCTATCCTCTCCTTCCCATTCCCTGAAAATGGGGTTCCGTCAAATCTCTGCATTTTTAGAGAGGCTGCCTTCGCGCCGAGCATCTCAAGCATGTGCCCGAATGTCATCCTGCTTGGAAGGCTGTGAGGATTGAGCAGTAGGTCTGGAATTATCCCCTGGGACGAAAAGGGCATGTCCTCCTGGTTGAGGATAAGCGATACTACCCCTTTCTGGCCGTGCCTGCTTGCGAACTTGTCGCCGATTTCAGGGACCTTCACGTTTCGCACGCGCACTTTTACTATTTTCGTTGCGCCGGATGTTTCGCTGAGCATTACATTGTCGATTATGCCTGACTCCCCTGATTTTACGACTGCTGAATTGTCCCTGTTCCTTTCCTGGCTCAGATCAAAGCTTGTCTGCTCCTCGAGGAACCTCGGCGGCGACACCTTTCCTATAAGCACGTCTCCTTCATTGACTTCTACCTCTTTTTCTATTATCCCGTCGTCCCCGAGCTTCGAGTATGCATGCTCCCCTAAATATCCCTCTGTTGTAGGCGCGGGAATCTTGAAATGGTCTTGCTGCTCTCCGGGATATCTTCTTTCCTCGTCGGAATAAGACCTGAAGAATACGCTCCTTCCGAGACCTCTGTCGACCGCGGCCTTGTTCATGACAACCGCGTCTGCCATGTTAAATCCATAGTATGTTGTAAGAGCCACGACAAAGTTCTGGCCATTTGCATGTTTCTGCAGATTCAGGCTCCTGAATACGCTGCTGTTGATTATGGGCACCTGAGGATAGAACAGCACGAAACCCCTTGCGTCGTACCTGTTATTGAAGTTTGTCGCATAAATGCCCTGGCTCTGCTTCATGAAGTTCGCAGAGATCGGATGCCTTCCGATACTGTTGTATTCCGGGAAGATCGTCGCGTTCATTGTAAGCCCGAGGTTGGACGTCGCGTCTATCTCAAGATGGGTAGTCCTCGAGGTTATGCCCGCTTCATCAATGGCTACATATATATTCTCCTCCTCCTCCGCATCAAGGTATTCTATTATGCCTTTTCTAACG
>JAMCYJ010000009.1 GCA_023474155.1 Candidatus Martarchaeota archaeon | reverse complement strand
ATAGTGAGGCAATACATCAAGGATAACGATATAGTTTTTCTGCAAATACCACCATATAGTCCTGAACTTGATCCCGTGGAGATATACTGGCGCAATGTCAAAAAGTGGGTTGGCACAAAACCTTATGCATCTCTCCCAGAACTCAAGACTATTTTACGGTCAGCTTTTAGGAGGCATTCTTTGATGGTTGATGTTTCCGATTATTAATTTCCTATACTATAGTTATCACGCTGTACATGGAGGTCGCAAATCCCGCCTGCGCAGGATCAGACACATAGTTTGTTGTGGACGTCATTGCCATTGACCAGTATGCGTTTCCGAAAAATCCGAAGAAGAAGAATCCTACCACTATGTAAAGCATCAGCGTTGTGTAAGACAGGCTCATAGCCATGACTGCTGCAAAAACGAACATCAGAATTCCTGTCAGGACCAAGCCCAGCTTGAATTTTTTGTATTTCTCAAAAAGAGGAGGCAATATTATCGCTCCGAGCGCAGACCCGAGAAATGCCAGCCCGCCGACGAGCCCGCCCCAGCCTAATGCAGAATCAAGGCTGAATTTATGCAGCATCAGCACGGTTGACGCTATCCCGCCAAACATCACAGACATCGAGGCGATTGAAAGCCCGACATACCAGTTTTTGATCATGCCTATTTTGAATACGCCTTTAAGTGATTTTCCCTTGTAGTTTGTAGGATAGTTCCTTATCCCAAATGCAATCCATAATGCGGCAATCGCTGCAAGCAGCACTGTTACCCAAAGCGTGTTGTTTAAGCCGAGCGCTTTGAAGAGCACCGGGCCGAAGAACGCGCCGAAAGCCATTCCGAGAAACAGCAATCCCACGCTTACGCCTATTATAGTATGTGATTTTTCTTTAAAAATTGATTCGGATATTGCACCGACAGGCGCCATCGCCAATGGATATGCTATTGCCGCGATTATCCCGAATATAAGAAATGAGATATAAGATGGGGACAGCACTCTCCCTACAAGGCCTATCAATGAAATTATTGCAGCAGAATACAGTGCCGCCTTTACAGTGAATTTGGCGGAGATATATCCTGCAAGTAATCCTAGTACCACCATCGTGTACCCGTATCCAGATATTATCAGCAAAATTGAGGCTATTTTAACTCCGAACACGCTGCCGAGGGCAGGGAGCAGAGGGGCTAAAATAAACCATCCGAATCCTATTGTAAACAATAGAAACCAATAAGGCATAACCTTTGTTAAGTTACTCATATGCATCAACTATTCATATATATTATTTAAACCGCAAAGCTTTAAAGGTTTTTGCTTTGGAGTGTTTTTAGACAAATTATCCGGCAGAGGAATATTTGAATAAATTTAGTAGAGCCGGATTTTCAGATATGGCAAAGAAAGTGATGCGCTACAATGCAACAGGTGCAAAGCAGAAGTTCTTCTGCCGCAACTACTGCCTAATTAAAAAGTTATATACCCTCGTTTGTCGGCGATAATTCAATTAAGATTGGAAAGTCGAGTATGATATATCTATTTTTGGGCTATGCCAAGCTCTTCGAACAATGCGTCAATATCAATCGCATCAATGCCTTCCGGCCGTCTTTCCAATACCTTTATATCCGGAACCACCAGCAACCTGCGCGCTTCCTTGAATGAATTGAGATTATTTTCGATGCTCCTTATTTCACTTGCACTTATCTTATCTTTCCATTTTACCTCTCCAACGATTTTCAGTTTTTTGAACTCCAAGAATGCGATATCAAGTTCCATTGCTCCTGTATCAATAATCTCATGTTTCATGCCGAAATGTTTCGACAAGAGGTTCCTGAAGAATTGCTCGGCGTGCATTGGGAGCTTCGTTTCTACCACCTTCTTTATGAATTCTATCGGTGTATACACATCGACATAGGAATATTTTTCCTCAAGGTAGTAATGCAAATCCATTATGGGAGAGGAATGGAAGTAGTAGAAGCGCTTTTTATTAAGCACCTTCTGCCTCTCCAAAATACCCATACCTACTAACATATCGAGATATTTTGGCAGCATGCTTGGACTGTCCTTGCCTATGAGGGATCTGGAAAACAGGAATGTGGATATTTCTGTCGAAGTGCGCTTCCCTCCGGCTACAGCTTTCAGTATCCCGTCATAGATATTTGTGAGACTTTTTTCTTCCTCATTGAATATTTCGCCAATGAGGTTTCTTACAAAGAATTTGTTCTCTAAAAGATACCTCGATACCGAATCTATTATGCTCCCATTTTTGAACTGTTGAATGATAAAAGGCTCCCTAAGGTATATAGCCGCTTCTATCCATTTCTTGCCGTGCACGTTCCTGTAAAGGTACTTCAGCATATCCTCTTCGCTTATCTGATCTATCCTCAGAGGCGATACAAGACCTGCAAGTGGCGAGCCTTTGCCCAGCAGTTTATTGGCCAGCCATAAAGTCGATGTAATCAATACAAGTTCTCCTTTTATTCCTGTTGCATGAAGGTAATCCTGAAATGCTGGAGGGAGCCTATGGAATTCATCGATTACTATCTTTTTATTGCCCAACAGCTCCCTGAATATACCGAAGAAATTCTCCCATGTATAATTATCTCGCGTTTCTTCATCCAGTACGGTCGAATCCCTATTGACGAAAAAGAACCTGTCATAGTGTGTGAAGTTCTTAACCATAAAACTTTTGCCTGTTTTCCGCCTTCCGTACACCATTTTCCATGGCCCTGAACTGTCTAACCTGACAACATCTGACGGCCTTGGTATTATTATCTCAGACATTATTCTCACAAGAATAATTATTAAAATAATAATAAAAGACTTTCGTATTTATGCTTTTCACTTTAATCTACAAATACTTTGATCAATTTGGAATCTATGCGGCGGAAATCATTGTCAAATGTTACCAAAATCTCATTGCTTGCTATCGCCATACTCGCTATCAGTATGTCTGCATCATCAATGAGTTTCCCTTTTGATTTCAGGTCTTTATATATGTTAGACGCTATTGCGATGGAGGCATCATTTAGGCATAGAACATTAAAATTGCTAAGCAATTCATTAAGAAGTATATCGCCAGCCAATGTCGCGCCTTTCATAAGTTCGTATTTGTTTATGCATGTCACTGCCAATCCGCCAAATTTTGAGTAGGTTTTGACTATTTTCACTGCAGACGTTTTGCCGTGAAGGTAATGGATCAGAACATTTGTATCGAAAATCACCATGGAACCATTTATTCAAAGCTAGTAGTATGCCGTTTGAAACCCTTTTTTCGCCCGTATTCGACTTCATTTAGCCAGGATGCTACATTTTTGTCTTTCAAGATTCCTGCAAATTTATTGATATCAGATGAATTTTTGTAGACATTGAACATCTTTAAAAGTATTTGTGAAAAAGAAAGTTTTTTGCCTTTGGCTTTAGAAAGTTCATTATAAACAGCGTCTGTCACAGAAATTAATTTTGCCATGCCACCACTATTAATATATAGTATAAATATATATAACACTTCGGTTAAATTTAATAGGGTATCCCAAAGATCGCCGGCCATGGGCATAATTTCCTACAGCCGATTATTGCATAATGCATAAATTTTTGATTTTTGAATTTTATATAGATAAAATGCACATAAGGGATTCCATTCTCGGGGCGATCGAGATATCGCCTACGGAGCTGAAGATTATTGAAACGAAGTATATGCAGAGGCTGCACTATGTGAAACAGCTCGGATTTTCGTACCTCGTATATCCCGGTGCAAACAACACGAGGTTCGAGCATTCTCTTGGCGCGATGCACATTACAAAAGAGCTTTCAAGAAATATTTTTCACGAAAATATAGAGGAGCTAAACTGCGCCGCGCTCCTTCACGACATTGGGCACGGCCCGTTTTCCCACCAGTTTGACTTTGCGTTTAAGAAATACCTGCATACAAGCCACGAGGAGATTGGAAAGCAGCTAATCAAAAGCACAGAAATAAGGGACATCATATCTGACTCTAGCATGTCCCTCAGCAGGGTCCTTAATTTCATGAGCGGCAAATCAAAAGGCGTTGTGGTATCGGGGTCTATAGGCGCTGATAGAATAGATTATTTAATGAGAGATTCAAAATACACAGGGGTGGCATATGGTATAATAGACTACAACCGCATAAAGTCAAAGCTTGCTATTTTCAACCGCGGCATTGCTGTTTACGAGGGAGGCATAGTCGGCGCGGAATCAATGCTGATGGCGCGCTATTTCATGTTTTCTTCGGTATACCTGCATCATACAACTCTTATAATAGACCAAATGTTCACTAAAGCGCTAATGCATGCGATTGAAGAAGGGCTTGTGGATATTAATGAAGCGAAGTCCTTCACTGACAGCATGCTGTTTAACTTGCTGCTCAGCATGCCTAATAACGGCCTGATAAAAAGAATCAATGAGCGCAGGCTCTATAAGCGGGCGTTCTACAAGGAATTCGACACTGCAGAAACCGATATCAACGAACAGCGTATTTCAGATGAAGTTGAAAAGCTGGGGCTCGGGGAAGACGAATACGTGATAAGCCTGTCGCACTTCAGGCCTGAAGACGATAAAGTATACGTGCTTGACAGAAGCGGCAAAAAAATCGGCAGCCTTAACGAAGTTTCGCCGCTGATAAGCACGCTGCAGGGCACTTCAAAGAACAGATCAAAGCTCATAGTCGCATGCGACCCAAAAAATACAAGGATTGTAGGCGAAAGGCTAAATAAAATATTAAGTTTTAAATAATATATGTGTCTAAAAGATAGATATAATCCGAGTGCTTTTTTACATGGGCTCGTAGCTCAGCCTGGTTAGAGCGGCTGGCTCTTAACCAGTAGGTCGGGGGTCCGAATCCCCCCGAGCCCGCATCTAATATTTGTTAGATTAAAAAAATTTATTTAGCAACATTCATAAGAACTTCAAGCTTCTTGATCGCAGGCAATGCGCAGACTGGGGCGGAATTGTTAATGCTTGGGCAGGTATATGCAATGTAAACGTCTGCCGCAGCGTATTCCCCGTATGCGAACTGGTCATTGAAATTCTTCAGCTGGTTAAATATCTGCTGGTGCGTCATGTATGTAATGTCAAGCTTGTTTGAAGTCGGCGTGGAGTTGCCGAATACTATCCCGTCTGCGCCCGTTTCGAGTGTTGTGCCCCAAAATGTGAATGGAGTGCCCTGGAATTTATTCGTCGAATTCATGAACTCTAAAGCCTGCCTATAGGTCGTATTCGGCGCTGAGGCTATGAATGCCGAAAGCGGCTGCAATGTGAATCCCTGTGTTATGTTGCTTTCAGAATCCGCGGATATGAAATTAATGTAGTTGCTTGAATAGTAGTTGGCATAGCCTACTCCTGCATTTGTGGTGTAATTGTAGTCATTCCAGTACAGCGTCGGGACGTCCCCGTCACCGAATGCGCTGTAGCCGTAGAATAGCTTGTTGAACGAGCCGAATCTTGACAGTGCCAATGCCATCGCCCACCTATTTTCTCCGCAGAATACGCAGCTTATCGCGCCGATGTAAATTACGCTAGGCTTCCCATTGACTATAAATTGCGGATATTGGTTTGTCTTATTTGCAGGGAACGGGAGCACAGGGTCTTTCAGCGTCCGGTTTATTAGCATCTCTCCCGCAATCTCAAAATTATTGTTTGATGCGTTGTTTATGATTGCGAGATTTGACGCGCTTAGCTGAGCGTCTATATTGGACAAACTAGATCCGAAGTTCGGCTTGCCGTAATTCAGCAAATAAGGCTGCAAGTACAACGCCGCCAAAATAATGACTACTGCAATCAGCGAATAATTTATTTTTTTAAGCATGCTGTATTTTTTTATCAACTCGCTGTCATGTCCCACGCTGGGCAGTATTTTTCTATGTGCAGGCGCGCGCCTCATTATTTTACGCGTTATGCTGTTTGCCGTGGTTCTATTTTTGCTTGCCAAAAAATCCACTTAAAATATTAGACCAGATTCAGAAGCAGGATTGCCCTATGATTTCTGGCAATTAAATTTATGCCGTAAATAATTAAATACATTTCCATAACGGCGCATTTATACTTATATATGTAGGCGTAAAATCCGCTCCTATCACGGGCGGGGTGAAAGCCAGTCCTGTTTCGCGTAGAACTGTCAGGTTTTTGGCGCACGCCGTATATTTCTTACGAATGATGAAACTGAAGCGGCCATCGCCGTCTTTAGGATAGACATAATAGATCGCAAAAATATGACAGGAAATTCGGGTATAATAACTAAACCCATTTCTGTTTTTTATGCCTTGTAGTTCGGATTTTCTAGAAATTCTATGCCCTCTTTGCTAAATTTGCAGTTTCCAAATGCTACTTTTGCGGCTGTAATTTCTTAGACGCATCCGCAGAGAATCGAACTAAAAGGTTCCAGTTAAATCCTATTATATACCTTACCTCGATGTCCGATTCGTATCACAAATATCAACATTCTGTTGGACATAATATCCATTATTACTCTATAATCTCCGATTCTTAAGCTGAAAAGGGGCACGCCTTTCAGGCGCTTTGCGAATCTGAATGGATCCTCTTTTATTTCTTCTAGTTTGCAGAATATCATTGTTGCGGTCTTCATGTCAATTGAACTTAGGCTATTTTTTGCAGTATCAGAAAATTTTATTGAATAGCCCATCAAATCCCTAGCTCTTTCTTTACCTTTTCTAGGGAATAAATCTTGCCTTTTTTTATATTGTCTAAAGACTGCTCTATATCCCTTATCTCCTCTTTCGAGAGGGGCTCTTCATCGATTGCCATGTTTGTAAGCCTTTCAATTATTGAACCCATAGATTCATTCGGATATATCTTCAGCATATCTAATTTCTTTTTTATGCTTTTTTTTACTTGGATTGTTGTAGTTTCCATAAATGTTATATGCACTTATAAGTATTTATAACCTACTATAAATCAGGATATTGCTACATGCAATTCAAACCTAATTTTTCTTACATGGATCTGTGGAGAGTCGAACTTCGTATTTTCGCATTGTCAATGTGGCATCTTAGCAGACGAGAGTAATATGGGCTGCTATTGTTTTTAAAACAAAAGTAACAAATTTCTTTCCATCTTATTTTAATATGGCGAACAATTTATGTTGGAAGAAGACCGGCCTTTTCTTCAAAAACTTGCAAAGGAATGTAATGATACAAAAGAATATAGAATATACCCCGCGCCTCTTGCAGTAAGTGAGGGTTATAAGGTTTCATCGGCGGCAGAAATATTCTGGCTGATAAGTCTTCAGTCTGCAGGGACAACGAGAAGGCAGTGGAATGGCGGGAAGGGTCTTGCAGGCAAGCCAAAAAGTGGTAGGCCGCCTGTTTTTACAGAGGCAGAAAAGAAAGATATAAAACATCGTTCAGGACATAGGTAATAATATCTATCGAACAATAATATTCTATGCACTGGTGCTGAAATGGTTCAATTTACAAATCTAAAACAAGATATCGAAGAGATCAGGCAGCAGCTTGTAAAAAAGCAGGCGAACTTCGACAAGATCCTATCAGATTCAAATACGATAATAAGGCATTCCGGCGGATTGATTACAATGCTGCACAATGCAGACGCCAACCCTGAAAAAGAGATCAGGGCCAGTTTGAAGTCATTGAAAAAGCAGGTGCGCGATTTGCAGAAAATCGATAAGGGCATGGAATACCACACCCTGCAGGCGTATCAGGAATACGCGGAGGCGAGGCTTCTATTTGAGATAAAGATGAATAATAAATTCCTGTCCAATTCGTCGTTCGGAATAAAATCAGAAGCCTATCTTCTCGGCCTGCTCGACCTTGTCGGCGAGCTTAACAGGGAATTCATAGATTCGCTCAGGAAAAACAAAATACCCGAAGCAGAGGGATACCTTGACATGATGACGCAGATATGCGATCTGGCAAGGCCCCTCAGGTTTTCCCCCGCCCTCATGCCTGACCTCAGGAAAAAGCAGGATGTTTCGAGAATTCTTGTCGAGCATGCAAGCAGCGAGTTCCTGCTTTTCACTAGCAAAAGATAAAAAAGGAATCAGGCCAGGTTACTGCTCTTTTCTAAGCGCGATATTCTTTATCGTGCGGAGCCAGCTATCCATGTCCCCATATTTTGACAGCAGGCTGTCTATTTCGATCGCGTTTGCCGCCCGCAGCAGAAATCCAAACTGCCTGTCTGTAAGCCCAGAGTAGAACTTATGGATCATCCCGTGCATTTTGAGGTCTTTCAAGCATGCTTTTCTCCAGCGTCTTTCGTATTCCCAGAGAGAGACATTGTTCCTTATGTTTTCATAGACAACGTCTGCCGCAATCTTTGCGCAAAGAGATCCGAAAATTATCCCTCCTCCTGTTGTCGCTTTTACCTGCCCTGCTGCGTCGCCGACGAGCAGCACGTTTCCTGCTGCCGTCTGTTTCCTTACGCTTATAGGTATGATGCTTGCGTGCTCGGATTCCAGTTTTGAGCCTTTCAGCATGGCTTTAATTATCGGCGTTTCGGAAAATTTTCTGAATGCCTGTCTGCTGTTTGTTTTTTTCCTGCTGTCAATGCCTATGCCAATTTCCATCCTCGACTTGGAATAAGGCGCGGCCCAGCCAAAAAATCCAGGCGCGGCCCCGCTGTTAAAAAACAAATGCACATAATGCGCGTTTTTTATTTTAATTTTAGAGTAGACCGCCTTGTATGTCAGGATATATTCCTTTATTTTCGGGAATCCGAATGCCGATGCGACGCCGGAGACCGCGCCGTCGGCGCCTATTATTATATTGTTTTCGTCCCTGCCGAGTTCCAAGAGCTCTGCGCGGGAAAGCCGCTTCCTGAATTTGAATTTTGCGCATTTTCCTGCATTCAGCTCGGTGTACATGCCCCGCGCAAGTTTTTTCCTATCTATTATATATGCGACTGTGCGATTTTTCCTCAGCCTAAGCTCATTGCCGCCCGCATGTACAATTCCTCCTATCAAATTATTTTCAATGCTACTTTTATATTTAATGCCAGATCTTTCCAAGCCTTTTTTTGAGAGTATGCCCGAAGCCCTGTCTGCATTTTCAGATGCATTTCGCCTTGATTCGTAAATCTCGCAGGTTATTCCATGCCCGCACAGCCGGCTTGCGAAAGACATTCCTGCTATTCCCGCGCCAACAACAATGACCTTTTTCAAGCTTTCACCATAAATAATAAAAATGAATATTTAAATTCTTTTATTCTCTTAGTTATTTTAACTTTTAGGTGTATTCATGCCAAAACCAAGCAAAAGGCTTCCAATGCCTGTCATTAAAATACAAAACCTTGTCGTCAGCGCTGACCTGCACGCAACAATAGACCTCTATGCTTTATCAGATAATGTAAAGGCCGTGGACTACGAGCCAGAGCAGTTTCCAGGCGCTATTTTCAGGATCCAAGAACCAAAGTCAGTGCTTATCATCTTCAAAAACGGAAAAATGATATGCACGGGCGCGAAGACAGAGCCGGAAATCAAGAAGGTGCTAGAGTACGTATCAAAAATCCTTTCAAGATATGTGATAAAGACAAACGATTAATGCGCGCATTCGCAATCGGGCAGGGTAATTAATGAGGTTAATTATAAACGGGGCTAATTTGACAAATAATCCAAATATTTTATTAATATCCCGCGCCGTCGGCGCATATAAAGTTTGGTTGCTAATCGAAATTCACTATCATCTGATATAATGGAGAATAAGATCGTTCTGACAGCGGATAGAAGCATAATGAGCGAATACAGGGGGATTCCTCTTGGGGATTTCTTTTCCTGCGCGCCAAAGGAAATCGTCCCAAAGCAACTATTCATGTTCTTTGCAAAAAAATCGCCGGTATTTGAAAACGGGATCGCCGTAAGGGCTCCGTATGGGCTCAGGAAATTCGAGGCGTCCATAAAAGACTGGAACCGCGCCGAGATAGTAACTGTTGATCCTTCCTACATAAAAAATTTCATTACCAAAGATACAGAGATAGTCGGCGTAAACACGATGGATCCGCTGGCTATGGGGCCTGTAAGCATGATGTTTACCTTGGGCGGAAAAACAACAGCCTATTCAAAGTACCTGTTCATGGATCTTATCAGGCAGCTGGGCAATATAAGGCGCCAGAATGGCTACAAGTTCAAACTGCTCGTAGGAGGGCCAGGCGCATGGCAGTTCGAAACGAGGAAGGACATGCTTGAAACAGAGCCTTATTCAAGCATAGACAATGTGATAATAGGGGAGTATGACGGGATCGCCGATAGGTTCCTGCGCCAGATGCAGGACGGCTCCCTGCCAAGGGTCTACAGGCACAGGGAGTTTCCGTCGATCGAGCAGATCCCGCAGATACAGGGCGGGTCGCTCAACGGGCTCGTCGAGATTATGAGGGGGTGCGGCAGAAACTGCGAGTTCTGCGAGCCGAACCTGCGCAGGGCAAGGTACCAGTCTGTCGAGTTCATAAAGAAAGAGGTAGAGGTCAATATACGCTCGGGCTTCAACAAGGTCTGGGCCCAGAGCGAGGACTTCTGGCTGTACAAGTTGGAAGACCACAGGAACTTCGTGCCCAACAGCGACGCGCTCGTCGAACTTTTCTCTGAGATGTCAAAGGTAAAAGGGCTCAAGGACATACATCCGACGCACGGGTCGATCGCGCCCGCTGCGTACGATCCAGAGCTGGTAAGAAAGCTGTCCGAGATAATGCATGGCGGCAAGGACTACTGGATAGGGGTGCAGCCAGGGCTCGAGACAGGGTCGGCCAAGCTCCTGAAGGAGATAATGCCTTTCAAGGCAAAGCCGTTCAGCGCAGACGAGTGGCAGGATGTTGTAGTCAATGGAACGATAAGCTACAACAAGAACTACTGGTTTCCCGCGTATACGCTCATTTTAGGAATACCTGGCGAGACCGACGATGACCTGAAAGACACAATAAGGCTCCTGTACAGGCTTGAGCATGAAGTGCCTGCGAAGATAGGGAAGCACATGGCGCATTATGTAACAGTGCCGTTAAGCTTCATACCAGCAGGAATCATGCGTGGAGACTCGTTCTTTGACATAGACAAGGAGATAACAGAGCTAAGGTTCTTAGTGCTGTACATGTCGTGGAAGCACATAGTCTACGAGCTCACGCACAGCCCTCCGGGCGTTGCCAAGAACATAGGCACAAGGTTTCTGCTTTCAACTTCGGCAATCCCCGCATTTTCACTAATGCTTGCATGGCTGAGAAGATGGGCGTCAAAGAAGGGCTACGACGTAACCAAGATAGAAAGGATAGCGAAGCAATAACAGACAGGCAGACAGGCAGACAAGCAAACAGACAGACAAGCAGATAGATATAGCGTCATTATTCACATTATTATTTTCATAGGTAAGGCAGCAGAGGCATACACATTAATCTTCTCCCCCTATATAGTGGAGAATTTAACAGACTTTGACGTAATGCGCAAGCGTATTCTTTCACTATTACTATACTGTTTATAATCCTTTTCATCCTATATATAATTAAAACAAACGGATTCCATGGCGCGCGAAGAGAGAGAGAGAGAGAGAGACAAAACAAATCTTTTTGGGAAAAAGTTTTAGGTAACAGCAGGAAAGCGCAGAGCGCAATGGAATACCTGATGACATACGGCTGGGCAATACTCATCATCGCGGTAATCCTCGCAGCCCTCGACCTCCTCGGAGTCTTCAACGGAAGCGCGTTCATAGGCTCCTCGTGCCTTTCAACGCCGGGATACTTATGCAGCAGCCCTGTAATGGCTGTAAATACAACCGGACCGAATCTTCTGAGTTTCAATTTCGAGCAGGATACAGGGCAAACGATATATGGAGTGTCATTCGCATGTTCGGCGTCATCAAACTCCTCGACAGGAATGCCAAACGCGAATACGGCCAATGTATTCCAATTCGCAACCGCGGCGATGTCCTCGGGATCATCGCTGAATATTTCAGGGATGCAGTGCTACGGCAGCAATGCAAACCTTTTCCAAGGCAACCCGATAGGAACTGTTTTCTCGGGCACGCTGTGGATTCAATATACCACTGTGCCGGCATCGACTAATTACCAATACGCAAAAGTCGCAAAGATCACGGCAAAGGTAGAGGCAACGTCGTCCGCGCCGTCGTCGCTCGGCGCGCCGTCCGCGCCGGGATTCTCGGGGCCGCAGGCCACGCCGTCAAGCGCGATATTGTATTATGTCCCGATCAGAATATCTAATCCGGGCGGGCCTACGCCGACGGCTGTTCCGTCAGGAATAGTGTCCTATGTTCCGATTACAATCACAAATTCTCAACCATCAAATACTCCTACGCCGTTCCAGCAAATGGTAAACATTACAGAGAGCCCATTCCCAAATATTACATACAGCAACACAATCGCGAACTTCGAATTCTTCACGCAGTCAGGAACAGTAATACCGGCGTGGATCGAAAGTAACGACTCAGGAAAAATTATTACGTGGGTAAATCTTCCAACAGCAATTCCAGCATCAAGTTCTGTTACTATATATATTGGATTTGCTTCAAAGACTACAAACCTTCTCAGCAGCAGTGGAACAACAGGCATAGGAGAGGCTCCGCAGCTGCCTTGCGGCACTACTGCAACAAGCGCATGCGCAACATACAGCGAGTACGACGACGGTGCGAGCGTGTTCACGAATTATTGGAACTTTGCTGGAACAAGCTTGCCGAGTGCATTTTCAGTATTAAATAGTAATGGAATTTATAGTGTCGATAATGGCTTAGCTATGTCAGTTCCTGCTGTGTCAGGTGACTATATTCATATTTTTACAACCTCTCAATATCCACAACATGTAATAGACTCTTATGTATCTCTTAAAAATCCACCATCTACTTCTGAATATGATATAGC
>JAMCYJ010000031.1 GCA_023474155.1 Candidatus Martarchaeota archaeon | reverse complement strand
GCGTTTATCGAGGGACTGGCAGCCGGAAGCAGGAGAAGGAAGGTTATATTAGTTACAAATAAGAAGAATTTGCGTGCAATAAATTTCTATAAAAGCCTCGGTTATGCCCCAATTAGAGAGATAGCTAACTATTACGGAGATGGAGAAACAAGGATTTTATTTGAAAAAACCTTGATAAAATACAAGGCAAACTGAGCAATGAGGCAACCGGTTCGAACTGGCGGATTTGTGGCAATACTGGCAAGCCCTGTTTTTTTCAACCTTACAAGAGCGCCCTGGCCGCAATTGAGGCAGCCTGCATAAGAAATTCAGGATACAGCCCGATGCCGACAATTACAAAAATGCATACGCCTGCGACTATGGCTGTATTCCTGCTGATTAGGATATGCTTTTTGTTGGTTTTTCTGTGCATCGCCACCATGAGCCTACCGTAATAGTAAACTGAGATGAAGCTGTTTATTATCCCTAAGAATGCAAGCGCGGCCATCTTTGCGCCAAGCGCGCTTGAAAACAGAAGGAATTTCCCGTAAAACCCTAGCAGCGGAGGAATGCCTATCAGGGAAAGCATAATTATGCTGAGCCCGATCCCTGCGAACATGTTCCTCTGCGTCAGCCCGTCATAATCCGAGATTGTATTCATGCCGTACTGCGACTCGAGCCAGAACACGAATGCAAACGCACCGATTATCATGAATGCGTGCGCGATAATCTGGAAAATTGACGCCTCCAGCCCAAGACCGCTCGCCGCCGCGATCCCTATCATAATGTAGCCCGCCTGGGATATAGACGAATATGCGAGCATTCTCTTGACATTCTGCTGCGCCATCGCCACAAGATTCCCGAAGAACATCGTCGCCAGGCTCAGCATCGCGATTATGCCTGAAAAGAACCATGCGTACTGCGCGAATACTATAAACAGCACCAGCATCATTGCGACAAATCCTATTTTCTTGTTTATTCCAGAGACCATCGCAGTGAGGTTTGCCCTGGCGCCCTGGTACACGTCGGGGATCCAGAGGTTGAAGGGAAATGCGGCAGCCTCGAATCCAAGCGCCGCAATGAACAGGGCAATACCCAATTCTATTAAATAGTTCCCTGCCACAGCGCTGTTTGATGCCAGTCCAGCAAGCGCAAGCTGCGGGCTGTATGGGAATACAAGAACCATCGCGAATGAAAATATAGAGATGGAGACTGCGCTGAGGATAAACATTTTCATCGCAGCCTCTAAGTGCACCTTGTTCTTGGTCATTATCGCGAAGCTTGTAGCGACTGACGTTATTTCGAGTGCGAGGAACAGCGTTATCAATGACCCGGCCATCGGCACGATCATAGCCCCTGTCGCTATGATGCCGATTATGGTGTAGAAATAATCAGCCTCTGAATCGTACGAGAGCACAAGTATGAGGATAAACAGGATGGAGAACAGGCAGGTGAACAGCAGCGAAAAACTATAGATATGGAACAGGTTAAGCAGCACCGCGTTTGCATTTGCCAGAAATAGCCAGCCTGACGCCGCGGCAAGCAGGGCAAGGAGAACTGCAAGCTGCAGGAACTTGGCTCTCTTATTCCTTATCAGTGAGAAGGACACGCTGAATGCAAAAATCATCGCTACCAGAATCAGTAGGATATATGAAATATTGTTGATTGTGTTGATTGCCATTGTATTACCCATGCATTGCCTAAATTTTGAATACGCCCAGCATGATAAACGGGAATGCGCCGAACAGGAATATGAAAAACAAAAGCACGCAGAATGCCAGCCTCTGATCAGCGCCGATCGATCCCACGGCCCTTGTGTATTTGCCTGTTGACATGAATGACCTGCTGATTACAAGGTACAGGAACGCGCCGACAAGCAGGAGCGCGAGCAGCGGCGCAAGGCCTGCAAGCCCGAATGCGCTCACCGCCCCTATGAAAATCAATAGATCCGCAATAAATGCTGATGAGAGGGGAATCCCAAGCATTATGAATATCCCCGCAAGCATAGAGTATGCCACCAGCCCTGCATTTTTTACTATCCCTTTCAGGATATGGATATTCCTTGTATTAAATATAACCTCAATCGACCCCGCGCCAAGGAACAGCATTGCAATCAGAAGCCCGTGGCTGAGCATTGCATAAACGCTGCCGTAAAGGCCGAAATTGCTGAATTCAGAAATTCCGAAAAGCACAATCGCCATTTCAGTTATCGTTGAATAAGCAATTATCCTTTTTATGTCATCCTGCCTCATCAGCACGAGCACTGAATAAAATGCGGATACAACTGCTAGCGCAGCGATGTAATTTCCGAACATCCTTGAAATAGGCAGCATTTCAAATAGGAGTATTACGCCGAATCCCCCGAATTTCGTAAGGATCCCCGATAGCAGCATCGACCCCTGCGTAGGGGCTTCCGTATGCGCGTCAGGCAGCCATAAATGGAAGGGGAATACAGGCATATTTATTATGAATGCAATAAAAAGGGACGCGAATATTACTGCCTGCTCTCCTATAGGTATGAGGCCGGAGTTCGCGATGATCTTGCTTATGCTGAACGAGTGCACAGGCGTATAAAAATAAATCATAAGAATGCCAAACAAAAGCATGGAGCTTGCAAGAATCTCATATATGAGAAATTTCATTGCAGCTGATTTCCTGCTTTCTGATCCAAGGGAATTTATGAAAAAGAACATCGCTATTACTCCGATGTCCCAGAATATAAAGAATATAAATAAATTGAGGGAGAGAAAAAGCCCAGCGCTTGCAAGCTGGAAAAGCACTATAAGGAATTGAGTTGCTTTCTGCCTTGTCCTATGCACGTTTCCTGCAAATGAGGTTGCAAACAGCACTATGCTTGACATCATGAACAATGCGAATGATATAGGATTAATGCCCATCTCAAAGTTTATATTCAGGCTGCTTATGAATGGTATTGATGTACTGATTGCGATGCTGTGGCCCGCATACAAATAAGCAAGCAGAAACAATGAGACTGCTAGCACGATCCCTGTTGATGCCACACCTACGGCCCTGCTGAATTTCTCCTTTACGACTGCAATGAGCAGAAGCGCGATAGCAGGCGCTGCCAGGCTTATCGCAATGCTCTCTTTCGCGATTTCCTGTACCAATGCGTATGCCCCTGCGATCATGGTATCATTTGATTATGAAGAATATTACAAGGAAAACAAGGCCTGCGGCAAATACCGCAATATATGCGTTTACCTCGCCGTTTTCAAACGCGCTCAGCGCATCGCCTGCAAGCAACGCAAGCTTGCCAAGCATATAAGTAAATCTGTTGAAAGCCCTGTCAAAATAGAAGACTGCATTCGCTGCTGCTGCAATGATTCCTGCAACAATCAGGTATGCGCTCCATATGAATACATTATTGTAAAGGATTCTGCCTGCAATGCCTGGATTTTTTTCCATGGCTGAAAGAGCCTTGATATCCCTCTTTCTATAAAAGAGCCATGCTGCTGCAACTCCAGCAGATATTAAAAAGGTCTCGATTGCGATGTCATTTATGTTTTCGGTATAATTTATTCTGAGAATGCTAATCTCCCTGTAATTGACTGCAAAATACATCGCCAAAGAGCTTATAATTAGCAGTGCGAGCACGATGCCGATGCCGAGCTCCATCGGAAGCTTGGAGAACCTGACAGTCGTGCTTTCCTTTTTCTTTTTCTTAAGTACAAAAAACCATCTGAAAATATACAAAGCGCTTAATACATCTATCCCAAGCAGCACTGTATAAACAAGTATATTCGGCCGCGCGGCAATGCCTAATGCTGTTTTGCCAAAGAACCCGCTAAGCGGGAAAAGCCCTGCAAGCGACAACGCAGCCGCAAGCATTGAAAATGAAACAAGCCTTGAATTTACTGCAATTTTGTGTATATCCTCCCTGTCATGGTTAGCTTTCATCACATACCCTGCTGAAAGGAACAATAACGCCTTGTAAAACGTCTGGACAATAAATAGCGCAACAGCAGCGTATACCGCATTAAGGCCAAGCGCGACTATCATAAGCCCAAGATCCTCCATAGTGGAGTATGCAAGTATCTTCTTTACGTGGTTTTCGGACAATGCATTCATGGCCCCGAAAACAGCAGTTATCAAACCAACCGCAAGCAGAACCCATAGCATATGGCTCTGTGCAAATAATGGAAGGAGCAGTATGAGGATGAATACGCCTGCCTTTACCATTGTGGATGAATGAAGGAATGCAGATACAGGAGTAGGCCCCTCCATTGCAAGCTGAAGCCAATTACTGAATGGGAATTGCGCGGATTTTGTAAACACAGCAATCAGGAGGAAAGTCAGGGGGAACACTGCAAGTGGCGATGGCGCCATGCCGATCAGGGTGTAAAAGTTAAATGTATGGTAGAGGTTGAAAAATAGCACGATTGCTGCGAGCATTGAAATGTCCCCTATAAGGATTGTGGTTATTGCTGCCCGCGCAGCCTCAGACACCTTTGCTTTTGCATACCAGAATCCTATAAGCAGGTAGCTTGTTATTCCGAGAAGCTCCCAGGCTATAAACAGCGAAATAAAATTTGCGGATATTGCAAACAGCATCATTGCGAGCGTGAATATAATCATTTCAAAATAATACCTATTTTGGTTCTCTGGCTCATCCATATACCCTATCGAGTATATAAAGATTGCAATGCCTATCAGGCCGACAAGGAAGAGCAATATCTTGTTAAGCAGGAATGTAGATACAGTTATATTAAATGCAATTCCCCCGAATGAAAACCAGCGCAATTCATAAATTCCACTCCCCTGTGCAATTATGCCGCATGTGATTGCGAATGAGGCAACCACGGCCGCAAGGGCAATGTACTTTACCAGCCCTGACTTTTTGTCAATAACTCCTGAAAGCAATGCTATAAATGCCGCGAGCGCAAGCGGAGCCAGTACATAGATAGGATATATGAACATTATTATCCTTTTAATTTCGAAAGTTTGTTGACATCAAGGCTAAGGTTTTCCTTTGACATGTACCTGTAGAAGACTATTAATGCAATTATCTCTATTGCGGCAACCGACCAGATTGCAAAAAGCAACATCACAACAGCGCTGCCAGGAAGTAGGTACGAGAAGAATGAAACTGCCAATATAGCTCCCGCAATAAGCATCATCTCAACAGAGATTATCATCAATATAAAATGCCTTGAAACAGTCACTCCTCCAAGCCCTATCGAAAACAGGATAAATGCGATAAAGATAAAAAGCAAAATCATTAGCTCACTTCCTGCTCAACTCCCTTAGCAGAATTATTGACGAGATTGTAGCTCCAAATAGGACAACTGCAATAATGAATATATTGAATATCTGGCCAGACATTGTTTTGGCGATCAATTGTTGGGTAAGCACGTTTATAGGAGTGCCAAAATCTGAAAATACCATAGCTTTCATAGGGTATGCAATAACCGCAAAAATAACAGCTGAAAGCGCAGCCACCTTTGCAAGGCTTGCGAACCTGAAATTTGAGAACTCCACAGCAGCTACTGCTACAAACATGTAAGTTGATATCCCCCCTACTGTTATTATTACCTGCAGTACTGCAAGCAGAGGCTGGCCTAGCATTAAAAAGAGGAATGCACTAAGCAGGAATATGAATAAAAGAGACAGGATCACATAAAGCATATTTTTAAATGCAAAGACTAAAAGACCGAGGGCGGCAATAAAAAACATTACAAGCAGCAATGCTATTTCGAAAATCATTTAATCCTTAATTCTTAATTTATTCTCATAAATATTATCATAAATTTATTCATTGTTTTTTTAATTGTTTTTTACTAATTGTAATTTACTAATTACCCTTTTATCTATTTTTACATTTAATTTTTACAGTTAATTTTTACATTTATTTATTTAAGCCTAAGTTATCCATCAAGATCTTCAGGTCTTATTACAAATTCTCTCTTGTCAAATCTTTCAAAATCATAGTTTTTTGTCAGTATAAGGCATTTTGTAGGGCATACTTCCTCGCAATCCCCGCAGAACATGCATCTTTCCATATGCAGTTCAGGCATCTTTTTTGTGCCTTTCTCTGTTTCTATATCTACCATTTCTATTGTTTTATTTGGGCATATCCTTGCGCAAGCACTGCAGCTTATACATGTGTTTATGTCGAGCTTGAGCATCCCCCTAAAGTTATCTGTAACCAGCTCCCTTTTTTCAGGAAATTCCAGGGTGCTTGGTTTTTTAAAAGCCTGGGCAGCAGCGCGAACCAGCGAATTTAATGCCTTAAAAGCCATATTATCC
Organism: Candidatus Martarchaeota archaeon; assembly: GCA_023474155.1. Lineage (GTDB taxonomy): Archaea > Micrarchaeota > Micrarchaeia > Micrarchaeales > Micrarchaeaceae > JAJZMY01. The sequence continues at coordinate 6,805 of JAMCYJ010000031.1, read as the reverse complement.
CTATTAAATTACACATAACATAATATTAATTTTAATTGAGTGCCTGTATTTACTAGTTAATATTTATTAATTATATTATCCGCATATTTGCATTTATATTTGCATTTAATTTTATATTTACCCTTTATACTTTATATTTGCACATTTTATATTTACATTTATTTACATTTATTTACTAAATGAATAGCAGAAAGCCCCTAACCTTGAGTTAGGATGAATGCGAATTTGATAAATAGATGGATATATAAAGAATAAAGAGGTAATAACATGTATGGATTATCAACACAGGAGCAATCAAGTTTCAATGATAAACTATCATATTGTGTTCTGTCCAAAATACAGAAGGCATATCTTAGTTGGAAAAATAAAGAAGAGGTACTCGATCTTCAATATCAGTTCTCGGACAAGTTCAAGAAGATAAATCAGATAGAAATAGATGACAAATATGCCTATGTCTCAGTCTCACTTGAAGAACCCAAACAGATAAAACCAGAAGGTTTCATTGGAATAGACCTTAATACAACAGGACACGTTGCAGTAGTTGGAAATCCTCAGACAGGAAAAGTTCTCAAACTCGGAAAGGAATCTCTCCATATTCGCAACAAATACAAGACCATCAGAAAAAACTGCCAGAAGAACGGGAAATATGGAGTTATCAAGAAGATAAAACACAGGGAGAACTCAATCATAAGAAATCTCGACCACAACATCTCAAAGGAGATAGTGGAGACTGCAAAAGAGAACAAATGCGGAATAAAGCTGGAGAAACTTGGGGGGATCAGACAAAACAAGAAGCACAGGAGGAACTTCAATTTCGCACTCAACAGTTGGTCATTCCACCAACTGCAACAGTTCATTGAGTATAAGGCAAGACTGAATGGAATACCAGTTGCCTATGTGGAGCCTAAATACACATCGCAAGAGTGTTCAAGGTGCGGAAACATAGGAACAAGAAATGGAAAAGACTTTTCGTGCCACTTGTGCGGGCACTTTGACCACGCAGACGCAAATGCATCGTTCAATATCGCATTGCGTCCCTCAATAGAATCCAACGTAGGCCAATTGAATGCAGACAGGGATGTATTCAAGGGGAACACTGATATCCCCAGAGGTGCAACTCTATGAATGGTAGAGACACCGAACCTCTTATCCTTTAGATAGGAGAGGATGTCAGTAAAATTTATTCTAAAAATAAAAATAGCTAAAAATAAAACTAAAAAATAAAATATTGATTTTGATGTCTGTCGATTTGAGCAAGCTCGTTTCAAAAAGAAAAATCACTCTCGATGATCTCGGTGGGAGAACAGTGGCTATCGACGCGTACAATATGCTGTATCAGTTTCTGACAACTATAAGGCAGCCAGACGGCACGCCCTTGATGAATAAGGAAGGCAATGTAACAAGCCATCTGTCAGGGATTTTTTACAGGACCTCTGATTTTATCATGCATGATATAAAACCTATCTATATTTTTGACGGGATCCCCTCAATGCTTAAGCAGAGGACGATACAGGCAAGATCAAGAAAGAGGCAGGAAGCCTATGAAATGTGGCAGAAAGCGAAGGACGAAGGCCGCATCGAGGAAGCAGGCGCATATGCAAGGGTGAGCACGCGGGTCACAAAGGAAATCGCAGGCAGCGCCCGGAGGCTTCTTGACCTGATGGGGATAGGGTATGTTAATGCGCCAAGCGAGGCCGAGGCGCAGGCAAGCGTCATGTGCAGGCAAGGCCTCGTGCACGCTGTTGCAAGTCAAGATTATGACACAATGCTCTTCGGCGCCCCGCTTGTCGTTAGGAATATGTCTGTATCCGGTAGGAGAAAACTTCCGAATAAGAATATATATATAAACGTAGAAACAGAACTTCTAGATCTTGAGGAAACAAAAGCTGCGCTAGGAGTAACCCAGGATCAAATAATATGGATAGGTCTTATGCTCGGCACGGACTTCAATGACGGTATAAGCGGCATAGGCCCCAAGACTTCTCTGAAGATAGCAAAACAGTCTTCATCTCTCCAAGAAGTCTCTAACTTCATAAAGGAAAAATACGGCAAGGAGTTCGACTTCAATATTAATGAGGTAGAACAGCTGTTCAAGAATCCTGAAGTAAATGAATTAAATAGCGATGACCTAAAGTCATTACTCCCGCGTAGAATAGACAAACAGGGCCTGATGCAATTCATGTGCGAGGAAAACGATTTCGGCGTGGAAAGAATAGAAAAGTTCGCAGACCAGATTGCCAAGGCGAGCAGTGCATCAAATCAAAAAAGGCTATTTTAAAGCTTTTAGAAAAAGAATGTCCTCAACAAAGTAACAAAGTGGGTGAAAATCCCACACGCGTTCAACTGCGGGAGGACGTCCCAAACATTAAAATATGCAATAGAAACATTCAGTCTGCAAATTCTGCTCGGCCTAAATCTACGATCTTATACACATTGTCGCCTTTGCTGACTTTCCACTTGAGCTTGATTCCTATGCTATCTCCAGGCTCTGCACGGCTGACGCTTTTCTTGTCTATCTCTATGCTTTCAACGCGCTGCCTTACAGCCTCCTCTTCAGACCCTATTTCTATAATATCCCCGACATCAAGCGGATCGCTGAGCTTTACCGCTGCGACGCTTATTTTGTCAAAAAATTGCTCTATTCTGCCTATCAACATCCTGTCAGCTGCTTTATTTATATTTTCAGTTTCGCCTCGTCTGCTTCTTATTTCTTTTTCGCGGTCTTCAAATTCCTCTATTATGCTATCTAAACTTCTTTTTTTCGCCATAAAACCGCTTACTTCGCATTCAATGCGATATGCGCCAGCATCGCCTCAAGCTGTATCCTCTCGTTTGCGCCCTCGACTATCCTAAAATTCGCCTCCCCGATATCGCTTATTATCATGAGCTTTATATGCTCGTCAAGGTCCATGCCCTGCGCCTCTCTGTAGCACTGCGTAAGTATATCCTCCCCAGACATCCCGTATTTCAGTATGAGCTGATCAAGCTCCCTTCTTGCAGCATCAAAGTTCTTAGATGCCGCAGATTTCAGCATCGTGCTTATTTCCTTTGGCCTTGCTCTTGCTGCTATCTCGTATACTGCCTGCTCGGTAATCTCTTTATTCTGCATCGCCGCTGTCTGCATTATATTCGTAAGCTTCCTAAGATCCCCCTCGCTAATGTAAATCAGCGCCTTGACCGCCTTTTCGTCAACCGCAAGCCCTTCGCTTGACGCGACATGTTCAACATACTTTCTTATATTGCCGTCTGTCAGCGGTTTGAACCTGAACACGACGCACCTGCTCTGGATCGGCTCTATTATCTTGCTCGCGTAGTTTGCGCTCAGTATAAATCTTGTCTCGGACGAGAACTTCTCCATTGTCCTCCTCAAGGCATGCTGCGCATCTGCCGTGAGCGAATCTGCCTCGTCAAGGAATATTATTTTTATATGCACCTTTGACAATGCGATGGTCTTTGCGAATTCCTTGACTTCCCCGCGTATTATGTCGATTCCCCTCGTATCGCTGGCATTGAGCTCTTTAAATGCACCTGGCAGTTCATCATTATAAAGGTCGTTTGCCATTGCAATTGCGCACGTTGTTTTTCCTACGCCCGCGCTGCCTGCAAATATCATGTTTGGAAAGTTCTTGTTTTTGACGAATTCCTTAAGCCTGCTGACTATAAGCTCCTGCCCAATAACTTCGGAGAGATTGTGGGGCCTGTATTTTTCCGTCCACGGTAAATCAAGTAGCATTCAATCACAGAGTAATAGCTAAAACATATTTGCAGGCAAATTATTTAAAACATATTGAGAATTGGTTTTCAGTGCATTATTTTTCATGCAGCATATTATTCTATTCCTAAAAATTGAAAATTTATTACAGGTATTTTCTTCAAGCCTTTAGGTATTTTTTTCAAATATTCTCAGATATCCCTAAATTTTTATGAAGCTATTTTTTTGCATAAATTTATAAATAATTAAGGAATTAATTATTAATTGAATAAAATAAAATATGGCGAGGGCATGGATGAAAAAACAATGCAAGATTTGCTTGGCAAGGTATTCACTGCAAAGGGGTCATCGAATATTGCATTTTCGAAATATTGGGGAAAGGAAAACGAAAAACTCATATTGCCATGCAATTCCTCGATAAGCATGACGCTTGACAATAAAGACGTGCATACAATAACGAGCGTATTGTTTTCAGATAAAATCGAATCCGACGTATTTGTTTTAAACGGTGAAATTCAAGATTTGGAGAACAAAGATACCAAAGAGCGATTCGAAATCGTAAACATAATGCGCAAGATAGCGGATACCAGCAAAAAAGCCCTTGTGATATCCGAAAATTCCTTTCCTACTGCCGCAGGATTAGCGTCGAGTGCATCAGGGATATCCACCTTGGTATATGCCTGCAACGATGCACTGAAACTCGGCTTATCTGCAAAGGAATTGTCAATAATCGCAAGGCAGGGAAGCGGAAGCTCGTGCAGGAGCGTGGTAGGGGGCATAGCAAAGTGGAACAAGGGAGGAAATGAAAGCGACGGCTCTGATTCGTATGTTGAGCAAATTGTCGATGAGAAATACTGGCCAGAGCTGATGGATATAATCGCGATAGTAGATCCGGGCAAAAAAAAGGTTTCATCAAGAGCAGGCATGAAGCAGACAGTAGAAACAAGCCCTTTGTATAAGCTAAGACCTAAATACGTCGAGGAAAACATAATCCCCCAATTGACAGAAGCGATAAAATCAAGGGATTTTGAGGCGATGGGCAAGCTGATAATGAAAGAAAGCAATGATCTGCATGCTGTTATGCTGGATACTTATCCCCCTATATTCTATCTGAACGACATATCACGCGATATTATTTATGCTGTGCATGAATTAAACCAGAGTAGGGGCAAAATAATAGGAGCATATACGTTTGATGCAGGGCCGAATGCGCATATAATAACAACACAGGAAAATAAGGACGGAATAATCAGCCTGCTGAAAAATATTGACGGAGTAAAGGAGGTTTTATCTGTAAAAATAGGTTCAGGCCCAGTAATGCTTGGCAATGAGGAAGCTCTTATCACAAAGGAAAATATCCCAAAGTTCCTAAAATTGACTGCGTGACAAAATGAGCAGCATTATCGAATCCAAAGCGCCAGGCAAGATATTATGGCTTGGAGGCTATGCGATTCTTGAGAGGCCAAACATAGGATTGGTGACGGCAACAGATAATGCATATGTGAGCGCGCAGATAATATTGCTTGACAATAACGAGGTGCATTTGTCTGCGCTGGATCTTAATGAAAAATACGATGGCGTGATCAATCCCGATACTGGGAAAATCGAGCCCGACCCGCTGCAGGTGCTCAATCTGCTTAAAACAAGCTGCGAAATAGCAAGCATGTATGCGCTGTCAAAAGGCAAAAAGATAAGTGGATTTAAAATAAATACAAAAAATGACGAACAGTTCGCATATGCGTTGGATTCTGGAAAATTATCAAAAAGCGGCTTAGGGGCAAGCGCGGCAGTGACTGTCGCAACAGTCAAGGGTATCCTTGCAGCATACGGCGTGAATTCTATGGAGAATGAGGCAGCCCATAAGCTTTCTCAGTTGGCACACAGTGTGGCGACCGGAAAGGTAGGCAGCGGATTTGACATCGCGGCCGCGACCTATGGCAGCATTGTCTATACAAGGTATTCCTCTGAAATACTGAAAAATTTCCCGAAGGAATATTCGTACAGCGACATAAAAGAGATAGCAGAGCGGCCGTGGGACTATAAGATAGATCCTATATCCTTGCCGAAAAATTTCAAAATAATAATGGCGAATTTCATCGGCCAGGCAGCTATAACAGTCTCTCTTGTGGGCAAGGTCAGCGAATTCAAGGCGAAAAATCCTGACGAATATAAGAGGCTAATAACAAAAATAAATGAGCAGGACGAACTCGCCATATTTTACCTAAGAAAATTGGCAAAAGAGAGCGGCGATCAGGATGCCGTTGCCAAATTCAGGGAGGCGTTTGACAGTGCGCGGTCATTTACCAAAGAACTCGGAATCAGCGCGGGCGTAGAAATAGAGGATGACGAGGCAACAAGATTGATAGAGGAATGCAAAGAGCATGGCGCGTTGGTTGCGCGGCTTCCAGGCGCCGGCGGAAGGGATTCCATAGCTGCCATCGCCCTCGACGGCAAATCCTATTCCGAACTAAAAGAATTTCTATCCTGCAAAAAAGAATTAAAATTGCTTGAAGTGGCTAAACCTTATTAATGACCTTATAATCAACCGCAAACAACTTAATCAAATATGTTGAAATAAATCCATTGCATTATGCAAAACATGGTTATAATACTGTTATTATCATTTCATAAAATGTTGTTTTACTTTTCATGGCTCCTATAATCCCCCGCGTTGTCCTTATCAGTATTTATTTTATAATAAAATATATAAATATATACTTTGGTAAATATAATTAATTATTCGCGCCTAATAATACCTATCGAAATAATATATTGGTTATATGCTAACTTCTGTAAAGGGGATTGTTTCATGCGCAAATCACATTGACGGAGAATACACCATCTTCTCGGACAAGCCGATCAATGTAAAGTCGAACATCGTGCTGGAGCTGTATGATATTGTCTCATTTGACGGAAGAGCGGCAGTCGAATCAGGGATCTATATCCCGGATATTATAACTATCGAAGGGAGGTCAAGCAAGCAGGAACTTGCAGGGCGCATAGCACAGTATGTGCATGCTGCTACTGAATTGCTGGGCTTCAGTGAAAACAGAAAAAATATGCTTGCCAGACTGCAGGCAATGGTAAAAACAG
>JAMCYJ010000006.1 GCA_023474155.1 Candidatus Martarchaeota archaeon | reverse complement strand
ACTGCGACATGCCTAAATCTGTTCTTTAAAAGCTCTGTGCGCTTAAGGTTTTCCTTCATCATTTCCTCTATGTCTTTTGAGTGAAGCGCATCCACTATGTTGTAGTTTGTCTTTAGAGTAAAGTCTATCTTTTGGTCGGGCTTTAGTATGAATCCATTATCGTTGATCATTATGCCTACGTCTGTATCAAACCTGTTGCTGAGCTCTATCGCGAAAAGCCTTGACAGCGCATCATTAATCCTCCTTCCGTAAAGGGAATGAAAGATTATAAGGTTCACTTCTTGCGCAGCATCGTATGTCTGTTCTATAAGCAGGATCCTGTCGTTCGGGATAGTGCCTGCGAACAGGAACTGCTCCATGAAATACGAAAATATAACAGCAGCAGAGGCATGGTCGATGCCCGCAGATTCCAGCACTGCTTCTATTTTTTCGCCCTTCTTCAGCTTCTTTATGTTTGCGCCTATGCTTTCCCTGTCTTCTATGATCGCGTCGAGCATCCGCTTCCTGAATTTGTTTATATTCATTGCAAGCTCGTATGAAAGCGGCAGCTGCTCAGAGAACCATGGGGGAATCGTAGGCGCTGCCGCGTCTGCAAGCGAGACATAGCAGTTTGTGCCGTTCGATGATTCGAACCTGTATAAGTGCCCGCCGAGCGCGAACACGTCATTAGGCTTAAGCTTTTCAAAAAACTCCTCCTGCACGCTGCCGATATGCTTTCTTCCTGCAATCACGTTTATCGACGCCTCGTCCGGGATCGTGCCCTGGTTAAGCATGAAGATGAGCTTCGCGTTTCCCCTTCTTGAGAATGTGCCGCCTGCCTTGTCGAGCCATATCTTGCTGTAGACCTTTCTGCTCTCTAGCTCTACGTAGTTTCCCGCAAGGTAATCCAGCACCGAGTCGAAGTCGGCTCTCGGCAGCGCATGGAAAGGATACGCCTGCGCTACAAGGTTATACGCGTCGTCTATGCTCCATTGCGCGGTTAGCGACATGCCCAGTATGTGCTGGGCGAGCACGTCGAGCGGATTCTGAGGGACCCTGAACGCGTCAAGGCTTTTCGCCCTGAGGGAGTCTATCATTATCGCGCACTCCACAAGGTCGTCCCGGTCAAGGACTATTATCTCGCCCCTTGCCGTGTCCTTGAACGAATGCCCTGACCTGCCTATCCTTTGTATGAGTCTTGTGACGCTTTTGGGCGAGCCCAGCTGCACCACGTTGTTTATCGTGCCTATGTCTACCCCGAGCTCCAAGCTGGTGGAACTCACAACACATTTAAGATCGCCCTTCTTCAGCATCTCCTCGACGCTGAGCCTCGACTCCCTTGAAAGCGAACCGTGATGCGCGGCTATGTCAAGGTCGTAGTTGAACCTTTTCTTCAGGTTGAATATGACCCGCTCGGTATTGCTCCTGGTATTCGTGAATATCAGCGTTGTTTTATTATGCTTTATCACAGAGTCCAGTATCCTGTACGTCTCGTTCTCTATTAGCGTGTCGTTGCTGTATATGAGATCCTGCACGGGCGCCATTAATTTCAAATCGAACTCCTTGCTCCATGAGGCGTCTACGATGGTGCAGTCGCGCGGCTTGCCTCCTTCATAGCCGACAAGGAACTTCGCAGCCTCCTCGAGAGGATGCAGAGTCGCGCTCATGCCTATCCTGACAAGCCTGCGCTCCGCGATTCTTGCGAGCCTTTCGACGCTGAGCGCAAGGTGCATGCCCCTCTTGTTGTTTGCAAGCTCGTGGACCTCGTCTATTATTATGTACTGCACGGACCTGAAATTCTCTGAGAATTTCTCAGAGCTTAACATTATCGCAAGGCTTTCAGGAGTTGTGACGAGTATGTTCGGTGGCTTCTTCAGCTGCCTCGCCCTCTCGCTCTGCTCTGTGTCGCCTGTCCGTATGCCTATCGTAACCTTTTGTATGTTGCCCTTTATGACGTCAATGCCCTTTTCCTTCACTATTATATCGTATATCTTCTCGAGCGGCAGCTTCAGGTTCCTGTATATATCATTGTTCAAGGCGCGGAGAGGGGAGACGTAAATGCAGTATATTTTGTTTTCAAGCGCGCCCTCGAGGGAATAATTGAAAAGCACGTTTATTATTGAGAGGAAGCTTGAAAGGGTCTTTCCGCTTCCTGTCGGCGCCGTGACAAGCAGGTTTTTGCCGTCTGCTATGAATTTGAATGCGAACTTCTGGGGCAGCGTCAGCTCGCTGAAGTTTTCATCAAACCATTGCCTGACGTATTTGTTGAGAGACGCAAGGCTCTCTGCATCGCTAAAAGGTTTATTCGTATATTCAAACATGTTCTCATCTCAGTACAAGCGATATGCTTAAGTGCCGCCACAAGCAAATTCAAAATAAAAATAGAAAAATCGCAGGCGCAATTTTTGTAAAAAAACCCTAAAATAAAAAATAGGGTAAATTGATAATGTCTCTCCTGTTATTTAATTTTAACTGTCTCTGTCTTATTTGTATACTGATTTGTACGCTGTCCCGCTGTCGTCCTTTATGTGGATGCACTCTCCCTCGCACTCGATCAGGCAGGCCTGGCACATTATGCATGAAGGACCATTGATCGCTGTTGACTTTTTCTTGAAGTGGTCGTGGCCGTCGCTTACTCCGCTCCATTCCTTGAATACATTAGGATCGTCAGTTCCTTTCCATTTCATATCGTCCGGCGCGACGTCGTTGTTTACCTCGGGCGCGCTTTTGTCGTACATTTCAAATACCGCAACAGGGCACACGTCCTTGCAATGGTCGCATCCAGTGCACTTTGGTTTGTCTACAAATACTTCCATAATTTCACCAAATATAATTTTCATAGTTTTTCGGTCTGCCTTTTATAAAATATTACCGTCTATTAATTTACGCCCCATATTTTTATATTCTTTTGTTTTATTTTTTTTACTTTCCCTACTATACGATGTTCATGCATCCGCGCAGAATCCCCGCGCCGGGCTATATCGCTGAAAATGTCACATTCACTACTGAATTGTTCGCTCCTGTCGCTACGATTTCGTATTTGTGTATGTATAGAATAAAGCTGGGAAGCGCGCCGCCTGCTGAAGTTTCATTTGAAGCGTTGCGCAATGGAAAGCCGCCGATGGCGTTTATAGTAAGCGATGACGTCGATGCATTTGCAGCCGCACCTATGATGCCGGTATGCACGGCATTTGCGCTCAAGGAATTCGCGCCGCCCGAACTTGCCAGCGGGCATATTTTCGTGCAGTACGGCCGAACAGTTCCTGAAATTGATATATTGTATTCGGAGAATGCTTCAAGGCCTGAGAATATTGCCACGTACTCCCTTGAAGCAAGGATTGGAGTCTGGACTGGCGCCGCGGCCTGGTTTTGCTGATAAATATTATTGCCGTAATTGCTAATGCCTACAGATTCTAGGGTTCTGTTTCCCTTGCTCGCGCTCAGCCTAAGACTGTATATTTCGCCTGCGGGCAGGGATATATACACCGCGACAGAGGCGTTGCCGCCGGCATGGTAATTATTGTATATGTTCTCTATCCTCGTTCCGTTTGCGCCTGCGGTATTGTTTGCTATTGAAACAAGAATGCTTTCAATGCGCAATGCCATCTTGAAGAATACGAGCGTGAACAGGATAAAAAGCGTTAAAATGAGCACCAACACCAGATTGGCATTGCCCGCGCTAGATGCCTGTTTGGTATATGTTCCGGCTCTCCGACTTGAGTACGTTGCTTGTTTTGCCTTTGCCATATATTATAGTTTATTGCAGCATTTATTAAAGCATTTTGTAAATTTGGCTTTCTCGGAACAGCCGAGCTAAACCAGCAAAGATACAAAATAAAAAAAGCATAAATATCACAAATGCCTTAGTTGTATTGTAATTTTACAGCCTTAGTTGTATTGTAATTTTACAAAAATTAATTCGAATAAATATACCAAGTGATAAAAATGACAGACTGTTTCAAATGCCCTGATTGCGAGCACTTAGAGATAAACACATTATGCAAGGGAATTATTAAAAACGCGCCATCCGACTATTTGCTGGACGCCATTAAGACAAATAGCAAGGACAAAAACAGGATATTGGTTGAATTTATTGCAAAATACGCAAAAAACAGGGATGTAATAGACTATATAATCAAAAATCATATATGCAATCCCAATATTGAAAAGGCGCTTATCGAAAATCCGAATGTAGACCCGAATGTCGTTAAAAAGATAAGCAAGAAATTTTGCAGGTACGACAAACCTATCAAAAATAGCGATGTCAAATTCCTGCCTGATTCCCCATTTAAAGAATTTTTAAGGTAAAATACTCTATAATTTAGCAGGCAGGGCCGGCATTATTTTCTAAACCTTTATTTTTTTAAACAGATAGCCGCCCTTCTTTATTTTTCCGCTGAATTTCCCGTCAGGCGAAAATGCGCATTGCCTAAATTCTATTTTTGCGCCGAGCTGCGCTGCTATTTTTTCCCCTGTTTCTGGCATGAAGGGGTATATTAAGATGGATATAACCCGGCACGCCTCAAGAAGGTTGTAGAGCGCATTTGACAGTTCCGCGCCGTGCAGCGCCCATGCCTTGTTTTCATTTACGTATTTGTTCGCCTCCCTTATGAATTGCCAGATCGCATTAAGGCCGGAATTAATGTCGATGCCCTCCATTGATTTTTCCAGCTTTTCCATCTCGAGTTTTTTGCCAAGCTCATTCCTTCCTTCGAATTTTGCGTCTTCCCCTGCCTTCTCTGCAAGAGTCAGGACTCTGTACACAAGATTTCCGAGATCCGCCACAAGCTCCCCGTTGATCCTTGCTATGAATGCATCCTCAGAGAAGCTGCCGTCCTCCCCTGTTCCTTTTTCCCTTATCAAGAAGTATCTTAACGCGTCCGCGGAGTACTTGTCGATGAGAGCAATCGGATCCACGACATTGCCCTTGCTTTTGGACATTTTTTCATTATTTACGGTCCAGAAGCCGGTTGCAAGTATGGTTGACGGAAGCTGCAATCCGCTCGACATGAGCAGCGCGGGCCATACCACGGAATGGAACCAGTTTATGTCCTTGCCTATGACATGCACATCCGGCGGCCAGAACCTCTTGAAATTCGCGCCGTTCGGCCAGCCAAGGGCGCTCAGGTAGTTTACAAGCGCGTCGACCCATACATATATGTACTGATCCTGGTCTAATGGAAACTTGATTGCCCACTTCACGGACGGCCGGGTAATGCTTATGTCCCTAAGCCCGCCTGCGATCCTGTTGAACATCTCCTTCTGCCTGTAGGGAGGCAGGACAAAGGAGTTTTTATTGTAAAACTCCAAAAGCCTGCCCTGATATTTGCCGAGCCTGAAAAAATAGGCGTCTTCCTCAAGTATTTTCACCTCCCTGCCGCATTCTGGACATTTTCCATTCTTGAGCTCGAGTTCTGTCCAAAAAGTCTCCTCGTGCACGCAGTACCATCCGCTGTATTTCGCCTTGTATATGTCCTGATTCCTGCCTATTATCTCTATGAATGCCTTGACCGCCTCCTCGTGCGCCTTTTCGGTCGTCCTTATGAAACAGTCATTGCTTATATTGAGCCGCTGCCACAACTCCTTGAACTTCCTGACTTCGTAGTCTACAAAGTCGATGTTCTGCATCCCTGCAGCCGCGGCGGATTTTTCTATCTTCTCGCCGTGCTCGTCGCTTCCTGTGACAAAGAAAACATCGTCGCCAATCAGCCTGTGCCATCTTGCCAGCACGTCTGCAATGACATTGCTGGTCGCATGGCCTATGTGGAGTTTGTCGTTCGCGTAGTATATTGGTGTGGTTATGTAAAATTTTGAAATCGTAATCACCGCAATTGCGATTATACTATTGGCAGCGATTTTATTTATTAATTGCCATGAACTCTAAAATCAATGGTAACGGGCAAAGCCCAATAAATAGAAATTATTTTAAATATATCAGATATAACTAATTATACTAAAAAACATAAATACCTAGTATAGGAAAGATTAAATGAGAAACGAAAATGAAGAAGGCAATGAAGGACATGGCGGAAGATCCTTTGGAAACAACGAACATGGAAGAGAACATAGAGGAGGTATAAAAATAAGACAGAACTATTTCTTACCGAAACCAATAAAGCCTGGAGACGAGCTTGAGGTCGAAATTGAGGCAGTTGCATCACAAGGAGACGGAATCGCAAAAAAGGACGGATTTGTCATCTTTATAAAGGGCGCAAAAGTCGGAGAGAAGGTCAAGATAAAAGTCACAGAAGTAAAGGCGCGATTCGGGATAGGCGAGATTGTCCAGTAATGGAACCCTACTATTTTTTCCATAACCACTGACTGCAGGCAGCTGCGGTCTTTTTTTATTTTTTTATTTTATATTTATTCTAATTCCTTATCTTTTTCTGTTTGTTTATTTTTCTGCCGGCAATTTTATTTTTGACTTGTTTTGTCTCTGGCATCCTTCAATAGATAAACCATAAGATATCCTGCTCACTTTGTTAGGAGATAAAAAGAGAGTATAACAAAAATCAAGAAACAGTTCTTTGCAGTAGAAAAATGCAGCATGCGTAATATGCCTTTGGTAATTTATTTTAGTCGCGCTTTAAAAATAAATTATATTTCATCGTCGCTGATCATGATGCAGGGTATGTTATTCTGCTTTGCGAACTCGAATTCTATTTTCTGGCCCTTTGAAAGCTCCCCTGTGTCGACGATGAGCACGGAATCGCATTTTGATATGATTGTCTTGCAGGCGTCTATCGAGTTGTCATAGTTTTTTTCAAATACCTCTTTAAAAAACATCAGGGGGCTTATAGGAACCTTATTCAGCCTGTCTTTGATGTACCGCCCTGCCATTATCGCAAGCCTGACCCCCCTCTCTGGATTTTCAGAATAAGGCACAGAAATAAAAACCAAGTCAGCCATCATCCCATCCTGTTATCGATTTATCTTTATAAAAATTAATAGGTTTATAATTTTTATTGGTTTTGTTCAAACTTCCATATCCTATGATTGGATGCAATGCTTATGGGCCCTGCGCTGAAGGGCTCGTCAGTGTTTTATTATCTCTAGATTAATATTTCCATCTTCAGCGGATAATTTAGCCGTTCCCCCTATAGGGAATGTGATCCGAGGGGCGGTATGCCCACAGTCTACATTTGCAATGACTGGAATGCCGTTTAATTCTTTTTTTGTTTTTATAATTTTAATCAATCTGCTTTCTGGAATATCCGAAGCTTTCTGGAAGCGGCCTATTGCAATACCTTTAACATACTCAAAACCAGGTTGGTGTATTAAAGATTGCAAGTCCCTATCAAATATCTGCGCATTTGACCCCTCATCATCTTCTAAAAACAAGATTGAACCTTTTAATTTTGGCATGTACTCAGTTCCATGAAGTAGATTTAAGGTGCACAGATTACCTCCTATTATCCTGCCTTCCGCAATACCACTATTTATCTTGAGATATCCGTCATTTTTTATAAATTCTCTTTTTTCTTGATCTATAAACCAAGTATCATCACTCCAAGAATCCGAAGGATTCACAGCAAATGGCTTTGACGAACAGAGACATTTTTTAAAATATTTTGTAGTGTAATCAAGCCCTTTACTCATGCCAAATGTTGAAAAATGAGGGCCATAATATGTTACCAATTTCGTTTTGGCATATATTGCATTCCCAATAGCAGTAATGTCTGAATAACCACAGAAAATTTTTGGATTTGCTTTAATAAGATCGTAATCCAGATATTTTAAAAGTTGATTTGAATTTAATCCTCCTATTGTTAAAATAGCTTTGATCGATTCGTCTTTAAATGCTTCGTGAATATCTTCTATCCGCGACTGTATTAACGAAGAATCAAATTCGTCGATTTCCTCTGAATTTCTTGAGAAGGTAATATTTAATTCCAAATTTTTTAGTGTATCTATTGCAATTTCTTTTACTTCTTTAGATATTATTGAAAGACTCATTGCGGGTGAAATGACTCTTACCCCATCTCCAGGTTTTAATTTTTTAGGTAACATAATAGCTCCTTACTTCGTATATATTTATTACTTTGTATGAGGATATAATATAACATCCTTTATATTGGTTTTATTGGCTATCAGCATGAAAAAACTGGTCATACTGAATCCTATGCCTGGGGATAAGGGAGGGCTGTATTCTAGTGCGTCTATAAATTCAGAATGGATGTGGGAATGTTTAATTTTATTCTTTAATTTTTTATCTTTCCCATCAAATTTTTGTCTGACTATTTTTGAGTCATTCTGTTTTGGCTGTAAAAATGATTTTCTGGGATTTCTTTAGAAAATGAGGATAAAGAAGATGGTAAGTTCATCAAAAAGTTGGTTGTATAATATTTGGTCTTACTTTATGCTTTAGTATCTTGTCTACAAGAACATCCTAATCAAATGTATTATTTAACCCAAACTTTTTGCTATATTTAGAATATCTAAGATTCCTACGAAAAAGAGATTGGACATTAAACAATATCCCTGAGAAAAATTCAAGATATTGGGAAGAATAATAGAAGAAAATATCATTTATAGCTGGTTTAGTTTTTGGGTTTTTTATATTTCTTTACCACAGCACCGCCTAATACCTGATAAAACTTGCTATAGCCCCAGCCAGATTCGGACTGGCGTTAGCAGAGCCAGAGTCTGCCGTCCTTTTGCAGTTGCCTTATTTAAACAAGGCAATGACCACTAGACCATGGGGCTATATAATTAATTATTGAAGACGAAATTTTAAATAGATATTTGTTTTTTAACTTTATATGGCGGGAAGTCCAATTCTGCAACGTAGAAGCAGTTCGCTTAACAGCGCAAGCGGAAAACACCGCATGCTGGGCTGCAGAAGAACGCCACGGCACTTTCGCTTTCCATAAAAGGGAATTTTATGCGTTCCCTTCCCTTCTTATTTTCCTGAGAGGTTCGTTTGCGATTTGATTGAAAATAGTGTAGTCTATAATAGGCATTTCTGGGCGGCGCTCATCCTCATCCTTTCTTATTATCTCTGCCACAGGCGCATGCCTGTCTTCAGGAATTTTGTAAATAGATCTTGTTTTTTCCATTATAACAACCTCTTAAATCAACAACAATATATTATTGAAAAAGGAGATATTTAAATCATTTGTGCAGGTTTGACAAATGTCTAATGCCTATGGAAAGAGGGCGCGCTTATCCTGCTCATAAATTGGGGCTGCGGGCTCTGAGCAATAGTTTTTTCATGCAACGCGGAATATTTTTGAGTTATGAAAAATACATGATTGCCAGCAGCATTAATAATAATTGCCTTATCGGCGCGGCGGGGCATTATGGAATTTTTATCCGCCTGGCGAGGCTATCTTACAATAAAGTTCTCTAACCTGCCCCTGTATTCCTCCCTCTTCGCCCTATGATCCTCTAAAAACGCGTTTATCCTCCCGGCGAGGTCTTTCTTATGCTCCCCTGCGAGAAGGGTCCCGCTTCTTTCGCTGTCGAGTATCTGCTTCAACTTGTCATCATCAGGCTCGAATATATATTTGTAATATTGGCATACGACGCATTTGTCTGGATCCCCGCCGAACTTCCTCTGCAGCTCCGCAGTCGCCTGCTGGCCTGTAAATGCTCTCTGTATTTTTTTATTTACTGCGTCTGCATCGTCATTAAGATATATAGTATTAAGGGGATCGCTTGAGGACATCTTGGAAGCGCCATTAAGCGCAGGCAGGAACTTCGCATGCACTATTGCAGGTTTGTAATACCCTAATTTTGTTATCGCATCGCGCGCTATCCTGAAATGCACATCCTGGTCTATGGCAAGGGGAATCAGGCAGGGCACATTATGGCCTTCTTCAACAGACTTCAGAAATGCAGGAACTGCCTGCATTGACGTATAGAATATCCACCCTATGTTTGTTTCGTTTGTCATGCCGAATGCATCCTTCATGCTTGAAAAGGTTATGTGCTTTGCGACCCTGACTGCCTGCTTGTACAGAACATTTGCATACTCTGTGTCGAAGAAAATCTTCGTCTTTTTTTCATCGAATCCGAGACATATTATGTCGAGAGCGTCTTCGTATGCAAGCCTGTGTATAGTGTCAAGGCTGATATTTTTCTTTGCAAGGTATTTTTCCTCGTCCGGAATTTGTATATATACTTCCGCCCCGAACTTTTTCTGAAGCCATTGCGCGAAGATAAACGGAATAAGGTGGGCGAGAGTCATTGAACCTGATGGCGCGATTCCCGTGTAAACATAGAATTTGTTGCCCTTCTCATACTCGTCAAGAATCCAGTTCAGGTCCCTATGCGCAAAGTAAATATTTCTTGATAAAAGATAATGCAGCTCGCCGGTATGCTTCTTTATCCTTTGCATTAGTGCGTCGTCAATATAATTTATGCCGAAATTTTTGACTGCCTTGTCGTAATTTACTTGCCCCTCTACAGTCCATGGATCGATGCGGAAACCAGCCATTTTATCAATTCATTCTATTTATAGGCAAAGCAACTGCCCAATTAGATTTTTGGCACTAACAAATAAAACTATTTGCAAATAGACCTGCAATGCATTACTCTGTCAACGCGTTTCCGGCAGAATCAAAAGTATCCTGGAAACTCCTGTTTCATTCTTTTAATGGTGCTTGTATCTTTTTTTGTCTTGCAATAGCCAAGTATTGCTGAGCTTGCATGTTTTTTAAGCGCGCTCTCAAATCTGAATGTATGCGCGATATCAATAGGAATAGAGAGTTCATGCTGTAATACATTCTTGTTTGCGCTCATTCTAGTTACAGTGTCATGGAAAACATCATAAGCAATCGATTTTTGAGTCGAGTTCTTTATCGCCCTTCTTTTGGCAAAATCTTTTGCTTCCGTGATAAGCCCGTATTTTATTATCTTGCGGAACTTCTGCTCGATATCATCAATGCTTTCTAATTCCCCTTCATTTTCATCGTTTATCATGTTACCAACGCGTAAGAGTTTATTAATTCCTTATAATACATTATTCCAATGTAATATTAATAAACCTTTTCTATAAATCCAACCGGCTCGGTCATATAAACTTATATAAATATTGCTTGCATATAATAAAATATGGCAAATGATCCTGTATGCGGAATGTATGTAAATGAAAAACATTCGCACCTACAATCGACAAGAAACGGGATTCATTACTACTTCTGCAGCCCGTCATGCAAAATACAATTCGAAAAGCCTGAAAAGGAGATGCTTGAAATAAAGAGGGAGCTTGCGGTTGCATGGTCCTTGTCTACAGTAATCCTTGCAATAAACTATGTCTTCCTTTCATCATTTGCGTATTCCAAGATAGCGATGCTTGCGCTTGCAAGCATTGTGCAGTTTTATCCAGGGCTCAGATTTTACAAAGGCGCATACGCGGCCATAAAGAACCTTTCAAGCAACATGGACACCCTGATAAGCATAGGCACAAGCGCGGCCTGGGCATTCAGCACCGCCGTAGTGCTTGCCCCCAGCCTATTCCCTGCAAGCGGCCTGTACTTTGATACATCTGCGCTGATAATATCGCTGGTCTTAACAGGGACTTATTTCCAAAGGCTGAGCGAGACGAGGGCGGGAAACGCCATAAAAAGGCTTGCAGAACTTAAGCCCAAGACCGCACACCTTATAAAAAACAAAAAAATAATTGACATCAATTCCGAGGAAATCAAGAAGGGAGATCTGCTGCTTGTCAAGCCTGGCGAGAAAATCCCGACAGACTCTGTGGTTATCTACGGAAAGACAAGCGTGAACGAGTCAATGATTACCGGGGAAAGCATGCCAGCAGGCAAGACCGTCAACGACAAGGTGATAGGGGGGACGATAAACCTGTCGGGCGCAATAAGGGTCAGAGCGGAAAATGTGGGAAACGGAACAGTCCTGGCGGACATAGTAAGAACGGTCGAGGGCGCGCTGCAGGGCAGGATTCCGGTCCAGCAGCTTGTAGACAGGATATCGTCTGTTTTCGTCCCAGTTGTTGTGCTAGTCGCCATTGCATCCTCATTTGCATGGTATATTCTGGGAGCGCCGGCAATGACCTCCCTCCTGATCTTTATCAGCGTGCTTATAATCGCATGCCCATGCGCGCTTGGAATCGCAACGCCTGCCGCGCTGCTTGTATCATCGGGAGTTGCGGCGAAAGAAGGAATACTTGTGAAAAAGGGGGAAGCGACAGAGGCGTCAAACAAGATAGATACGATTATATTTGACAAGACAGGCACGCTGACTACAGGAAACCTGCGCATAGCAGGGATCGAGGCTTTCAAAGGATATAATAAACGCGATGTACTGTGGCTTGCGGCGGCTGCAGAGTCCAATTCAGAGCATCCGATAGGGAAAGCAATAATAAACGCTGCAAAATCAGCGAGGATAAAAGCAGAATTCCCTAAGAACTTCAGATACATGCAGGGCTATGGAGTGACTGCAAAATACAAAGGAAAACTTATCTCGGTAGGCAGCGAAAGCCTGCTCATGAAAATAGGCGCAGACATAAAATCGCGAAAAAATACTCTAGAAAGCCGTGGAAAGACAGTGCTGTGCTTAGGCATCGATGGAAAAGCAGCAGGCATCATCGCGCTTGAGGACGATATCAGAAAGGACGCGAAAAAAACAATCGAGATGCTCAATAAAATGAATATAGAGCCGTGGATAATAAGCGGGGACAACGAGAAAGCAGTAAAAAATGTCGCGGCGGGCATTGGGATAAAAAATGTTCTTGCGAATGCAAAACCCAAGGATAAAATGGAAAAAATAAGCCAGCTGCAGGCAGGCGGAAAAAAGGTCGCGGTAGTCGGAGACGGTATAAACGATGCGCCCGCGCTTGCAAAGGCGGACCTGGGAATAGCCATAGGGTCGGGCACGGACGTCGCAAAAGAAACAGGAGGCATAGTGCTTATCAGCAGCAGCATTTATAATGTCGCAGTCGCGATACAGATCGGAAGAAAAACGATGAGCAAAATAAAGCAGAACCTTGCATGGGCATTCGGATACAATGCTGTGCTGATACCTGTGGCCGCCGGGGCGCTGATACCTGTATTCGGCTTTGGGATATACAGCACACTGCCGATACTTTCAGCGGCGGCGATGGCATTCAGCTCGGTGACAGTCGTATCAAACTCGCTCCTATTGAATATGTTCAAGGCAAAAAAAGATTAAGGATTGGTGTAATTCACTATCCAATTCGAGGTAAAAACTGCATTGTAAGGCGTGGCTGCGTGCCCATTGCCGCTCAGGTCATTTACATTGTTATTTAGGGAATACTGTGCAATAATGTTTGAATTAGACACTGGGATCCCTCCAATTCCTTCATTATATAAATAGGATATTTGATTTGAGGAAAGCGCATTGCCATACAGCTGCACATTAGATATGTAAGCAATTAGGTTCGCTCTATTCGCATTGGACCAACCGATATAAAAGCCGGGTTTCGCATATATTGTATTTGGTGAAAGCACGACTTAGTTTGATGTAGAATAAGTGTTTTCATATAATGTAGCCTCCACTCCGTTAAATGTATATGCTACAAAATACCATTTATTGGGTGATATAGGAAAAGTAGAATACCCGTTAGCCAGACAATTATTAGAAAAATCCTGGGGATAGAGAGCTATACCCGGGTTAATTACATTGCTCGGATTTGCAGCAGGCGGGGCATATGCAATATACATTCCATCTGGGCAAATGCCGTCACTGGCAACTACTGTAGCTGAAGGATTACTACCCCCTTGGGATGTTAGTACTGTTCCGACAGGCTTTATCCAAAAAGAAGCGGTAATCTGGGGCAGGCCATTAAAATTTATGCTACTGGCTACTATTGAATTATAGCCCCCGCTGAAATAGGCGACATATTGCGGCATCACGTAAATGCTTGCATTATTTGTTTTTATTCCTGTTATCGTGGAATTGGATACATTTGCATAAAAACTATAACTGCCTTCTGTTGATGAAGAAGTAGTTGCAAAAGAATATGAATTTGTTGTTAAAGAATTTTGTACGCTTATAACTTTTGTAAATGTTGAAGATCCTGGAGCTTTTTCAAAATAATTGTATGTAAACGGGCCGTATAAATCTGATACTGATACACTCAATATTTGATTTTGGCTGGTAAATATAGAATTTGATAATGGAGATAATGTGATATACGGAGTTCCTAATAAAATACCTGATACAGAGGATGAAACTTTTGC
>JAMCYJ010000050.1 GCA_023474155.1 Candidatus Martarchaeota archaeon | reverse complement strand
GAAAAAATAAAAACAAAATACTCATGTTCATCTGAATTTTCAACAGTACGTATTGAAAAAAGACTACACAAATTTCTCCATTGCTTGAAGGAGAAATTGCAGTCTGGTAAAATAAATTTCTATTCTATAAATAATGCATTAATCGTAGATCTTGGAGAAGGCATTGATTAAGATTTTCTGCGTTGATTTTTTATGCGGCATTCCTTTTTCAATTCCTCAAAATATGTCAAGCCGGAAGCACGGAATCGATAATAAACTTCGGGCTGAAGTTGACTAGTGCGTCATATGACTCTCCTGTTCCCATGAATAGTATAGGGGCGTTTGTGTCATATGCGATCGAGATTGCATTTCCGCCCTTTGCATCGCAGTCAAGTTTCGTGAGTATTATTCCGTCTATTTTTATGAATTTTGAGAATTCGTTTATCTGCTCAGAAATTACATGGCCCGATATGCTTTCTCCGACGAATAGTGTAATGTCCGGCTTTGTTACGCGCGCCATTTTTGAAATCTCGCCTATAAGATTCTTGTTCGTCTCCTGCCGCCCCGCGCTGTCAATTAACACGACCTTTATGCTGCGCGCGTTCGCGTAGTTAATCGCGTCGAACGCTACGCTTGCCGGATCCGCGCCATACCTGCTTTTTATGACAGGAACTCCTACTTTGTTCGCATGATATTCTGTCTGCTCTATCGCAGCGGCCCTGAATGTGTCGCTTGCGGACAGAATTGACGTTATATTGCGCTTCTTCAGTCCGTTCGCTATCTTTGCGATTGTGGTTGTCTTACCTGTTCCGTTCGGCCCTATGAACAGGATTTTGATAGGGACTTCATTTTTTGCGACTTTATTGCTTATTGTCTCAAATAAGTCTATATAACTGCCCATGTTCTTATTAAGGACGTCAGTAAGTGCTAATCTTACCTGCTCTATTATCTGCCTGCTTATCTCCTTCGACTCAAATTCGTTGCTTCTTAATTTTCTGTCAAGGTCCTCTGTAAAGCTTTCCACTGTGTTGTAGGACACGTCTGATTGCAGCAGCGATATCCTCAATTCCTCTAAAAACTGATTTATATCGGAGTCGTTAAGCCTTACTTTGCTTAAAAATACTTTTTTTATTTTTGTTTTTATTGAAAGATTGATGTTGTAATTCTGCTGATCCTTGCCTTTGGCCTCTGCAGGTTCTTTCTTTGTTTTAGGTTTATCGCCTTCTTTATTTACCTCTTTTTTTTGTTCGCGTTTTTCGTTTCCCGCTATTTCCGGTTCTGCTTCTATAATTTTTTTGGCGGGTTCTGTTTCCGCTGTTTGCGGCTCCGTAGGCTCCTCGTGATCTTTTTCCGCTGTTTTACCAATGTATTTTTCTTTATCTGCGGCGTCCTGCCCACTTTCCTCCTCATTTATGTCTTTTTTAGGTTCTTCTGGCGCTGTTTCTTCCTTTATTTCTTCTTCTACCTCCTCTTCTATCTCGGCCTCCTCTTTTTTGATGAATCCACGTATTACCCCTGAAATTTTGTTTTTAAGCCCTTCAAACATGTCCTCAACTATATTATTTGGCAATTATAATTAAAAATAAAGCAATGCTGCGCTGCGCCACACTTGTGGATTATTTGCTATGGGAGGCATGCCCGGCATGATGCTCATGACGCGCATTCATTTCTGACAGTTTATATGTAATTTTAAAAAGTACATTCCGTATTTCGCTTCTGCCTTTGTTCAAGAACTCGATCTCCTTTTCGTACGACTTTATTTTTTTGTCTATAAATTCCTTGGCTTCCCCTGCGCTCTTTTCTGCAATATAGTTTAACCCTATATTGACAAGTATATTGCCATGGTTTTCGATCCTTGCATTTGCGTATATGCTGTTTCCGAGGTTCAGGACAAGACTGCTATTTCGAATATCATCTCCCTTGCCAAGCACAAGCGATGAATTGATGAGCTCGTTCATCACCTTTGCATGGCTGTTTATGTTCTGCGTCGTATTATTATACTGCGTTTCATATATGCTATAAAGATACTCCAGTTGCTCAACAGAATTGCTTTTTTCGATTAGGGCGTTCACATCCGTGTCATGGTCGTTGTTCTCATGCGCGCTCATTTGCTCATCTCATTTATTTCGGTTATCGCTATGCTGTGCTTCCTTATTTTTTGCTTGCTGCCCAGCTTTACGTATGCTATTTCCTTTGCATAGGACTTGCTGTCTGCTTCTACCTCTATCTTGAATGCAGAGTTCTTCTTTATCGTACCGCTAACTAAAAACTTCATAAAATCACTAAAATCATGAATAATAAAACAATCAAATAAATAAAACAATCAAATAATAAAATAATAAATAGTTATGGAATGCAGGCACCACTTAATTAATTTTTGCTTGCGGCATTCCTGCCATGATTTTTGGCTTGTGGCAGGCGTCGCTGCCGGTAAAAATCAATACAGGCAATCGCATGTTTTATTTAACAACGCCTAAACTATAATAAAAATAGAAGCTGAAAATATTTATATATTTTCGTTAAACCTGATTATTGATTTACGGAATAATATGCTTTTACCTCCTATTTCAACAGCTTTTAAAGGCTGGGTATATTTGCGTCTCTTGAGCATATATTTGGCATTTATATTTAAAAAAGTGAGCGGGAAATCCCACATGCTTTAGCGGTGGGATGAAAGCGAACCGCAGTCATGAAGTATTATGCAAATAGCTTTATATATAATTATGTAGATAAATATATAATATGTCAAAAGAGGTCGTATAATGAAATCCGCAATAGTCATAAATCGCAAACCAATACTTGAAAAAGCTAGGGAGGGGCACTCCCGACGTAATGCCTCTGGAGGCGTAGTCTCTACATTCCAAAAGGGAATGCAAACTACGCCAGTGAATCAGGAACATACTCTGCCTCGTTTCGATGCAGAGGAAGCCCGCACGCTTTAGCGGCGGGAGGATGTCATTAGTCTTTATTAAAAATATAAAACAGGATAAACAAAGGATTAAATGAGAAATGTTTTTAGCGCCATCTCAGGTGCAATTCCGATTAAGGAGGCGATGCAGCATGCAGGCTCCGCAATAGCCATCAGGGGCTGGATCCACAGGAAGCGCGGCACCGGCAAGCGGATATTCATAATAATAAGGGATGCGACAGGTACCATGCAGTGCGTCGCTGACAAGTCAGCGCTGTCGGAATCGGAATGGGCGGAACTTGACGCGGCATACATAGAGTCGAGTGCAGTCGTTTTAGGGGAGGTAAAGAAAGACGACAGGTCCCCGACGGGATGCGAGATTGCGGTTTCTGGTTTCAGGCTGATATCAAACAACGAGCAGCAGTTTCCGATAACAGAATACCAAAGCCCTGAATTTCTTCTTGATGTAAGGCATCTCTGGCTCAGAAGCCTAAAGATGATAAATATAATGAAGGCGCGCTCGTTAATTTTTAGATATGCGAGAGATTTTCTCGATTCTAAGGGTTTTTTCGAGATAACTCCGCCGTTGATTACGCAGGCAGGGGGCGAAACAGGGGCAAACCTCTTCGAGGTCGACTATTTCGGGCAGAAGGCATACCTTACAGAGTCCTCGCAGCTTTATGCCGAGGCGATGATATTCGCCCTCGAGCGCGTCTATTCTTTTGCGCCATCGTATAGGGCGGAGAAGTCGCGTACAATCAAGCACCTTGCGGAGTATTGGCATCTCGAGCCTGAGATCGCATACTTCAACAACGAACAGAATATGGCGCTTCAGGAGGACCTTGTATCCAATATCGCAAACAAACTCGCTTCGGACAATGATATCGTGGACTTTTTCAGTATTGACAGAAACGAGCTTCTTGGAATAAAGCCTCCTTTCAAAAGAATCAGCTACGAGGAAGCTTTAGGCATCCTGAATGAAAAAGGGGCAAGGAAGGAATGGGGGGATGACTTCGGAGTCGAGGACGAAAGGCTTTTGACCGAAGACGAAAAAAAGCCGATGTTCATATGCAACTGGCCGAAGGAGATAAAGGCCTTTTATATGCCAGTGAATCCAGACGACCCACGCACAGTGCTATGTTCTGACCTTCAGGCCCCGGCGGGCAACGGCGAGATAATTGGCGGCAGCGAGAGGATATGGAACGCGCAGGAGCTTATCGCAAGGATGAAGGAAAAGGGCCTTAATACCAGTAAATATTCATGGTATATAGACCTTAGGCGTTACGGCTCTGTTCCCCATTCTGGATTCGGAATGGGCATAGAGCGCATAATAAAATGGCTGCTCCACCTCGACCACATCAGGGACGCGATTCCGTTTCCGAGGATGGTAAACAGAGTCGCACCGTAGGTGACAGAATCATGCAACAATTTATTTCATTTCTTGTGCTGTATGCATTTGCGTCATTCGCAGTGATTTTTGCGGCAATGTTTTTCGCCAATGCAAAGAAAGATAGCATAAAAAGCAGCGATATGCGCAAGGCGCATCCGCTAAGGAACCAGGCGGCGTTCTTTTTCGCGTCTCTTGCGTTGGCCGCGGCAGTGTCTATGATTTTCTATAATTCCGCATTTTTTGCCGCTGCCTCGCTTGCTGTATCCTCCATATCCTTCGCCGCGTCTTTTTTTTATTCCAGAAGCTCAAGAATCTTCGTCTTTGCAATCGCGCTTCTGCTGGCCATCGCGGTTTATCTTACTTTTCTCGGATACCTGCAGTTGTTTATCCAGGTATTTCCTATCGCCACGATACTGGGGTTCATATCAAAAAATTCAACGCTCAGGGATTTCGAGCGGGATCTGAAAATTATTCCTGCTAAAAAGAGCATTAAGGCGGAACTGCAGAGGGACGTGTTTCAGATTTTTATAGGCCTTCTTATTATTCTGATACTGATATATGCGCAATCGCCTGTCTTTGTAATCGTTCTTCTTACTTTGCTCAGCTATCTGCTGATAAATATAATTTCCTTTGATGTCAGGAAAGGCAATAGAATCGCGGACGCGCTGAAGCAGCTCGAAAGGATAAATACTGTTTACGGAACGGGCGCGATATATCTCGCCTGCTCGGCGCTGCTTATACTTGGATTTGTAGGCAATCTTATTGCGATTATAGGCCTTGCGGCGATATTCTTTGCGGACTCGATGGCCACCATAATAGGCATGACATTCAAAAGCATTAGCCTGCCTTATAATAACCGCAAAACCATGGCAGGCAGCGCTGCTTTTTTTGCAGTCCTGTTCGCATTTGAAACGCTGCTAGGCGTAAAGCCCGCATATGCCGTGCTGATCTCCTTTGCGCTTGCGGTTGTCGAAAGCCTGAAATTTGAGGACAACTTAAGCCTGATGCTTGCAGTGATAGCAATATCCTTTGCAATTTCCGCAGCGTAAATCAATAGCCTCTTTAACAACGTGAGCAGAAGAAAATCCTTATGCATGTTTTTTCTGCCCTCCAGCCTTTTTACAGCCTTCCTTATGGTGTCTCAAAGCCCATCAAGTATCTGTGCGTATACAAATACCAATATTTCTTTTGATATTATATTTTTCAATCCTAATTGAGAAGCAAGTGAATCTATCAATTTAACGTCTAAATATCTTTTGACTTCTACGGCTCTTATGTTTGATGTATAAGTCTTACGACCTGCTTCTCCGTTTACCTCCTTTCCAATATAACGGATCACGTGTTGCCTAATTTTGCCATTTTCCCTTTTTGACACTACTTCGGCAAGATAGACTCCTGACTTCTTTTTTATGCGACGTATAAAGCTCATATAGTGTATAATATTATACACTACAAAAATAAACATATAGCTATTTTATGTTACTTAAAGTAGTCAATAAAGTGTCAATTTTCAACCGTAGTGTATAAAAATAGCCTTAATTATAGGTAATTAATCAAGCTGCGTAATAAACCATCTTCCAGTGTCTGTTAATTTTGCTGTAGGCTCTGCGTGGTTTTTAACAATTTTGATATTAAATGAAACCATGCCTGTCGCAGCATAACGATTTAGAATTTTAAGGTCCTTTTCATTATCAATAATGTTCTCTCTTTTATATTTTTTTAATATCTGCTTAATAGAGGGTGTGCTGCTTCTTGCCTCACCTCTTTTAAATCGGATAAGATTTAATGCAAAATTGCATAAATTTTTATTAAATTTTAATGTCGAAGTGATAGAATACACCTAGTGTTTAATTTTTTGGGAATTTAGGAAAATACAAAAAAATAAACAAAAAATAAAATAGCTATCATCAATGCGTAATCCCGCCCACGCAGGTTATTTCTTTCGTTTAGGGCTCGGGGTTTTAGACTCTATTTTTCTGACAAGGTCTGTATAGGCATTGACTACTTCCTGCGATGAATGGAATATCAATGCTATCCCTACTATCCCTGAAATCAGTATTGCGGATACCAATGTCACAAAATATACAAGGACTGTGGGCACAGACGCGGAATAAAATGAGTTGATCGCGAATATTATCCAGAGCGCGAGCCCGCCGAATCCCACTTCATTGAAATAGTGTTTGAACACCCCCCCTACTGAAAGATATAGCAGGATTAAAAAGCCCCCAAACATGAACATTGCGCTTAAAGCCTGCAATGGTGCCTTTAGCACGTAAACAGGCAGGGTGAATAGCAATATGCTTAAGAGTATTACGAAAATCCATGTTTTTACATGCTTGACATGGGTTGTTTTTTCATTGGAATTCATTAAGTTCGATAATGATATGTGCGCATAGAGAAGGTTTGTGGCTATTATTAAAAATGAGAATATGGCTAGTATTGCGATAAACAGCATTATGATCGGCATGCTGACTATTGTCCCGAATAAGGATGTGCTTGCAATGCTTATCGCGAGTATCAGGGAAAGAAGTAATAAGGCTATCCCTATTACTCTTCCATAAACATAAATCCCGTGCTTCTTTATATGCGTTCTCAAATAGTCCATGTCAATCCCTTATTGGTGATAAATCTTCTGTTACTACTATATAAAAGAATATATTTAAATACTTCTGTTCAAATAACATTACAACATATTTTGGTGTTTTTATGCAAGATAGACCATTTGATTTGCTGAATAAGGTAATAGGCAAAAAAATTCTGATAAGGCTGAAGAACAGAGTTGACGTAAGAGGAAAGATAACATCTTTTGATGCGCACATGAATCTAGTAATAGAGGATGCGGAGGAACTCGAAGAAGGCGCTGTAAAGCTCAAACTAGGCACAATCCTTTTAAGGGGCGCAAACATAATTTTCGTTTCCCCTGCGGAATAATCTTTATTTTTTTTGGGCTCCTGGCGCAATGGTAGCGCATCTGCATGGCATGCAGGGGGTTGCGGGTTCAAAATGAGCTCTTGGAATAATTGACTGAGAGTTTTATGGAAATCCCGCGGAGTCCATTTCCTGTTGCAGGCGCAATCTGCTAAGTGCTGGCGCCGAATACGCGCTTTGATTTTTTTTCAGAATACATTCTTTTATCTGCGTTTACGTACAGCTTAAAATAATATTTCCTGAACAGCCTTTGCATTTGCGCGCTGTTTTTAACATTCTCTTTGTCCGAAACATTCTCTCTGTTTTCCTTTAAGCTCGAGAAGCCCATGCTTACGTCGATGCCCTCTTTTTTGAAAGCCTCTTTAAGCTTAAGCTCGATTGTCCCCACCTTATCAAGACCGCTGTTTGCTGTAATAACAACGAATTCGTCGCCGCCTATCCTGCATACCGTGTCTATGTTTCTGGTATTTTTTTTGATTACGCCCGCGGTATTCTTTATAATTCTGTCCCCCTCATTATGGCCCTTCACGTCATTTATGACTTTAAGGTTGTCGATGTCGATCAGGAGCAGGCCGAAGTCGCTGTTTTCCCTCATTGCGTTTTCGAACTGTTTTCTCATTTCAAATCTGAGCAGGTTTCTGTTGCCTATTTTTGTAAGCGGATCAATCATCGCCAACTTATCAAGTTTTTTATTTTTTGCCTTTAACGACATGATCTCTTTTTTACACTCGCTAACCCTTTTTTTAAGGATAATGATTTTTGAATTTAATAAATAGTAATTGTATTTCTCATGCCCTTCTTTTTTACCCTTATGCATGCCATGACTTTCATTATCCATAACATCCAAATAACAATATCTTTATTTAATAATTGCAGCAATAAGAAATATATATTTTTATAATAAATCAAATTTTATCAATATTAAATAATTGAATTATTGAATATCAAAAAATGAACGGCACAAAACTTCTATCATTCAGATAGGAAAGGATGCCGATAAATGCAGTAAATCCATGGTGGTATTAATGAGGGTGCCTTTTCTTGTTTTAGTATATATCGCATCTATATCCTCAGTTATCATATTCGGCACATTCGGGACATATTACTTCAGCCATAATAACGGATTTAACACAAAAACGTCTCTTCTATCTTCGCTTTACTTTACAGTAGTCACGCTTTCAACTGTAGGCTATGGAGACATTGTCCCAATCAGCTCTGCTGCAAAGGTATTTGTAATAATACTTATCATAGTTGGCTTAAGCATATTCCTTACAGCAGTGACGCTGTTGTCCAGTGAGATTATGAATTCGAGAATCAAAAAATTATCAGGGGAAATTTCCTATCTGGAATCAAAGCTTTCAAAGGCAGAGGCTATCCTTATAGGAACTGATTTTACAAACATCGCGTTGGCTGAAATCCTGAAGCGCCAGGGCAGGAAATACTTTTTGATAACCTCTGACAAGGCAAAGGCCGACAGGCTGAATAAGCAGGGTTTGAAGACCTTTGTGGCAGATGAAACTTCGAAGGCGGACCTGTCAAAATTCAATTTTAGGAATTCAAAGCTCACGGTTGTGGATTTCAAGGAGGGATCAAAGATAATATACACTGTCCTGATAATAAAATCCCTGTCCCCTAAATCAAAGATCATAGTGATCGCGCCCGATACAGAAGTCGAATCGCATCTTATAAATCTCGGGATGAATATAGAGGTTATAAATCCCGCGGCATTGACTGCAAACCAAATAGACAAGTATCTGTAGTTGATTTGATGGAATTGTTTTTTGTTAGGATTGCCAGTCTGCTTGCGGTCGGCGTTATTTATATGCTGTTTGACATGTTCAATAAGCGCAACATACCGTCCTCAGCGGTATACCTGCTTTTGGCGTATTCCGCGGCATTGACTGTTCTTTATCTGAATGCAAGCATAATCATAATGAGCGCATTGGTGGCAGTCGCAGTAATCTCCTTAGGGTACCTGATTTACAGGATAGGCCTTATCGGGTTCGGCGACATTACAGAGTTGGCAACTCTATCCTTAATTTTCCCTTTTTTCAACAAGCCAGTGCTATACAGCATAACCCAATTCAGCATTCCTTTTGCTGTTTCAGTGATGCTTAATGCAGGATTCGCCGCGATAATCTTGATACCTGTTTTTTATCTGACAAAGTACAAGATAAAATCCAGAAAGCCTATTTTAAAATCAGTGACAGGCAAAACAGCATTAAAGGCGGCCATGATCGCTGCGATGTACTCTGCATTCATAGTTTTTCTGGCTTTCTCATTCGGCATGTTTTATCAGGGCATTGAAGTAATCTCTGTTTTTGCAGTATTCTCAATAATAATGCTTCTGTTTGAAAGGGCTATAACCGATTCCATGGTCGAATATGTCGGCGTAGGAAAATTTGAGGAAGACGAACTGATAGCAATGAACCTGCTTAGCCAGCAAGAAGTGACTAAGCTTAGAAAAAAGCTGAAGCATTTCGGCAGGTTGATTACGCCGGCGCTTATAAAGGAGATGAAGCAAAAACGCTTCAATGAAAAACTACCGATATACAAGGCGCCGATCCCGTTTGCAGCAATGATATTTATAGGCCTCGTCGCGGCTGTTCTATTCGGAAACATCCTGTTTTTGGTAATCCCCGGGCTCTGACTCCTCTCTCTGGGCGGCGCGTATAATACCCTGCGCATAGCGCATGGCCGTTACGCATATGAGGAAATAATATAACTTATTTTTGCGACATGTTCAGGCGCGGAAACAATAAATAGATAACTTTATATAATTAATCAGCTCATCCTATTTATAATATTCGAAAGGAGTTGGTTTTATGAATAAAGCAATTTATTATGTTCTCGCTATACTGGTGTTGGTGGGCTTGATATATACTTTGTCAAGATTTTTGACTTCAACACCCCATGTCCCATCAGCATTCCCGAAGGTGAATGCGACATATGCCACTTCTGTGATACAGCTTACTGATCCTCCCCAATTTCCGAACGGAACGCAGTCTCTAATTTTAAACTATTCGAATATCGAACTGCATGAGGCGGGCGCAGCGAACAACACGGGTTTCGTATCCCTGAACTACAGCGGAAGCGTAAACCTAATGAACATGACCAACCTCAGCCAGACCATCGGCATTGCAAAGTTCAAGAAAAACCAGAGCTTTGATATGATAAAGCTGAATGTGTCGGGCGCAAAAATAACAATCTCTAACAAGACCTACAATGTGACTGTTCCTGGAAATAAAATAATGGTAAGGTTCAACAAGAATCTCAATTCAAGTTATAACCTTTCGATGATAGACCTTGTCTCGTCTGTAATCCAGATATACGCCCAAAATCAGACAATATTCGTTTTGGTTCCGTCTGCAAGGGCTGTCGTTGTAAAGAATTATTCATATGCGGACGTGCAGGTCGCGCATGTCGGCAGGAGGCAGGCGATGCCGAGTTCGGCAAGGCAGGAGCTTGCAAGGAGCAGGCAGAATATTTCGATAACAGGCGCTGCCATTTCAGTAGGCGGCAATAATACGGCAGACATTTCGGTTACAGTGAAAAATACTGGAAACAGCTCTGTTGTGCTGAAGAACGTGTTTGTGAAAGGGTACATGCAGCTGCTCGCGAACCCTTCGGCAGGGGTAAGGATCCCTGCAAACGGCGCGCCTTTCCAGCAGGGAGCAGGGGCTCGGAACAGCTCTTCAAAAGGGATAAACAATGTTAAATTCGATGCAAATTCCCTGCCGAACATAAACATTACTTCTAGTTTCAATAACATTTCAGGGCAGGTGCTCGGCAACCTTTCAAAGGTGTTGAATGCGTCAGGAATAAAGATGGGCCCAGGCATCGAGGATTCTGTAAGGTCGCTGATAAGCTCTCATGTGATAAACAACATAAACCAAAGCAACATAGAGAAGGTTTCGAGCATAGTGCAGTACCTGCAGAAAAACAAGGACTGGAACATCTCGAACATGACGTCCAAAATGCAGCAATACCTTTCGAACGCCAACAATTCCGAGAAGGGGCGCGTAATGGACATACTTTCAAACAACACGAATCTTTCCATAATCGGGGACATGCGCGACTTCAATATGTCTAGGATGCGCAGCGCAATCAGCAATGCAAGCATGTTCAGCAGGCAGTACCATAATGTCCTTAATTTCATTATTTTGAGTAATGGATCCCTTTCGCTGCCGTTTTCAAGGCAGTCAGGGTTTGCATCCTCGCCAGGACCGCAGGCAGAAACTGCGCAGGCATCAGCAAACGCGGCGCTTAATGCAACGCTGAATGTATCTTTGAACTCTTCAGCGCCGCGGCAGAACAGCTCTGAAAACGCCTCAAGCTCATTGGTTTCTGCGAATGCAATCGAAAATGCAACTGCATCCGCAAACGCATTCGCGCATGAAAATCTGTCAGGTTCGCAGCGCCTTGCGCATATCGCAAATGCGTCCGAATCCCGCAGGCCTGAATTCGCGATGAACGAATCAGAATACAGCAATTATTCGCGCTGGGCCGCAACAGGCTATACGCTGGCATCAGGGGCATCGTACACCTTCACGTTCGATTCCAAAATAAGCATAGGCCGCAGTCCGCTGACTATCGCGCTGTTGGAAAACCAAACCTATGTAATTAATGTCATAGGGGAGGAAGGCGCAAGCGCAACAGCGAATGTGACCGCATCCTGAGCAGCCGTGAGCAATCCCTCATTTGAAAAAGCCCTGTTAAAAAGTCTGTTTTGCCGTTGCGACTCTACTATACCCCGTTTCGATGCAGAAGAAGCCCGCGCGCTTTAGCAGTGGGAAAATACCACTTATTATGTCGTGAACCATATGCCTGTGAACAGCGAGATTGTATTCTTGTTCATGTACGACACGGGCTCTACATTCGAGACCGAGCAGCTCAACGGAATTTTAAAGAACCAGGAGGATTTTTCAAAGTACGAATACCAGAAGCCGGGGCCGGAGGAGATATCCACATTCAATATCCCATTAATCTTCAATCTAAGGGACGAATCAGTATTCATTGACGGCATCAGATACCTGTTAAAGGTTCAGGTTTCGCTTTACGTATTCGGCGCGTTCTCGGTAAGAATAAGGTACTCATTTTCAGGGAGCTATGAGCAGCTTGCAAAGCTGACGTTCAGCAAAAGGCTCAACGAGTTCGTAAACGCAGCCGCGGCAAGGGCGAAACGGAAGGTCATCGCCGCGTTGGGGAAGATAGCGCAAGTAAAGGAAAGCACTCTCAGCGAAAGGTATAGATTCTACTACATAGACGCAGACAAGCATGCCGTGCTGCGCGATTCAAAAAAGCTGATAGCGGGGCTTCTTATAGACGAGGATAAGACATCAACGCTGGAGAAAGGCTATGTGGAATCAGTGTTGAGGAAGAACATAACATACGATACCTCAAGCATATTTTTTGTAGGCTGGGAAAGCGCCATAATAATAGACAAAGGCTATGTGTTTGAGCACGAGCTGCTCATGGCGGAGATCGCGAACGTCGAACTGCTTGAAACAAGAATCCAGCACAGGCTGCTCGTTGAAAAACTCAAAAATGCGAATAAGGCTTTAGAAAAATTAAGCAAAGACAGGATGTCCCTGCTGAAGGGCAGAAAGCTCGGAAGGCTAAGCGAGTCCCTTGCGAGATCGTACGAAGCATCAAGGATGATACTCAACAATGTAGAGGACACCGCATATGGATACGGCGAATGGTATCTCTCAAGGGTTTACGGCCTTTTCTATGACGTATTCAAGCTGTCTAATATAGAGGCGGCGCTTGAGAAGGACATAGACGCCATAAGCAATGAAAGGATGCTAGTGGATGACATGATCGCGTTGATGCACGAGGATTTTCTCGAATATATAATAATACTCCTCATACTCATAGAAGTGCTCATAGAATTTATCTATCTTTTTAAGTGACGGACGGCCGTCTTGCGGAGCCTATGCCCTGAACGCCTTTTATGCTGTAGACAGCATGCTTGCTAAATCTACATTTGCATAATAAGTTTTATTGTCGTTGCCTTTTATGCTGTAGACAGCATGCTTGCTAAACGGGTTTAAAAATAAATAATACCTCTTCAGTCTGCAAACCTCTAAAAATAATTAATGTTTTTGATGGACTGGCCGGCGGCATCGGCATTCCCTAATTATTTATTAATATTCAACATTATATTTATTTTTATTAAACAAAATATTTAAATATATTAAACATGTAAAATTACAATATGCATGTCAAAATATTTCCAAAAAACAAGACCGATCTAATAACTGCTTATGTGCTGGCGCATCCGGATTCGCATATAAAAATTATAGAAGTGGCAAAAGCGCTTAAAGTCAACAAAGGCACAGTAAGCCTTGCAGTTCATGATTTGGAAGTCGCAGATATAGTTAAAAATAAAAAAGTTAATCTGCATAATCCGCTGGCGCGCCAGCTGAAAGTTATTTTTATAGTATCTCAAATTATTCATAGCGGCGCTCTTAAAGCCGTAATGAAATATGCTGCGGCAGCCGGCTTATACGGATCTGCCGCTGCCGGAACAGATAGAAGCATTAGCGATATTGATCTTTGGATAAAACCAAAAACAGATTTAAGCATGCTGGAGGTGTCTATGCTTGCTAAAAAAATAAGTAAAATGCTAAATAGGCAGGTGCAAATAATTACAATAAATAAAGTCAAGCTTGAAAAAATGAAAATAGAAAGCCCAAATTTTTATTATTCTTTGGTTTTTGGGTCTTTAATACTATTTGGTGAAAGAATTGAGTGAACTAGGAGAGTGTATAGAAAAAGGGCTGCTAAAGAAGATGCCAGAATCAAGGCAGGCGGCAGAGAGGAGCATTGTGAAAGCAAGAGCATGGTTAATAGAAGCAAATGGCGCGCTGAAAGCCGGAATATATAGTACGTGCCTCCTGGCTGCTTACGAGGCAATGTTTCATGCTGCCAGGGCAATATTGATAAAAGACGGATACAGAGAAAGGAGCCACTACTGCATAGCAAGATATATAGACGAAATTTATGTAAAAAAAGGATTACTGAAAGCAAGCATAATACATATAATAGACAGCTACAGGGAACTTAGGCACGATACTGCTTATGGAATAGAGAATATTGCTGAAAAAGTTGATGCTGCGGAAGCAATAGTAAATGCAGGCATTGTTATAGAAGCAATAGAAAAACTAGTTAAATAAGAATAAAGTTTTAGAGTTTTTATTTTTAATTGTTTGATTTTATTTTACATAAAATCAATGAATGGGATGCATTATAATACTGAAAAATAGATGCGAGTTACACGCATTTGACCCAAG
>JAMCYJ010000025.1 GCA_023474155.1 Candidatus Martarchaeota archaeon | reverse complement strand
CTTGGGAAACGGATGGCTGCAAGGGGCTATTCAAGGGAAAAAATAAGGGAAAACCTTGTGTCTGAGGCAGTCGACTACTGCGGCGCAAAAGCAGCAGGGATATCAAAAAAAGTATACGAAGTAGAGACATATGCGGAAAAAAAGAACGCTCTGAAAATATTACGGGGCTTGCTAAAACACGGGCCAGCGAAAACAGGCAAAAAACAGGCGACGCCAAAAAAGAGCATTGACAAAATGCCTGAGCTTCTCAGAATGATTAAAAACAAAAATATTTATAGATTTTAATCGAAGTATAGATAGGTTTACGCGGGCAGACGCCGGCTGATCGGATGAAAAACAAAAAAAATACTGACATGCATGACCAAAATAAAAAACTTGGTTCAATAAACGATATCCAGAAGCAGGAGGAGATGGCAGACGCCAAAATGGAAAAACTCAACAACGAGAAAAAAGAACTGCTTGAAGGCGCAAGAACAAAGGCGAACTCCATAATAAACTCGGCGATCGAGAGCTCAAAAAAAATCAGGCAGGACGAAATCAGCAGGATAAGCAAAATGCTTGAATCAAGAAGGCAGAAAGATCTCAATGACATAAAGGCAACGGCGTTGAAGATTAAAAAAACAAAGGCAGACCGCGCGGCTGTCATGAAAATCTCCTCCGCAGTGGTAAGGCAGATCGCCGGCAAATAAACAGATGGCAGTAGGTTTTCATGAACTTTTTTTAAACTTACGAATTAATATGGACTGCTTATTTTATTATTTTTACAGGATTTAGAACAGGCCACAGGCCTAATTTTTAATTTTGGATTTTACCCAGATATTTATTACAGGACTTGAATTCTATGTTCAAAACAGAGCTGATGAAAAAAATACGCATCATATGCCTAGAACAGGACAGGCAAAAACTGATAGAGGCAGTGCATGAACTGGGCCTGCTCGATGTACGCAAATCAGAGATTTCGATCCAGGACGATATTGTTTCCGGGCAGATAAACGAGCTGTCGGACTATTTTATAAGGACGAACGGCGCATTGAAAATTCTTGACAACAAGATCAGCAGGCTTAAACTAGAAAAGGGCATAGGGATAGAAAAAATAAACCATATCAAGCTCAGTAGGCTTTTCGAGGAGATAAAAAAAGAGAAAGCGCTTGACAAGACATACGTGCTGGCTGAGAGGGAGAACTTCATAGAGGAGGACCTGCAGAAACTCGGGGATGCCCACAGGATCGCAAAAATGTTCGAGGGCATAAACATCTCTTTTGGAGGATTCGGCAGCAGGGTGCTCGCGTTCACTGCATTTATATTGGATAATAAGGACAAAAAAGAGTTTGAAACCGAAATCCATAAGGCAGGGGCAGGCGAATACGAATTGATAGAGAAGCAGCTTGAAAAAAACAGGATGCTGGCATTTGTCGCATACAAAATAAGCGCGGGCGCGGCAATAGAAAAAGTACTGAAGAAATTCTCTAACGAGGACATAGACATACGCCACAGATACCTGTCAGGCACTCCGGAAGACATACAAAAATTTGTCGATGAAAAGAAAGAAGGTTATGCAATTGAAATGGAAGCGATAAACAAGGAGTTTGCAGCCCTTGCCAAAACAAAGTATGCAAGGCTTAGAAGCCTTAACGAGATGGTTCATATAGAGATGCAAAGGGCGGCGATGGGGGCAAATTTCAAAAAAACGCAAAAAACAACCCTTGTCGAAGGCTGGACGCCGGCAAAAACATTCAAGAAATTCAAGACCGCGCTCGGCAAAGCATTGAAAAACCGGGTCGTCGTTGAGGAGACCGAGACAAAGGAGATAGCACCCACGCTTCTCAACAGGCCTGGAATCCTGAAGTCCTTCGACTATCTCATGGAATTCTTTTCCCTTCCGAGAAGCGACGAGATAGACCCTACATGGGTATTTATTTTCTCTTTCCTGGTATTCTACGGCCTCATGGTCAGCGATGTCGGCTACGGCCTGCTGTCGCTCGGACTTGCATATCTGATTACAAAAAAGACGAATCCAGAAGGCCTGCTCTACAATGTTTCCAAAATATGGGAGATAAGCGCATTTTCAGCGATCCTGTTTGGATTCCTTTCAAACCAGTACTTCGGATTCAATCTGAACCATTATTTCATAAATTACCAGGCATTCGACTGGATCAAAAGCATACCTATGATCCTTCTTGCGACTGTATTTTTC
Source organism: Candidatus Martarchaeota archaeon (assembly GCA_023474155.1). Lineage (GTDB taxonomy): Archaea > Micrarchaeota > Micrarchaeia > Micrarchaeales > Micrarchaeaceae > JAJZMY01. Next base: position 12,669 of record JAMCYJ010000025.1, on the reverse strand, counting down.
GGCATCGCACAGATAATAATAGGCCTTGCGTTCAGTTTCGTAAACAACTACAACAAGGGTCACAGGCTCCTGGCGATAAGCAAGATAACGTCAATAATCGCCATAGTGGCAGGCGTAATTACTGTCGCAGGATTCCTGTTCCATGTCTTTTCAGGGACTGTCTCGCTCGCGGCGGTAGTGATAGCCATACCTGCGTTCGCAATAACGTTTGCGCTAAGCGGGATAGAGGCGGCTGAAACAATAAACCTCATAACGCATCCGCTGAGCTATGCCAGGATTTTCGGGTTCGGGCTTGCTAGCATAATAATCGCAATGCTCATAGACCAGGCATTTACGCCGACCCTGTCGCACGGCATACCAGTATTTATAGTTTTTCTCGCATTATTTATAATACTCCATTTCCTGAACATGATAATGGGGATCTTCGAAGGCATCATACAAGGAGTCAGGCTCAACTATGTGGAATTCTTCTCCAAATTTTATATTGGAGGGGGCATGAAATTCAAGCCTTTTTCCTTCAAACGGAATTATACGCGGGAATAGCAATCATAATATCAAAAACATTAAAATTAAATTAAAAATAAAAATATAAAAAACAAAAAAAGATAAAAAATACCAGTGATTTGAATGGTAATAGAATTGTCAACAGCTGTTGCATCAATAGGTGCGGGCATCGCGATCTTGGGCGGTGCGATAGGTACGGGAGTCGCGCAGTCGGCGATAGGCAGCGCGGGCCTTGGTTTAATTGCAGAAAAGCCTGAGGAAATGGGGAAGGTCCTGCTATTCCTTGTCCTTCCTGAAACACTGCTGATTTTCGGATTCGTAATCGCGATACTGATAATGCTCAGCGCGGGCCTGATATAACCAATAACTTATTTACAAGTTTGTAAAATTAAGCGTTCGGAGGTAATTTAATGTCTCTTAATGAAATCAAAGGCCAAATGGCGAAAGATTTTGAGGAAAGGGCGCGGGAGATCAGGCACGCCGCCAAAAAAGAAGCGGATCAGATAATAAACGACGCTGAAAAAGTCGCAAAAGAAATCGAAAGCAAGGCAAAGGAAGAGGCTGCTGCCGAGGCTAGAAACATGCAGGTAAAGTACGAGTCAGAGATGGACTTTGAAAAAAGCAAAGAAACAAGGCTGGCGAGAGAAAGCGCAATCGTGGCAGAAACATTGAAAATTCGGCCTGTCTTCATAAAGGAATTGCAAAAAGAGATGCAAACCCTGCTTTCTTCAGGAATAAGGCAGATAATGAAAGCGCTTCCTGAAAATGAAATCTGCATAGATATCAGCAAAAAGCAAGCCGCGGCTAGCCAAATGCTGAAAAAATATTCTGTAAACTACAAGGAACAGGATAGCATTGTAATCCACGATGCTGGCTACAAAATAAAAATTGCAATAAGCCCTGAAAGTATCTTTGACGAGAATTTAGATATCGTAAAGCAGGCGGTTGCAAGGGAGCTCTTCGGAAAAAAGAAAGGGAATAAAGAAATGAAAATGAAAGGCGGGCCGGAGCCCAAAAAACAAAAAAAACACAGGGTTTAATTTACGGGTGCGAGGCGTGAACACGGGTTACGGGGCAGCGGTTTTATACGGATATTCTAATGCGTATGTGAAGGCGATCGAGTCGAAGCTCATAAGCAAGGCCACGATGCAGGGCATCGGCAACGCAGGAGATATGCATTCAATTTTGTCGATTCTGATAAACACGGAATACAAAAAAAACCTTGAGGACTTCGGAGGCATGGACATAACTACTGAAATGATAGACTTCGCGCTGAGCAAAAACCTTGGCGAAAGCATAAACAGGCTTTCTGACATTACCCCTTTGCTGAAAAAAAAGACAATGGTCTCGTATATCGCAAAATGGGACCTTTACAACATAAAACTCTCTCTCGAGGCAAAGGACAGGGCGCAGAGAGCGGACACCATATCCAAATATCTGATAAACACGAATTTCTACAATTCCGCGTTTATAAGGCAGGCGATGGACGAATCAGCGAATGTTGAGGATCTTCTGGCCAAGTATGCTATGAATTCCCCGTACAAGCAGATACTACAGAGCGGAATCGAGGCGTACAAAAAAAATCGCAACATACTCGAGGTCAACATCGAGCTCGACAAGGCATATTACGAAAGCATAGGCAGGATGCTTTTCGAGCTCGGCAACGAGGACCGCAGCGTATACATGATAATCAGGAACGAAATAGAAATGAGGAATATCATGAGCCTCCTGCGCGCGAAAAGAGGCGGGATTTCATTCGCTCGGATAAAGCCATTTCTGATAAGCAGGGGCTTTAGCGACGAAAGCACGCTTGCGGGCATTTTCGAATCATCAAAGGACACAAGAGAGCTTGCACAGCAGATCAGCAGGTTCGATCTCAAGCCGGTGCTCGAGGCATATGAAAAGACAGGCAACCTGCTCTATTTTGAGATAAAAATGAGAAAGGAAATATTCGAGATGAGCAATAAATCCCTCAGGCACTCGGTTCTCTGCTTCGGCACCATATTTGAATACATGTACCAGAAAGAGATAGAGGTCTCGATGCTGAGGCTCATAGTGAAGGCAGTACAGTACAATTTGAACAAGGCGGAATTGTCCGCAATGCTGGTTTAATGGCGGGGGACGGCGAAAATTACAATTATAAAATAGCGATCATGGGCGAGGACATCCTATGCGCAGGCTTCAGGCTGCTGGGCGACAAGAAAACATACCATGGAGGGGCAGACGCCGAGGCGACGCTGAAAGAGCTGATAGGCGATCCTGAGATAGGCATCATTGTCGTGAACCAGAAAATAATAAAAAACATAAAAAATGCAAGGACTATAGACTTAATAAACAAGACCGTAAGGCCGCTCATAATAGAAGTGCCCGGATACAACGAGGAGGATATGCACCAGGACACGCTCAGGAAAATAATATTGAAGGCGATAGGAATGGATATAAAGGTGTAATTGGATTGAAATAAAAAAGAATGATAAAGATAATAATAAAAAAAGAATAATAATAAAAAATAATAAAAAAAATAATAAAAAAAGAAAAAACAAAATGTAAAATAAAACTGAAGTTCAGGAAATTATAAACTATCGTGGTGATGTTTTGGGAATAATAGAAAAGGTCTCGGGACCGATTGTGATTGCAAATAAAATGCTCGGCGCAAAAATGTACGATGTCGTAAAGGTAGGGGATAGCAAGCTTGTAGGCGAAATAATACAGCTTCATGAAGACAAGGCAATAATCCAGGTCTACGAGGACACGGCAGGCATAAGGCCTGGGGAGGGGGTAAGCACGACCGCGCTTCCGCTTTCAGTAAGTCTCGGCCCCGGGCTTATCGCTAACATTTATGACGGGATCCAAAGGCCGTTAGAGGAGATCGAGAAAGAATCAGGGGCGTACATTTCAAAAGGGATATCTCTCAACTCGCTTGACCAGAAAAAAAAGTGGGACTTTGTCGCGAACAAAGACCTGAAACAGAACGCGGAAGTCGATGAAGGGACTATTCTGGGATATGTGCAGGAAACAGAGATTATAAAACACTACATTATGGTGCCTCCGGGGATTCACGGAAAGATTTCAGGTCTCAAATCAGGCAGGCATACTATAAAGGACGCTATTGCAGTAATAAACGACGGCGGCAGGAAAACAGAGGTCAGGATGATGCAGACCCGGGCCGTAAGAAAGGCAGGGAAATACAAAAACAAGATCATGGTCGACGAGCCGCTGGTAACGGGCCAGAGAGTCGTGGATACTTTCTTTCCGATTGCAAAGGGGGGCACCGCTGCGGTGCCGGGGGCCTTCGGGACGGGAAAAACCGTAATCCAACACCAGCTCGCGAAATGGTCTGACGCGCAGATTATAATATATATCGGGTGCGGGGAGAGGGGAAACGAAATGACAGAAGTGCTTACGGAGTTTCCGGAACTGAAAGATCCCAAAACCGGCAAGCCGCTCATGGAGCGCACGATTCTCATTGCAAACACGAGCAACATGCCTGTGGCGGCGAGGGAGGCGAGCGTATATACAGGGATAACAATTGCGGAGTACTTTAGGGACATGGGATACGACGTTGCAGTGATGGCAGACAGCACGTCAAGATGGGCAGAGGCCATGAGGGAGGTTTCCGCAAGGCTTGAGGAAATGCCCGGCGAGGAAGGATATCCTGCGTACTTGCCGAAGAGGCTCGCCGAATTTTATGAAAGGGGGGGAAAAGTGGAAACCATAAACGGAAAGCAGGGTTCTATAACAATCATCGGCGCGGTCTCGCCTCCGGGCGGGGACATATCAGAGCCCGTATCGCAGGGAACGCTGAGAATTACCAAGACGTTCTGGGCCCTTGATGCGGCACTGGCAAGCTCTAGGCACTTCCCGTCGATAAATTGGCTGAGCAGCTACTCTCTTTACGAGGGCAATCTTAAAAACTGGTACATTAAGAATATAGGCAGGGAATTCATAGAGAACAGGGACGAGGCGATGAGGATACTGCAGCGCGAGGCAGAGCTCAAGAACATTGTGCAGCTCGTCGGCGCGGACGCACTCCCCGACCCCGAAAGGATAATACTCGAAATCGGCCGCATGATACGCGAAAATTTCCTTTTCCAGAGCGCGTACGATGACATAGACACCTTCTCAAGCCTTAGCAAGCAACACATGATGCTGGACCTGATCCTGCACTTCAACATGCTTGCAGAGAGCGCTGTAAAGGAGGTAAGCGCTGAAAAAATCGTGCAGCTGGAGGCGAAGAAGGAAATATCGAAGATGAGGGAAATTCGCGAGAAAGACTTTGCGGCGTTTGCGGAGAATGCAAAGAAGAGCATTGAAAATGGGTTCAGCGACCTCCTCAAAGCCAATCAATAATAGAGTATAAAATAAAGACTAGCGAATAATGTAAAAATAAACAATGAAATAATACGGCAATAAAAAAATAAACAATAGAAAATAGAATAATTAAAAATAATGAATAATAAAACAGGTACAAAACAAGTACAGATTTTGTGATAAAATGAATTTCAATATAGAATACAACACGCTGAAAAGCATTGCAGGCCCTCTTATAGTAGTGGATAGGATAGGCAATGCCGCATACAATGAAATTGTAAGGATAAGGCTGCAGAACAATGAGACTATACTGGGGCAGGTAATCGAAACCACCAGCAAATTTGCGATTGTCCAGGTCTTCGGGCAGACGACAGGCATAGACATAAGTAATACATCTGTCACATTCACAGGAGAGACATTCAACATGCCTGTGTCTGAGGATATGCTCGGCCGGGTCTTCAACGGCCAGGCCCAGCCGATAGACTACAAGGCAGGCATCATATACGAAACCAAGCAGGACATAAACGGGCTTGCGCTGAACCCTGTGTCAAGGGTGATGCCCAACGACTTCATACAGACCGGGATATCCACTATAGACGGGCTCATGACGCTTGTGAGGGGGCAGAAGCTGCCCATATTCTCGAGCTCTGGCCTGCAGCACAACCAGCTGACTGCGCAGATAATAAGGCAGGCAAAGACCAGGAAATCGAACGAAAACTTCGCAATTGTATTTGCAGGCATAGGCATAACCCATGACGATGCGATTTATTTCATAAACGAATTCAAGGAGACAGGGGCGATCAACAGGACCGTGTCATTTATAAACTTTGCCGACGACCCGAGCATAGAAAGGATACTTACGCCGAGAATCGCGCTCACCACTGCAGAGTTCCTGGCATTCGAGAAGAACATGCACGTGCTCGTGATACTCAACGACATGACCAACTATGCGGAATCATTGAGGGAGCTTTCGAGCGCGAAGAACGAGGTGCCCGGCAGGAGGGGGTACCCAGGATACACGTATACGGACCTTGCCTCGCTTTTCGAGAGGGCAGGAATAATCAAAGGCAAAAACGCCAGCATTACCCAGCTCGATGTTGTGACAATGCCTGGAGACGACATAACGCATCCGATACCGGACCTTACTGGATACATTACAGAGGGCCAGATATTCCTCAGCAGGGACCTTGCCAACAAGGGCATTTACCCGCCGGTAAACCCCCTCGGCTCGCTCTCACGGCTCATGAACCAGGGGATAGGAAGCGGCAAGACAAGGGAGGACCATAGGGGAATCGCGGACCAGCTTTACAGCGCATACGCAAAGGCGCAGGAGGCGAAGAACCTGAGCTCGATAGTAGGAATGGATGCGCTCAGCGATATGGACAGGCTTTACCTGAAATTCGGAGAGAGCTTTGAAAACAAGTTCATAGGGCAGAGGCACGACGAAAACAGGGACATCGAGCAGACGCTGGACATAGGATGGGACCTTATTTCGGAGTTCCCGGAACAAGAGCTTTCAAGAATAAAGTCCGAGTTCGTACAGAAATACTACAAGCAGAAGAAGCAGATAGCAGGGGCTGCGCAGGCATAAACGAATAGCCAAGCCTCATCAGAAAAAGCAGGTGCAATAAAATAAAAATAGAACCGAAATAAAAAAAAGCAGCATGAACAAAAACAAAAGGCGAGAGAATGGCGCTTAACCCGACAAGAATGAATCTGATAAACCTGAAGAAGAACGCTGCGCTCGCGAAAAAAGGGCACGAGATACTCAAAAAGAAGCAGGAAGTGCTCGTGATGGAATTCCTGCGCCTCGTAAAGGAGTCGAAGAACAACAGGCAGTACCTGTCGCAGGTGCTGCAGGATGCGTACAAGACAGGCATAATAAGCTCTGCGTATATAGGCAATTTCGAGATAGATGAGGCGAGCTTTTACGCAAAGGAGCGCGCCCCGATAAAAATAAGGATAAAGAACATAATGGGTGTGAGGATACCTGAGATCAACAAGGAGGAGAAAGCGGCGCTGGAATACAACATGCTTTCGACAAGCTCTGCGATCGACGACATTGAAAACAAGTTTTCAAAGCTCGAGGATACAGTGATAGACATCGCAAAGAGGGAGCAGAATCTAAAGAAGCTTGCATTGGAGATAGACAAGACGAAAAGAAGGGTCAACACCCTGGAGCAGGTGCTAATTCCGAGGATAAAGTCTCAGGCAAAGTACATTTCATTCAAGCTCGACGAGATAGAAAGGAGTTCGTTCATCTCATTAAAATTCTTCAAGGAAAAAGTCAAGAAAGAGTAAAATAGCGGCCGCCGATGCCGCTGGGAAATTAGAACGGCTTAATCCGACTATTTTCAAATTAATTGAGTTAAAAGGTACATTGGAAGCAGCAGGATTAGACCTGCATTTGGGAAACGATAAATTACTTAAAGCTATAAAAGATAAAATAATAGATGCATCTACAGAGAAAGCATATGAAAATTAATATTATTTATAGGGTATAATTATGGCTATCATCAAAATTTATTCCCCTCCAATTATCACAGCCAAAGAGAAAGTTGTGTTAGGACATGGTGCTAATTTAGTTTGGTGTGATGTCCTATCTAGATCCCTTATACAGAAAGGGCTGTCTGTTAATTATAACTTTCCGTCTTGGAACCACCAAGGGAAAATGTTCAATTATCTTGCTGAAACTGATAATTTAATAGAAATTTTACATAAGAAAGAGTGCTCTTTACAATCAAAACTCTCTCTTTTTGGCTTGAGAGAAGGTTATAATATTTATAGAGATACTGATCAGGATTCTAAAAAAAATGCGCAAGATAAATTCAAAAAATTAGTTAGTAGAGGATTTATCAGTAAATATAATGATAAATATTTACTAAGAATTGATTTAATTAAAACTCATACTGACCTGATAAATCATATTAAATCGGCCAAATTTTTCCCCAAAGGGAGTAAAGAGCGAGTATTGGACTTAGTAAGAACTTTAGATGGAGGTTATCCGATAACTAAACCTAGAGAATTTGCTACAACTATTCCTGGGGATGAACTATCCGCCTTTAGAATAAATCCTATATTCGACATTGCTGTGTCGCCTCTTATGTTTTCTGAAAAATCGGTTGACTACTCTATCGATGGTTTAAAAACAATGTTACATGGAACTTTTATTCCATTTGTAATATATTCTGGATTATATGACATTCCTTTCTCCAAAAATGTGGCGGTGCACGGGTATCTTCGAACAGACCCATTATCTGATGCCATAAATTTAGAAGACTTTCATAGAAAAACGTCCTCCGACGTTCTGAGAGGTTCTTCTTTGCTTTGTGTAAATTCTATGGAAGATACATTATTGGATCAAAGTCAAATAAAGAAGATAATTAAAGGGACTTCTAAATTAATCAAATTAGCATGGTTCTTTAAACGATTTAATCCGCCCCCAATTTTACAAGGATTTCAGTCAGCTTTAGTCGAGACTGATATCCTTAACATGCACCAATCTTCAGCTATAAATAGAATATTAGAACAAATTTATCATCTTTCAAGGCGTTTAGAGAAAAACCAATTAGAAGATAATGACTATACAAATTACATCTCAGTACTTAATGATTCTCAGGTCTTTTTCCCACACACATTTGAAAAGGCAGTTAAAATTTTGATGAGGCGCACTTAAGTAAATTAATTATGTCATTGAGCATTTTGCCTTCAATTTTTGAAAAAGACAAATGTCCAACATTATCATAAATGACTGTGGATATGTCATTTTTATTCCCCCACAATTCAATATCTCTCGAAACTACCTCTTCATCTTTACCCCCACCAAATAGAAAAATTTTATGGGCAGAGTTTTTTATCTGTGAAACTACTGGAACTGCAACACCTAATTCTAAACTTTTCCAAGTGGAATTAGTGAATCTATATTCTGTATTATACATCTCCTTTAGGAATATCTTAAGTGAATCTAAATAGGGAAAATCTTTAAAACTAAGTATGGGGGATAATGCAATAACTTGATTTATAGTTTTATCTTCTGCCATAGACAGAGCAACCGAGGCTCCAAAACTCGTTCCTATGAGTGAAATAAATTCTACAGTTATATTTTTTTCATTTATGAGTGTTCCGCTGTATAATTCTTTAACCAAATAAGATATATCCTTACTCGGTTTTTCTTTTAGAAAGGTACCCTCACTTTCCCAAGTGCCTTTATAACGAGGATAAATAACCCCATATCCCAACCTGGCAAAAAGAGCAATAAGCTTGTCTTGACTTGGCTTAGCAGGCAACCCTTCACATAATATGATAAAAGGTATGGTATTTTTTGTAGTGTTTGGCAATAAATATTCGAAAAATATTCCTTCTTTCTTTGCAATCTTAGGTTTTACTCTATCAAAATAGATCTCGTCTATTAACGAAAGAGCCGCATCATATAATGCTTCATATATTGGTAATGAATCCTCTATTTCAAGTTTGATGTTTTGTCTTAATTGTTTCTCAAATTCTACAGTTATAACTCCTGGGAAATATTTAGTAAAAGTTTCAATTATATCTCTCTTTTTTTCTGGTTTGATTTGATTGGCTATGAGTAAATCAAGCATAGCCATTTTTAGTTTTTTTCTATGGAAGTCAGTAGAGGTGTCTTTAGTTGAAAAAGTATATCCCATGCAATTCTGACGCGCGCGAAATGTATAATATTGTAACTTTTGAATTACACTCATCTGACATATTGAAGTTGACACATGTAACGTACCAAATGGATTGTCACCATATATAGCTACTGCATTTTTGAGTTCTTCGACGATAAACTGCCCATGTGTATCTAATGAGAAGGTGTTTCCATCATGTAATTCTTTTTCGTATAATAGTTGCAAATCTATTTTTTTATTGCCTTTTAATATCTTCTTTAAAATTAGAATATCTGTTAAAGGACACGTTTTTATCTTTAAGATAATAATAAGATCTATATCACTTGTTTCTACAAAGTTCCTTAGGCTAGAACCGTAAACCAGTACGCTTCTAAGATTATTTTTAAACCTTGATTGTATCTCATTAATCAATCTTTTTGCTCCAAGAAACATTGACTCTTACCTTATTGTATAATGCCCAGACTTATGTCTGTTTCGTTATCAGAACATTTGTCCGCTTTCTACATATAATATATCTTGTAGCTCTATTAAAATACTTTGGGTTATCGTATGCTGAGGCCGATGTTTTCCGCCCAACTATTTCATGCTTTCTCCAATAGTTATATTTCTTAAGGCTTTTGAAGTTGTGGTTGTTCAGGGGCCTTTCGCGCAGGTACAAAGGGTTCCTCGAGATTGAGATCAGGGGAATAGGGAGGCAAAAAGAAGGGTTTCATGTTCCTACTCTTCCTAAAGATTTTATTTACTTTATGACCTATATTTCTGAACTCATTTCGACAATGTAGTATAAACAGGTAAGTACTTCGATAATCTTAATCTATCGACGATTTCTCGCTGAAGTGAACTATTTAGTATAGTAGTATAGTAGTAATAAAGGCAACGGTGAATTTTCGAGAAAATGAACAACAGGCTGGTAGCTACACTGCGGAAGTGACTTATAGATAATAATCACAGCGACTATTCTACTGCAATGAATCAGATCAATTATTCAAGCCTTTTTATTATATGGTAGCCGAACTCTGTTTTAACTATCCCTGAAATCTGGCCCTTTTCAAGGGCAAATGCTGCATTCTCAAAAGGTTTTACCATCATACCTCTTCCGAAGAAACCTAGATCACCACCGCGTTTACGTGTACCATCCAGGGAGTACTGCTCTGCAAGTTTTGCAAAGCTTTCGCCTGAATTCAGCTTATTAAGAACTTCCTGCGCTGTGGAAAGTTTCTCAACAAGAATGTGCGCACATCTTATTTTATCAGCCATCTTGACACCTATAAATAATTTACAATAATTAGTTGCATTTACAATAATTAGTTACAATAATCTTTTTGCAGCAATATTATTAAATAATCCTGCTCTTTGCAATAATTCATGACTAAATAGCACTTTGATTTTACACTCTTGCATAATCATCTTGAAGTCTGACTATATCAGCCTCGCTGAATGCACCCTTTGCGATTTCCAATATCACTGAATTCTTTACTGCGTCTATTCTGTGTTTTGCACGTAAAGGTACATTTATCATGTCTCCTTTAAAAAGAGTTTTCTTTTTTCCATTAATAGTCACAATTACCTGACCGCTAACTACTTTCCAGAATTCTGCACGCTTATTATGATATTGGTAACTTAGACGCTTACCTGCCTTCACATACACTAACTTAACTGTACTCTTTTCATTTACAGTAAATCTTTCAAAACTACCCCAAGGCCTATTTTCAGTTATTATTTTCCCCATATAATCTACTAATTATACATTATATTTACATAATACTGTACTGCTCTTATTTACTTTTCTTGTTTATCTTTCTTATTTATTTTTCTTATTTATTATATCACTTTAAATTGTCATTAAAAAATTTCAGCAGCATACTCCAGGCCTCTTTAGCAGCTTGCTTATTGTATGTTTGAGGTCTTGTATCATTGAAGAATGCATGATATGCACCTGGAAATAGCCTTATTGTAAAGGGTTTATTATACTCAACCATTGCTTTTACAAGTTCTCCTAATCCTGAATTTATTCTATGATCTTCACCACCATATAAACCCATTATAAAACCATTGACATTCTTTATTTTTTCTATAGGCTTTGGATTTTCACCATAGAATATAACACATGCAGAGGTCTTACCTGTGCATCCAAGATTTATAGACATGCCTCCTCCAAAGCAGAAGCCTGCACTGCCTATCTTACTACTTACCTTTTCTAAAGATTTTAAATAGTCAACTCCATAAGAGAGATATTCTGTCATTAACTCTATTGGCCTATTTACAAAAAGCAGTTGATTTACTTCAGATATTATGGCTTGTTCATTTTCATCTAATTTTGCAAGTGCCTCTGCTCTATATTTCTCATCTCTTTGTTTATCTACAGGCAATGACATCATGAATTTCATAGTTATAGAAATATTCTGCTGCGAAAGTACTGATGACAATTTATTACTGGAAAAAAGATGCGGTGCAAGTACAACATAACCTTCTGCTGCCAGTCTGTCTGCTACATTCTTGGTATGGTCATCAAGTCCGAATATCTCATGAATCAGCACTACGCCAGGATGCTTTTCTGCATCATCAGGATACACGAGATAGGCTTTAATTAAATCATCGCCTGCTGCATAGCTTATGCTTTCAGATTTTATCATGTTCATCATCAATATATTCTATTAAACAATTAGAATATTTAGTAATTCCTATTTTTAGATTGCCTGATAGTTATGGAATAGACAAGGATGAATATGTTATTATAATAATTTAATTTAAAAGATGCAAATAATAAATGCGCATGCTGTGCTATACAGTCTAAATTTTATTAAATTATTAAAATATTTTTATAAAATTTAGCAAGAGCTTGAATATTTTGATGAATAAAAATTTAAAACGTACATTACTTATGCAATCAGAAATTTAGAACATTTATTTTCATAAGTATATGTGAAAGATTATCATCAAAGAGATTTATTTTACCTTAATATTATACTGCATTTCGACTTTTCTATAAACTTAGAGCAGGAGGGATGTAGATGCGACACCTACAGTATAGAACTTGCCATTTGATTTAGTGCTGGATGTGAAGCTAGCAGCTGCATTTAAATATTTTGAAGAAGTATAATTACTTAGGAGAGAAAATGACGATTGCGATTGTGCCGTTGATTTTTGGTTTATTGATGATTGCTGGAGGGGTATATTTGTTTTACCGGTGGATGGTGAAGCCGTTCCT
>JAMCYJ010000028.1 GCA_023474155.1 Candidatus Martarchaeota archaeon | reverse complement strand
AATGCATGAGGTGACTAAATGGATCTTGTGCTAGACGCCAATATACTCTTTGCAGCTTTTATGAGAGACAGCACCACAAGGAAGATATTGCTTACAAAAACTCCAACGCCATTGAAACTCTATGCACCACCATTCCTCATAGAGGAGGTATATAAGTATAAAGATCTGCTTGCAAAGAAAGCCATGTTGAATAAAAATGAGGTACTTGGTCTTATTTTGCAGCTGATATACGCATCTGGAATAGAAATAATTGACTATAGGTATTTGGACAAATTCAAAAAAGACGCCGATAGAATATCTCCTACGGTAAATGATGCAATTTACTTTGCAGTTGCGCTTTATAAGAGGTGCCCAATCTGGTCAAATGACAAGCTTATGGCAAAACAGGACCGTGTAAAGGTAATTTCAACAAAAGATCTTTTGGCTATCTTAGGTATGCAATAGTTTCTTTTTCCAATTCAAGATCAAAATGATCAATTCGGATCATCTATAGTAAAATATGCCTTTGTTTAAAATTTTACCCAAACGATGTAAAGAAAATGGTGTAGATAAGGAAGACCGAAGTCCAGTTATATCTTTTTTAAGCCCTGAGAGTGCACATTTATAGACCAATCGCTTCACCGGAGATATGCAATGTTATACAACTAGACTATATTAATATTTGCATACCAATTACAAATTATTTTAAATTTGTAATACATAATATTATTATGGAAAAAGACGAGATAATTAGTATTTTGAATGCATGGAACTTCTGGAAGCAATAAAGTTCGTTATTGCTGCATTCATTTAAATTTATTGTATTATTCTAGATTTATATCTATATCTGAAAGCTCTCTTTTGACTATCCTCAAGACTGCCTTTTCATTTTCTTCAGAATCCATCGCAACAGGTAATATGCCGATAGCACTACCCACGCCAGGAGGGGCAGGGCAGTATACACTACCTCTTGGTGAATTGTCATTTTTACAATCAGCGGGAGCACCAATAGTACCAATAGTAAATACACAGTCAGTACCAAATACAAATACTTCTCCAAACGCTCCATTTAATCCCTTATCTTTAGCATCTTGGGAAACCTATGGCAGTGAAGTGCCAGGCTACATCGCCTCCACCGCAGCCAACCTCGCCAAATCTCTTGGCTCAATACCAGGCTACACGCCAGGCGGTGCGCCGACAGCGGGAGGGCAATTCCCTAATAATTATCCTATTACACAAACAAATATAACTAACAATATTATGGTGCAACGAACCATTTATAAGTAAAGCCCCAGAAGGGAATTAAACCCTCGACCCCTTGCTTTTTGTTCATAGATACCAAGCAAGTGCTCTGTCACTGAGCTACTGGGGCGCAAATTTATTTAACAATAATATTTTATAGCACATATTTAAATAATTTTTATTATAATAAGTTTATTGCTTTTGGCGAATGGCTGGCTTTGGCATCGCGTCTGTTGTTCGCTCCTTAATACTATTAATGGTATTTGCATGAATATATACGAAAACAAAAATTACAAGCTTTTTGTGATAATACCTGTGCTTATGCTGCTCATTAGCCTATATTTCATACCAAGGATACAGCTCGATTCGTCGCTTAAAGGAGGAGTGAGCATAAGCCTGCACACGAGCAATTCCATTTCAAACACGACGCGCATCGCGGCGCGGATAAACGGAATGATACCAGGAGCCAACGCAAAGGTTTCCCGGGTGAATTCAAATAACATATCAATAACGATCAATGCAAATACGAGCCTTGCCGACGCGGAGTTGTCGCTGCTTAAAATCTATGCGCAGTACAAAAATTACTCGAACGCGACGCTTGCGATAAGCAGGGACCAGATATTGCTGCAGAACAAGAGCATTGCTAATGCAACGCAGATAGCAAATAACGCCGCAACGCAAAAAACGCAGCAGGCAAAGTTCATCGCGCAGATGGACTCGAGCCTTAAATCAGAGCTCGGCAGCATTTCCAGCATAATACCCTCTCCTCAATACAACTCAAGCAATGCGGCTGAAATCATGTCTGTTGCGCAGGCATCGTATACAAGCGCGTCAGGAATTTACAAGAAGAATACGCTGGATGCGCTAGATACCATCGCCCCTTACACGTCCTACTCTTACAATGATATAACCCCAAGCTTGGGACAGTATTTCCTGAAAAAAATCCAACAGGTGGTCATAATATCATTCATTCTTGTGGCTATCGCAGTATTCGTGATTTTCAGGAACCCCGCGCCGTCGCTTGCAGTCATATTCGGAGCTGGAAACGACATCATTGTCGCGCTCGGGGCGATGGGGGCATTCGGGATACCTCTCGGAGTCGCATCGATCGGTGCGCTGCTGATGCTTATCGGATATTCAATGGATACGGACTTGCTGGCGTCCGTGCGCATACTTAAAAGAAGCGAGAACACGGCTTCTGAACGGGCGTTCTCTACAATGAAGACAGGCCTGACAATGACAGGCGCCGCGATCATCGCATTCGCGGTGCTGTTCTCAGTCTCCTATCTGACCGGAATCTCCACCTTCTTCGAGATATCCGCGGTCATGCTATTCGGCCTGCTGGGGGACGTCTTCACGACATGGCTCGGGAATACGACGCTTATACTCTGGATCAAGCACCGCCACGACATGCGCAAGAGCGTCTAATGCAATGCCGCGCGCTCCAATCCCAAACAGGTATGCAAATCAGACGCTGTAGACCTTGGTTATATTAGGATACAACTGCCCTTCCTCTGAAAGCATAAGAACATTATATCCCATATACTGTAGATATTTGAACACAAAGTGCCTTGCTCCAAATCCTGTAGTCTTTGAATGCACCAGGAATTCAGGAGTAACTGCAATCATCGCACCTGAGAATACAAGCTTGCCTTCTCTTGATATAACAACTGCGCCGTCTATATTGAGCATCTGCAGGAAGCTGCTGAAAGGTATTTCATCAATCTCCCTTCCCTGAAAAAGCTGTATGTTTGATACAGTAAGTATTGCCTTGTCCTTCTCCAGCTTTGCCTTGTCTGCAAATACAATCATCGTGCCACGCTTCTTTACCATGAGTTGCGTAATTGCTTCAGCTATCTTGTATTTTGCCTTGTCGCTAAGCCTGTTGCTGCCTTTTGACATCTCGCCTATTATGCTTGATATAGGTATAGACTCCCACTGACCTTCTTTGTATATATCAAGCAGGACATATTTGCCATGTATATAATACTTTATGACTTTGTCGAATGGGCCCTCAATTATTATTCCTATAGAATCAGAATCCTTCGTCTCCTTTATCAATTCTGCATGCGTGTCTGATGAGATATTTACGCCGAGGAAAGAACCATTGAATGAAAAATTTAGTATGCCTTCCGAGCCAAGCAGAAAGTAATACTTCTTGAACTTAGCACTGTTTAATGTATCAATGTTAAGGTACTTGTCAACATACTCAAAGTGTGAATTGAAATCCATGTCAAGCTTTGAATATTTAAGTATCGCATCAAGCTTAAGGAACTTTGCTAGGGATTCAAGCGTGTCGAGGGTCGTGTTCAGGTTTAAGTATTTTGATATGTTGTTAGTTATTTTAGCCAATTCATTTTCAAGCTTGGCATTCTTTCCTTTTACCTCAATATTTTCCTCCTCAAACTTTATTTTCCCTATCAGAAGGTCCTCTGTTTTTTCATTTTCATTTATAAGTATAGAAATTTTCCATGGCTGGTTTTCAAAACTATTCGATGAACTTAGGTTCCTCATTATCTGTGGAATATGCAAAAGGTTATCTATTGCCTTTGGGTTCTTTGAATATTTTCTCCTAAATTTTTTGGTTATGTCAAGCCAAAGTTTGTAAAAAGACAGGGATTGTTTTTGTTTTTTCGATATAGATATATTATTATGATTTTTCTTTGCCATTTCAGCACCCATGCTTTACATTCTTGATTATGATTAATAGGATTTATTATAACAAAATAATTATAAAATCTGCTATTTATAATGCCTTATTAAACTGTTTCACAATTGAACAAGATTCTGTGAGCCCTTGATTATTTTTGCATTGATTGCTGGCCCGGTTTCCCCATGCAAAGCTCTGCATACCTTAAGATGGGCCCGAAGAAAATTCCCACCATAGGCAATTTAGACTGCAGCTGCCTCATAAAGTCTATATTTTTTTGCGTTAAGAGCTTGAATTTTACCAAAAGTATAGGATAGAGTACAATCGTAAGAGCCAGGTTTGCAACAAGCACATAATATGAATTATGCATCGCAAATGAAAGCAGGTACAAGACTCCAAAAAGAATTATGCTTGGGGCAATCATCAGTATTATCCTGCGTTCAATCTTTACTGAAAACCTGTCAGAAAGCACTTTGAGGAATACTGCATTAGAGACGACGGGCATGATGAAAAACAGCAGCACGAGTACGCCTATTGTTTTGAATAAGGGAGTAATTAAAAAGAGAAGCAGGAATTCTATAAAAACTACGGCAAGTTGATACAGCATAAAGCTTTTTGTATCGCCATGGCTTACAAGAAGGGCGGCCGAGAAATTGGTTATGGAAAAAAGCCCGAACCCGAGCAGCATAATCTGCAGATATAAATGCGCAAGCAGGTACTGATGAGAAAACAGCAGGCGCGAAAGAGGCGTTGCAGATGAAATAGCGTATACAAGGAATGGGATAAGAAATAGCAGCATATAGTACAAGGCGCTGTTGAAAATGCTGTTTATTTTATGTTTAATGTCCTTGCTGCGGAACATGTTTGAAAGTACTGGCACCATCACAAATGTTGTGGAGAGGATAAGCGTCTCCACTATCCTTGCTATGCGGAAAGACGCGCTGTAATTCCCAAGGATGAAAGGAGTGACATACGTGCCTAGGTAGATTACTGAAAAACTTGAAATGCCGAGCACGGCGATGTTTGACACCATGACTGGAAATGAATATGACATAAGGTTTTTTACAGCCTGCAGGCTTGGCGAAACCAGCTTTAGTTTGGCATGCTTCAATAGAAATGCAATTCCTGTGCAGAATCCGGCAAGTATCCCTATGAGCATGCCGAGCATCGCGCCGAAAACATTATAGCCCAGCAGGACAAAAATTACTATGCTCGCTATCTGCACTGATGAAAATGCAATGTTAACGATTGATGCGTGCTTTGTCTTGTTTATGGCGATAAGCGCGGAGAGTGTTACATTGTTAAGCACAAAAATTAGCACTATCAAGGATGTCAGTTCGAACAAAAATGCGAGGTTGGGATGCAGCGCAAGCGCCGCAGGGTAAAGGGATGCCATATAGCTGCTTAACAGAATGCCTATTATAGATACCGCAGCCCCGAAAACAATCGCAAGGGAATACCCAGTAACAAGTATTTCATTAAAAATCTTTTTGTCTCCTAGTTTGTTCCTGAAAGCAGTGCCTATGCCAAAGCTTCCGGCTATTCCTAAAATGACATAAAACGAGAAAAGCACAGTGTACAAACCGAAATCGTTCACGCCGAGGAATCTTGCAAGAAACAAAATAAGGATAAACGACATTAATGAGGCATACAGCTTGCTCAAAGTGTACTGCATTGTGTTTTTTGCTGCGTCGGCGCCGAACTCCTGAATGCTAGCGAGCTTTGCGCCTTGTTTTATTTTGCGTGTACTGCTTGCCATTGAATCCCTGCCTGCCTTTATACAGATTTTATATAATAGTTATTAATATTTGCGGAAAATTTGAAAATTCGCTGAAATTCGGCATGCCTATATACTGAGCACAACGCCTGTTATCACTACCAGCACAAGGCCTAAAATCTGCAATCTTGAAAATTTATCCTTGAAGAAGACATATGCGAATATCCCAATCAGGGCCGGCAGTATGCTCAAGAAAATGCTCGCAAAAACAAGATGCTTTGCCTGATCCATTACTGCAAAGACTACATTGCCTGCGCCGTCGGCAAGCGCGGCGGCTATCAAAAGCAGAGCAGCAGCCATGCTTAGTTTTTTGTTGAATACATTACTGTCTTTCAACTTCTTTTTCTGGTTCTGCCAGATCTTTGTCGTATCGAACCATAACAAAAATACAATGCCGAAGGCAAACGAGAGCATTCTCGCCATAAATATGACAGAAACAGCATCTGCGTTTGCATTCAGCAAAAATGTTATTATGAACCAGTATATAGACCACGACACGTTTGCGAATATCGTGGGGATGAATTTCCTGTTCAATTTCAGTTTGTCATTGCTTATTATGAGAAATGTGCCTGTTATTAAGAACATGAGCGCAACCGTTTCGCTAAAAAACAACTGCTCGCGCATCACAAATATTCCGAATGCTATGAGCATTGCCGGCTGTATCTGGGCCAACGCAAATGTATTCGTAACCTGTTCTGTTTTAAGGGTTTTGAAATTTAGCACATACCCTAGCAGTAAAAATATGCTTGAGATGCCGATTGCAAAGTCAAGCCTGTAGTTTGACAAGGTCGCGAATAAGGCTATCGGATTCGGAAGCAGAGCAAACAGCATCGGAATCGCCCCTATTCCTATAGAAATGGCGCTGATTTTATGGTAGTCAAAATACGCGCTTGCATACTTATAGATTATAGAGCTTATGAAAAATGAAATAATCGTATAAACTGAAAATAGTATGAGGTTCATAAAATCAGTTATTGCTGGGCCGCAAGCAGATGCTTAGGCTTAGCTTACAATAAAATCCCGCGCGCTTTTGCCGTTAGGAAACGCCCTTCCGTTCGATGCTTCCACAGGCAGCCCGAATTCGTTTGATATTCTTGAAATTTCATTCATATCAATAACCCTGCCTGAAAAAAGTTCGATGAATTCTACATTGCCTGCGCGTATCCTCTTTATCCTAAATTCTATGTTTTGGGTCATACCCGCCCTTTTTACCTTTACCGTGATCTCGCCTTTTTCAATTATTTGCCTTGCAGTTTCGGATAACATCTTTTATATTTGCCATAAATAATATTAAATTGTTTATTAAAATAGTATAATGATAGTATGGATTATAAATTCAAGAGATTTTACATACGCCAGGAAAATGAGGAGATGCCTAACGGATCAACAGGAATGTTTGAGTACATGATTCATAACGGCGGGGTAATCATACTTGCGATATACGACGGCAAAATCGCAATGATCAGGGAATACAGATCCAGCATAAAAAAATACATTTACGAGCTGCCGGCGGGCACTCTTGAAAAAAACGAGGCGCCTATCGAAAGGGCGAGGAAGGAGCTTATGGAGGAGGCAGGCCTTGTAGCTGACAGCAAAAACATAAGGCTTTTGTTCAAGTCCTACCCTAGCATAGGCGTGTCAAACGAAATGCAGTACTTCTGCCTTGCATTTCCTGAAAAGAAGCAGAGGCAGAGGCTGGAACGGCATGAGGTCATAAAGGTTGAATTTATTACGCTTGATAAGGCAATGAAAATGATAAAAGACAATAGAATTATAAACGGCCCGATGATACAGGCGGTGCTGTTCTACAATGAATTTATCTCAAAAAAAGATCAATGAATAAGTAAAATAAAAATGAAACAGGAAATAAAATGGCGTCCTACATGACCTAAAGGTTGAAGTATCTTGTTCTGGATTCCTTGAAGAACCGCATGAAATCTTTATTCGCGAAATCCCCCGAATAAATTTTATTGGCTTCCTTTGATTTAGTCGGGGCAGACACAAAAACGGCAATTAGTGATTTTGTCTCAATCCCCACGGTTTAAAAGCCATTGTATTCTTGTCTTACAAATAATAAAAAAATAAAAAAAATAAAAAATAAAAGAAAATGCACCTACCTTTTTGCGTAATTCAGCCCTGTGCCTATAAAGGATACGATGAATCCTACCAGCACCAGAACGAAATACTGGGACGTGTAATCCAGCGCAATCAGCGATGCCGCGGCAAGAAGTGTCATCAGGACTGCGCCATTGGCCATCATCTCATGCTCGACGCCTACGAGATGCGCGAAGCTTATTAGGAATAATGCAATTGAAGATACTACCGCAGCCCCGAACAGTAGAGGCAGCCACAGACTCGCCGAACCGCTAGCCCATAACGGGTTTGAAAACGCCCCTCTAGACGTAAAGGCCAACCAAAGGAAGATAAGGCTTCCTACGAATTCTAAGATGAAAACTGACTTATTTGTTTTTTTCGCCATTTTTATCACATATTAAATTAAATATCAACAGCAATATTCTTAAATGTTTTTTACACTTCATTTAAAAACGAAACAGGGGTTTTTCCCAAAAATAATGGCAGGACGCGAATAAACCTGAATTTATAGGATTAATTTATATTTTTAGAGATTATAAATAATTAATCCTGATGATTTTTTGGCACGGAAAATGATAACTAAAAAACAAGTCGTAGGAGCTCTGCGCAAATGCTTTGACCCCGAGATAAAGGCAAATCTTGTTGAAATAGGGCTCATATACGGAATAGAGATCGACAACGACAATAATGTCGATCTTAAGGTCACAATGACGTCTCCGATGTGCCCGTTCACATACATGATACTTGCGCAGATACAGGAAAAAGTTGAATCAATTAGGGATATAGGTAAAGTAAGGCTGAATCTCGTATGGGACCCTATATGGAATCCTGGAATGATGGACAGGAAGCTGCAGTTCAAGATAACTAAAATATGACGGCGCTGGCGTCGCCATGATATATAACTTTTATTATGCTATAACTATGTATATAAAAGTAATAATTAAATATTTATCACTTGCAATATAATAAATACTTGCAGGAATTTAAACGATTCGATGGACGTGTACAACTTTCCAAAGCTTGAAAGCCCATTTGTAAGGAAAGAGATTAACGGCAGGTACGTATGCACAGACGAGCTTGATGAAAGGTTTTCATGGATTTTCACTGGCAGCGCAATCGCTGTCGAAAAGCTTGACGGAAGCAACCTGCATCTTGTTGTCGAGGAAGGCAGGCCGTCGCTTTATACAAGAAACGGGTTAAGTCTCGAATTCCTGTCAAAGGAAGGAAACAGGTTTGCCAATGGAATAATAAAGGCGGTCGAGAATAATATTTTTGGCAATAAGGAGCTATCCGGCAGGGGCGCGAATAATTTCTACGGGGAGCTTGTAGGGCCTGACATCAATGAAGGAGCCTATGGTATGGACCATTATATATGGTATCCTTTTAAGTTCCTTGCCGAAAACAGGGCATTCAAATTCTGGCCGAAGAGCATAGAGGCCATGAACGCAGGCAGTAGCCATGAAAAGTACGAGTTTATAAGCGATATCTTCAAGGGCTTGAGGAGCCTGGAAAAGAGAAAGTGGATGGCAGACAAAATAAAGCCGCAGCCTGTCGATGAGAATACTGTATTCGGCAAAGCTGCTGAAGGGAATCTCGCATGCGAGGGAATGGTATTTTACAACAATGACCACCTTGATATGTCTCTGGAATATGCTCTAATGATAAGAGGGCTTTTCAGAAACAATGCGATCTGCAAGCTAAGGAGGGATATGTTTGAGTGGTATAAGGGAAAGCAGCATGGAGTGTAGGGCATTTGCATTATCGGTGTTTTAACAGCGCTAATGCGTCGCAATATAAAGCAAAACCTAATTATAATGATATTATTACCAATCAGTAAAGTGCTGTTTTGCTTTTCATGGCTGCTATAATATAATTTTGCCATAAATATATATCATTTTTGTTTCATATCTAATTATCTGTTTTCGTTTGGGGGTTCGCGCCGTTCGCGGATTGGAATGCGTCACGATAAATAGCTGATAAAATGGCACAAATGAAAAATGTAAATGAAGAAAAAAATACAGCATAATGCAGATTCCTAAAACTAGAACGGCATCTGGTTACAGTTCTAAATTAACTGCTGAAGAAAACGTACGAAGGGGCTATGAAAAATGCCATAATTACGCCATGGTTTACAAGCAGCTCCTTACAATATCGACTTATATTAGGAATAAACAGCCGGAAGCAGCCAAACAATTACGAAAAGCGGCAGAACTTGCAAGATATCTGGCGTATATAAATAAAGACTTCAAAAACAAAAAATACCATTATGAACCGGTCTACTTCTAAAAATATCGCCTCGTATCATTCTAAATTCGAGCAGGGGGTGACTGTTAGATCGTGCTGAAGTTGTTCCTTGCGTTCCAATAAAGATACTGCTGCGCATAGCCTGCGTATTTCCCCCATTTATCCATCGCGAAATCCTGCAGCCTATCCATGCTCATGGCGTCGCCTCTGAAATATACCTTTTCAAGCGCCCGCTTTATCCATACGTCTATCGGGAACGCCTCGAGCCTGCCATAGCCCATAAGCGCAACGCAGTCTGCTATCTTGCCGCCGACTCCTGTAATCTGCATGAGTTCCTGCTTTATACTGCAGCTGTCCTTGTTTTTCAGCATGCGCAGATCAAGATTGTTTGCGCAGTAGTCGACCGCATGCACCATGTACCTTGACCTGAAGCCGAGACCTGCCGCCTTGAAATCGCTTTCAGCGGCGCCTGAAAAATCAGCGATTGATGGAAACTCCTTTCCGAATCGCGTCGCCCTGCCGAAAGTTTCAATAAGCCTTAGCGTCGAATTCCTTATTCTTTTTATGTTGTTGTTCTGGGATATTATGAATACGACAAGGGTTTCCCATGGATCGTTAAGCGTCACGCGCAGCCCCCTGTATTTCTGTATCGACTGCTCCATGAACCTGTCTGTCGAGATTTCATTGTATATCCTCTCCATATTGTCGCTCAGCCTGAACCTTGAGGAGACCTCTGCCTTTGCAAATAAAATAGAATCGCTTTTTAGGTTCAGCACCCCTGCGTCCTGCCGCGCCTGCACTGTATGGCTCCGCATGTTGTATGAAAGCGCGCTTCCTGAAAAATCCGCGTAAAAGCCCAGGGGCTGCCCGCTCTCAAAGGAATATTTGAGATTGAAGTCTTTCGGTTTAAGCATCGCCTGCGCCATTTTCACTTTATACATCTTTTATTATTTAATTCGTTTTATTGCTGCAAGGGCGCAAGCCTTATGTGTATGCCTACGACGAGGTTCTGCCTTTCCTCTTCCTCACTGTAATGCTCCCTTTGCAGCGCGACCTGCTCGTCCAGCGTCAGAGATTCACTGTGCCCGAATTTGGATTTTTCAAGGGATGAGAATAAATCGCGAAAAGAGCCGAAAACCGAAAGGCCGACAACTTTGACGACGATTTTTTCAGTCCTGTCCGGCAGCCTGCCGAATACTATTTCATCTCCGATTTTTACGTTCCTTCTTTTTTCATCGTAAATGCGCACTTCTATTGTTTTTCTGCCTTCCTTGATTTCGTTGAAAGGCTCCGGATTCAAGGACATTTCGTGCATCATGCGGTCATCGTTTCAGAATCTCACTTATGCTCTTCCTTACCTGGCTTGTGTCCCTGATATCCCTGACAGTGACGGTGCCGTCATCAAGGGTTTGGAAATCGACCGTGATAGAACTGTTAATGCCTATCTCGTCCGCCTTCGCATACCTCTTGCCTATGCTGTTTGATATGCTGAAATAAACTGATTTTGTTTTCGACAGCGCTGAAAATACCTCTCTTGCCTTTTCAAGCAGCTTCTCGTCTTTTTGCAGCGGGAACACGGCAAAATCGTACGGCGCGATGCTGCTGTCCAGGAGCAGCAAGTCCCAATCCCTTTTCCCGTCGTTAGAGACCGCGTTCACGATCGCGCTCCAGAACAGCCTGTCGAGGCCGAAGCTTATCTCCACGACGTGCGGGAGCACTTTTTTCAAATTATTCATTACGCTCAGGTCATTGCCTGAAAACTCCTGGTGGTTTGAAAGATCAAAGTTTGTCCTGTACGAATTTCCAGCGACCTCCTCAAAACCGCTGCCTATCATTACCTCGAGGTCGATGTTGCCTTTGGAATAATGCGGCAGCTCGTTGGAAAGCATCTGCCTGAACCTGAATGAGTCTTTCCTGAAGCCGAGGCTCTGCATGAACTCGTTTTCTTGGTATATCACAAACGCAAAAAGCTTGTTGGGGATTATTTTGCTTTCAAGCGCCTGTCTTATAGTCACATCCGCATAAGGGACTGCAGAATCAGAGGTCTGGTCCTGCACGCTGAGAAGATTAATTGAGGAATCAAGAAACGCATCACTTATAGGGCTATTGTTTATGACCAGCGCGTCGTCTTCAGGGTCGAAGAAATATTCCAGCTCCATTTGCGAAAATTCCCTCATCCTTATAAGCAGGTTCCTTGGGGAGATTTCGTTCCTGAACGCCTTGCCGACCTGGCCTATCGCCACCGGCAGTTTTAAGCCGTATATCCTGAATATCGACTTGAAATCTATGAATATTCCCTGCGCCGTTTCCGGCCTCAGATATCCTTTTATGCTGTTCAGCGGCCCTATGTCTGTCCCGAGCATCAGGTTGAATTTCTCTATCTTCGACGATGCGAGAGGCTGCCCGCATTTTTCGCATTTCAGGTCTGTGGCTGCCACAAGCTTTTCAAGGCCCTCAAACCCCAGCTGCTTTACTTTCTCCTTCATCGCACTGTCGCCATTCTTTTCATAGCGCTCTTCAAGCAGCTTGTCGGCCCTGAACGAGGACGAGCATTTCAGGCAGGTTATAACAGGGTCTGTAAAGGTCTTGAGATGGCCTGATGCCTCAAACACCTTTTCAGGCGCGATGATGGTCGTCTCTATTTCAAGGTTTCCCATCCTGTCTATGAAAAACCTGCGCCACTGGTCGGTGAGCCTCTGCTTTATCCTTGCGCCTAGCGGGCCGTAATCGTAGAAGCCCGCAAGGTCTCCGTATATCGAGAATGCAGGGACTATAAAACCCCTGCGCGTTACAAGGTTCAGGGCTTTTTCAATGCTTTGGTGCGTCATATATATCAATGCGTTATGCAGTAAATCTTTATTCTCTAATTTATTATTCCCCTGTTATTCTATCTTCGCGCCAGGCTCTATATTAGATGCAGGGGATACCAGCGAGAGAGATTTGCCGTCGTCAGCTATCAGCAGCATGCCGTGCGACTCGACATCCATTATCTTTTTCGGGGCGAGGTTGGAGACGAACACGACCTTTTTGCCGACGAGATCCTCCTTGGCGAACGCGCTTTTTATTCCCGCAACGACTGTCCTTTTTTCGCTTCCAAGATCCAGAGTGAGCACGAACATCGGTTTTTTTGTCCCTATGTCCTGAACCTCGGAAATCAGGCCTACTCTCAGGTCTATTTTCTTGAAGTCCTGAATTTCTATTTCCTCCATAAAACCGCGCTTTCGCTCAATTGGTACGAAAAATCATACGACGTATATCCCGCATGCATTGCCTACGCCCGCTATAGTATGGTAATTTGAAAGCATTGTCTGGTAATTAGAGCCAGAGAAAATTCCAGAAAATGTTGAGTTGGAAATTGCAGAGGATGATACATCCACACTTAGTACAAGCACTGTTCCTGCAATGGCAGGCACGGACGAAACTGACTTATAGGAGAATGAAACTATTGCGCCTTTTGCGGATTCGCCCATGCTTATCTGCGACGGGGAATTTGACTTTGCATTCAGGTACGAACCCGCGGGCGGATTGCTCCCGTATTTTGCAAGATAGCTTGAATTGTACAACGATGATGTGCAGTTGCTCGCGGCGTTTGCGTACATTGCCGAATAGTTCTGCATCAACACATAATAACTGTTTGCCTTAATTAAATTAAGCGCAAGCGACTCATTCGCTGAGGAAGATGAAGAAGAGGTAGTCGTAGTAGACGACGGCGAGGTTGTCGTCGTGGTTGAGGTGCTTGTTGTTGGCGGTTGGGAAGACGTTGTTGAATTTTGGCTTGGTGCAGTAGTTGATGAAGGCTGGGAATAGGAAGTCACAATGCTTATGCTGCCTGAATCGGGCTTTATAAGCAGATACTGCTGCAGCGGATACATTGAGATGTTTATTGAATTGAAATTCTTTGAAACTGCATTGAGCTTTATTTCAAGATCGGCATAAACCGAACCCAAGTTTATCTTCGTGGAGTTGTTTTCATGCAGTTCGACGCTAAGTACATTATTGATGAAATTAGGGAGTTTCTGCACGTATATGTCAGCAGATGAAGCAGAGGCAGAATGCAGGTAAACAGCGTATTCTGTATTGTTCAGCTCAAACAGGAACGGTGACTTGCTGAGATTCGTCGCGTATTTTGAATTTATCTGCGGAATCACCTTGCCCGCCGGGTGAAAAGCCATCGCGCCTACGCCGACCGCAAGCAAGATTATTATTGCCGAGGCTATTATAATAAAAGGCGCAGGCGGATTTTTTTTGCCGTTATCCACTCTCGGCTTCGATGCAAAAATTTTTCTCTGTCTCCCCATTTTGTTAAACATGATACCATCTATGCAACTGCTATAACAGAAACACTAAATATTATATAGGCAATTTATTAATTAATAGCGGTTATTTGGATCCGGCTACTTGCATTAGGCCCGTATTAATAAAAATGAATATTTAAGAATGTTAGAGGAGAATATTATTTGGCAGAAATTTTGAATTTATAATAAGGCGCATCGATTGAGAAGTGCACATGCATTATTTGCTTTTATCGGCATCCTGATTATGGTAGGATTCAGCTTTGCGAACGGAACGTATGTCAATATCGTGCATCCTGTCAATATGACCGTGAACGCAAGCGCTGCAAATACCGTGTACCTTGGCCAAGACGGACCCGGCCAAACATTCTCTATATCAATAGATGCGCAGACCCAGAGCCCAAACAGGACAGTTTATAATCTTGGGTGGAATAAATTCAATGCATATGATATGCCTGCAAACTGGACAGTTGAAAATTCATCGCTTAACAACAGGGTGCTGACGATAGAAATAAAGCCCTCGCCTCTTGCAAAGGAAGGCCTTTACAAAATGCATTTTAAAGCGATAAACATCGGAAACTACTCGAAGCTGGGTACGCTGAATTTCAACGCGACAATCTACATAACCCCTAAAGTTTACAATATAAGCATTGAGAACAGCAGTATAAACGCTGGTTTAGGGCAGCCGAGTGCATTTACAGTATTAATAAAGAATCTTGGGGTATCTGACACACCGTTTATCATATCCTCCAAAGGTCTGCCAGGATTCAGCAATAATATTACAGTCATATCACCTCACAACTCTGTACAGGAGTTCAAATATTATGTATTCGCAAACGAGC
>JAMCYJ010000010.1 GCA_023474155.1 Candidatus Martarchaeota archaeon | reverse complement strand
ATAGTGAGGCAATACATCAAGGATAACGATATAGTTTTTCTGCAAATACCACCATATAGTCCTGAACTTGATCCCGTGGAGATATACTGGCGCAATGTCAAAAAGTGGGTTGGCACAAAACCTTATGCATCTCTCCCAGAACTCAAGACTATTTTACGGTCAGCTTTTAGGAGGCATTCTTTGATGGTTGATGTTTCCGATTATTAATTTCCTATACTATAGTCGATGCAGGCACCGTGGTATATTGAATCCACAGCGTACCTGCAAAAACAGCTCCTATAGGGTTGCCTTGAAAAAGGTTTGCATTGCTGCCGTAGCACTGCATCCCTGAAATATTCAGCGAGAATCCTGAGGACATTGCCGCGGTTGCGAATTGAAATACATTGGCCGTATTTGCATTGGGCATTCCTGTCGATGAGTTTGACGACGCCGAACATGCGAATGACACTCCGTATATCGTTTGCCCTGTATCCTGCTCGAAATTGAAACTCAGGAGATTCGGTCCGTTCGCGTTCGCAGCCATTACAGGGCTGCTGCATAAGTATCCCTGCGTTGAAAGGCACGAGGAGCTTATGAACGCGCTTCCGTTGAAAACTCCGAGGATGTCGAACGCCGCGAGGATTACCGCGATGATGAGTATTGCCCAGCCGTATGTCATTAAGTATTCCATCGCGCTCTGCGCTTTTCTGTTATTACTTTTATCTTTTTGATTAAACTTTTTCCCAAAAATGTTGTTTTGTCTCTCTCTTCGCGCGCCATGGAATCCGTTTTGTTTTAGTTATAGAAGCTATTGAAAATCTTAAATTTTTAAACAATTTCAATAAAATATGATAAACAACAAACTTAAAAAATACGCACTAAAATTATTTTGCAGCTCTAAGTTATTTTGCCATAGCTCTCAATTGCTGCTTAACCATTTTTCAATCCAAGAATTTCCGCCGCTTGGTATTACAGGAGTATTTGATTATCCCTGCGCAGCCTTGCTCTGAATCTGCTTTATAAGCTCGCGCACCACTGTCATCAGCGGGCCTTCATCTGGATTTTTCATCTTTATGCTTGCAGCCTCTGCATGCCCCCCGCATGATTCGACATCGGAAAATGAATTTTTTATGCCATTGAGCATGCTTATAAGGCCGATGCGCTCCGAGATGCCCTTGCTTATCCTCACAGAAATGAATCTGTTGTAGTACACTATTGTCACTGCATTTCCGTACTTTGCCGAAATCACATCCTGAAGCTTTGAGCTGTACCTCCCAGGAAGTATATAATCCCTGTTCTCTTCCTTTATCTTATCAAAATTAAGCGTGCATATGCGCATATCGCCATTTGAATGAATTTTCAGGTTGCTAAGGCCGATTTCAATCTGCTCATTGAAGGTATTTTCTGCATGCTCATACATTTCATGCATTTTTGCGCTGTCATTCACAAGCCTGTAGATTTCTCCTATGCCCATGCTGCTATAAGCCCTTGTCCCTGTAATAAAATCAAGCACTGTTGAGGCTTCTGACGCGCTTGCCGAATTTGGCGCGTAGGTGCTATGGTCGCTTACAAGAGAGGCGTCAATTAAATGGCCAATGCCTGCATCTGCAATAAAGGAAGAAAATACGCCCGCTATCAGCCCTGCTGTTATGTTTGAGTCGCCTCCAAAGTTCCATGAATTTATATAGCATTGCAAAGAGTCAAATAGGGGTATGTTCCCGTATATATGATGGTCAAGCCAGATCAGTTTGTATTTCTTGACAGCATCATTTATCTGGGGAATGCTGGCATCTGATGAACCGAAATCTATGATTATAAGAAGCGGCTTTTCCGCACTGTCATAATTGCTGAATACAAGATCGTCATTTATATAAGAGTCGGGATCGTACGATATCGTACGCTGCATTTCCCAAAATATATTTTTGTTTACGAAGATTTCCTGCAGCCTCATCATGGCGGAATAAACCGCAAGACCTCCGCTTACCCCGTCCCCATCATTATGGAATCTTATTATAATCGGGGATCCTGAAAAGAAAGACTGTATGAATTCTGCGGCGCATAGCTCGAGGGCATCAAAGATTTTTAGCACAGCCTCTGTTTTTACCATTGCCTGCAGTCTGGCAAGCATATTTTTTCTGTTTTCACTGAAGCCCAGCAATTCAGTAGCAGCATGCACATACTGTGCTATGCGCCCTGCAAGTTCCTGCTTGCTTGACCTCCCCTCGATAGTTATAATATCTGGGGTATACATCCCTGATTCGGCTGCCGCTATTCCGTCAAATGAGACAATATCATACAGCTCCAGCACGATGTTCGACTTTACATTGATCGGCTTATCCGAGAAGATGGTGTATTCTCCGTCAATGTGATTTGCGCATGAAACAATCCCCCTTACAGAAGTTGGCATATAACCAATATATTATTTTGATAGATATTATTTTGATAGATATTATTTTGATAGATATTATTAGGCGCGAATAATTAATTATATTTACCAAAGTATATATTTATATATTTTATTATAAAATAAATAATAATAAGGACAACGCAGGGGATTATAGGAGCCATGAAAAGTAAAACAACATTTTATGAAATGATAATAACAGTATTATAACCATGTTTTGCCATAATGCAATGGATTATTTCAACATATTTGATTAAGTTGTTTGCGGTTGATTATAAAATCCTTAATAAGGTTTAGCCACTTCAAGCAATTTTAATTCTTTTTTTCCGGATAGAAATTCTTTCAGTTCTGAATAGGATTTGCCGTCGATGGCGATGGTGGCTATAGAATCCCTTCCGCCTGCTCCAGGAAGCCGCGCAACCAACGCGCCATGCTCTTTGCATTCCTCTATCAATCTTGTTGCCTCGTCATCCTCTATTTCTACGCCCGCGCTGATTCCGAGTTCTTTGGTAAATGACCGCGCACTGTCGAACGCCTCCC
>JAMCYJ010000036.1:6849-15427 GCA_023474155.1 Candidatus Martarchaeota archaeon | reverse complement strand
TGTTGATTTTCCGCTTCCATTCCTGCCTATGAGCGCCACAATTTCTCCTTTGCTGACGCTGAAGCTAATGTTTTCAATCGCGTTTTTCATGCTATACTTTTTTCTAAATCCTCCTAAAAAGCCATTTCCTGTTTCGTATGTCCTAAAGCTTTTTGAAACATTGCTGACTTCTATTATCCTGTCTGCCATATACTCATCTTACGCAAAATCCGATAATATTAAATATTAATTTGTATTATATACTTATATAATTTTATACCTCTTGTATATTTGGTATTTAGGCAGAATTTCACTATCATCAATGCATATGTTTTATATAGCAAAAGCATTAATTTTAATGTTGTGAATAGATGGATAAAACAAACAGGAAAGCCCGCAACTCAATGAAAATATATTCCCTGTTATTTGTTTTTATCTTATTGTCTGTTTCTTTCATGGGGTTTTCCTCAGCCGCAAAGCTCACGCTAAAAATCGCGAAAGGAAGCATTTTGTTCGGGAAGGTAGGGATTCCGTCGATTACCAGCTGCTTTTGGAATACAGGCCCAGGGCAAAATCTCATAACAAAGCTTTCATCGCCGACAGTTGGTTATTTCCCTCTCGGCTTCAACCAGAGGTCAGCCACATTCTTTAACTGCGAGTATATAACCGCAGTCGCGTTTACCACGAATTACCCTGATGCAGAGCAGGGCGTTCTTGTTCCATTGCCAAGCACGACAACGCTGCCGAGCGTCACCCCGCTTACGCAAAAAGTCCTTAACTACAATCAGCAGAACGCGCAGTGGCTTATTACCTGCCCGCAGGCTCCGGATCCCTCCAATACACCTCAATATTTTGCATCGAACCCTAGCTCATTCATCGGCGGCGACGAATGCCTTGCGCCGAAAATCCCTCTTCTTTCAGTTATAGTCCTTCAGAATAATTATTCATGGAACACAGGATCGTACAGCGGGACAATGGGCTTGCCGTATCCTGGCTCGATGTATGCGTTTTCATGCTTCTGCCAGAACGGAAGGACGGCATATGCAGAGATTAATAACATATTTGTTCTGAGCCCCGGCACAGGTTCAGAGACAAATCTCGCGTATTCCGGGTCTGCTAGAGACAACGGATTTGCCGCGCCTTCGAATGACCTCTACAACATCTCGAATGCATACAACTCCCAATCAAATATTTATTCAGGCGTGCCTTCCGGCGCGCAGCAGGGGATATGGACATGGAACGCAAGGTATGCTGATTTCGCGAATGCTCCGACGAGCGAGCTTACTCAGACTAGCAGCAAGGGTCTTTATTTTTATTTTACATATAGGTTGATGTCTCCATGGGTCGGCTTGCCGTTCGGCCAGCCTTTCGGCCCGCTGCTTTGCCCTGTCTGGATTCCTCCCACACCTGTATCCCCTCCTATCTCTCTTTGCACAGAGCAGTACACATGCAAGTATTCCTATTCCTATTCAGAGACAAGCGCGATAAATTCCATAGCGAATTCAAACATAATAATTCCGACTGCGCCGTCAACTACAAAGCAGGGCGCAAGCTCGCTTACGTCATGGGGCAAAGTCCCTATCCTCCCGTATCTTCTTTACAATATAAGCATACCTGTCATACAAAGCGACATAACAGGAAATTACCTTCTTTACCTTAACGGCTCATACGACCTCTACAGCGCGCATAATTTCCTCAATCCCGGAAACTACCTCGATCCCTTGAAGCTTGAGCTGAATTCCAGTATGTTCGTCAATGTAAAGACGTCAAGCGGATACATGCTTGAGGAATTCCCGTCAAACATGTTTTCATTCAATTCCCTTGAAGTCGCAAGCATAATGAGTACAAAATATGCGAACAATCCCCATAGCGATTATTTCATTGCCAACGGAAAGTCCTCATTTCTGACTACGATTGGCAATGCGCAGTCGTCTTCTTCGCAGTCTCTTGCAAACTGCTTTAGCGGCGGCGCACATAATTGCAATGCCGCATCTGTGGCGCAGTTTTGCGCGCAGAATCCAAACTCCTGCCCAGCGTCGACTTTGCCAGGAATAGGAAAAGCATTTATTTCAGAGTTCAATGCGTCTTCGTTGGCAATAACGCCTCTTGCGGGTTCAAACAAGTCCTACGGCCCTGCGCTTTCCGACAGCAACAAGACCGGTGCGGGATCAGCGCAAAGCCTGAAGTTCTCGTCTTCCTGCTACCTGCTGCCAGGCGGAATATGCACTTCTGGCTGCACTTATGACTCTGGCACAGCAACATGCGTGCCGAGCGCTTCTTCCAGCGGCACGCCGAGCAAATCCGTGTCTGTAACTCCGCAGCATACAAGCCAGCCCGCAGGCTATACTCCTTTTTCAGGGCCGATACAGATTCCGAACCCTGTTTATGCAACAGTGACTCCTGAAGGAGACATATATATAATAAGCCAGACTGCCTCGACCAATTGCTGGGGGCCGTGGTGCATTATTTACAATACAAAGACCATTGACGAAAACCTTATAATACTGCAGCCGATACCGAAAGGCTATTACAATCTCTCAATATACCAGCCAGGAACAGTCACAGGCCCTGTTGGGCTCCCGTCCCCTTCCTATTCGGCATGGCAGAATGCATGGAAAAATTACTGGAAGAATTCTGTCACACAGCAATCGAACACCATTTACGTGACAACGATAATACCCGTCGCAAGCGGAACAATAAACTACGGATGGTTTTCGAAGCATGTTTCTGCGGCGTCAGGAAATGTCGGTGGGTTCTACACAAACACTATTGAAAAGGCAGGGCAGGCCCTGAATACGATACAGAATGCGCTCGGCAGCGCGTGGAGCACTCTGAGCAGCTACATTAGCAGCGGAATTCCTTCGGTCTTTGTCCCAACGCCTGTTTCATCGTCCCTGAATGCAACGCCTGTTTCAGGCAATTCTGTCGATGCGGCTGCAGGGGCGGGATCAGCAGGATCAGCAGGATCAGCGCAAAGCCTGAAGTTCTCGTCTTCCTGCTACCTGCTGCCAGGCGGAATATGCACTTCTGGCTGCACTTATGATTCTGGCACAGCAACATGCGTGCCGAGCGCTTCTTCCAGCGGCACGCCGAGCGCGCCATCGTCAAGCTCAAGCGTATGCACTTCAAGCAGCTCGTTGGTGGCCGCGTTTATCCCTACTTCCATTACCAGCGACTATCAGGGAGATCTGTTTATGCTCGGGTATACTACCTCAGCAGGAAAAACAGTGCTCAAGATTTTTGAGCTTTTAAAAAATCCTTCTTCAGGCAAGCAGAAGTGCGAAATCTCAACAATAAATAATCCGACAGCCCCTACAGACGAGTTTGCAGTATCCCCCGGCGGTCAGTACGTTTATATTGCATCCCCTCTAATCCCTAACAATGTGCTTGTCTACCAGAACAACGGACCCGCGCCGACAACGCCAGTGCCCTATTATACCTGCCCTCAAGGAGGCTCATTGTTAAGTTCAGGCTCTACGACCTGTTCAACAACTGCTAATCCTCCATCATGCGCATCAGGCGCAGGCTCTTTCAATCCGAAATATCAGGTGTGCACAGTGAGCCCCAAGGGGGTTTCTGCTGTTCCGTCAGGGAAATGTAGTTTGCAAGGTTCCAAGGCAAGTTGCCAAAGCACACCGAATTGCGCATGGGAATCAGTAGCAGCCCCTATATGCTTTTTGTACTGGTGCACAGGCGGCATGGCATGCGAGTCCGTGACGGTAAAAGCCTCAACGCCTGTATGCCCGGGCGGCACGACATACAATACTGGTACTCAAGTTTGTGACAGCACGCCTGCGTCGGGGTGGACATGCCCTGGTAGCGGGGAAACGCTGCATGCCTCATCAACCTATGCCTCAACCGCATCATGCACATATGCAGCAACAAAGAAAATCCCTGCATCCCAGGACTTCTCGTTTGCGGGAAACATCATTCTTTCATATTCGACGCCGACCAAGACGTTCAACATTGCGCAATATCTTTCGATGGGGGGGCCTTACAACTCCTCAGTCCTGCGCAAAGCGTATTCTCCGTCGGACTCGATCAAGTATTCTATGCATATTCCGCTTGCGATTGTAGAGTCCCAGGGCAATCTTTACGTGCTCGACTACTGGGGATTCCAGGTCGGAAACAACCAGCCATCGGCGATGATGATGTTGCAAGCATTCTCAGGTAACCAGCAGGTTCCTGTTAATCCGTATTTTGTTTATGACTACCTGTCATCAAGCGTGAATATAGCCCAAATTGTAAATTCAACGCGCGTCTATCCTCCGTACGGCTGGCCGCTGTCAGTAAATATATCCATCGGCACGGGCACTGCGACGAGCGACTATTTGTCCTACTGCATCAACGGATGCACCGTGCCTGCAGGAGAGCTTGCATTGTATCCCGCTGGAAGTCCGTTCCATACAAATTACCTTCCATTGGGCCCGCTTATAAAAGCAACTGGAATCGCAAGCACGCCCTCGAGCGGCGTCACGCCCGCGTGCAGCACTGAAACCTATGCCAATTGCATAGGCTCGTGCGAATGGCAGGTGACTGCGATGGGCAATGCCTGCGCCGCGAAGACCGCAAGCTCAAAGCCAGCGCCTGCTCCGATGCATTTGACATGCGCGACAGGCACGCTTTCAGGCAGCAACTGTATTGTCGGCACGCCCGCAGTAAGCCATACGTCAGGCATTCTTGCATCCTGCTCTTCAGGCTCGAAAGTGCCTAAGCCGGGATATCCATCGACAGGGTACCAGTGCGATACATGCCCGGCAGGAGAAAGCGTCGTGCCCGCCTCTAGTACGAGCACGGAATACGCCTGCGCAGTGCCTGCTTCATCCACACCAGAATCCCAGGCCTCCAGCGGAGCGCCTGCTGGATCATCCCCTTCGTGCACAGGGACTCTCGACGCCCCGGGAACCTGCGCAGTAGGGCTCTCGACGCACTGCTCAAACAATGTCCCAATGTGCCCTGTGCTCATACCCCTGCTGCAAAAAGGAACTTCTACAGTTAGCGCGACAACAGGGGCGGATTTCGGATCAGACATAGGGCTCTCCTCGTTTGGCTTTAGCTCTAATTATAACGGCACGGGATTCCTCATCGCACATTCCTCCCTCAGCCAGGGCGGGCAGAAGCCTTATACAGAGCTTCTTGCATTCAAGATGCAGCTTTACAATTATTCAATACCTTCTTATTTCGGAAATGCGAGATACATGTGCTACATAAACGAGCCCATGGCAACGCCTTCCGGCGCGGCGCTCTCCAGTTCGATGCAGAGCTGCGAACTCGTGCAGAGCGCAGGCCTCGGGTCAGTATATCCCCCTCTGCTCGTCACGCCAAGCCCATTCAACTATTCCGAGAACCTAGGCAGTTCATTGACCTATCTCGGCTTCTCAAACCTCCTTTCCTCGCTGATACCTCTCGGCACGCACTGCGTCTCGATAAGCAAAAGCACGCTTTCCGCGACTCAAACATGCACTTCATCGGGTTCATCGTCCTCATCTGGTTCATCCTCATCTGCGGCTTCCGCGTCGCCGTCGAATCCAGGCGCCCTGCCGAAAACACAGGTAATCACAACAGCGAACTCCTCAATCTACGGCTACTATCTTATTCCATTCAACGTCGTCTATTCAGTGACCCAGAAGTGGAGCCCTGCGCTGATAACAGGGTCTCTGATCCAAGTCCAGGTCCCTGGTACGATTCCCAATATATGCCCTCCTTTGCCGGCGCCTTTCCCCGCCGTCCCCAACCTCGTAGGCCTCGGCGGGACAAACCAAAACAATCCTTTTACATGGCAGAATCTCAATTCACCTCTATCGAAATCCAATTTCCTGCTAGGCCTCGGCGGGACTTCGTTCAACTTCAACAAGGCCCCTGCGCCTAACCAGGCCGCCCCGAGCTCTGTCACATTCATAAAGAGCATTGTCGATTCGAATCCTAATCTTAATTCGACGTCCTCCTATCTCTGCACCCAGAGCCTGACTTACGGCGCATCGGATTCCAATTCAGTGACCTCGTGCAGCGCGTATACCGCAAAGGCAGTGCTTGCGCCCAAGAGCAACAACCTGATAAACAGGATAGAGGGGGGGCAGACGTTCCTTCAGTATATAAACAACAATTATTACTACGAGCCAAATCTCTCCGACAAGAATCTGATAATACCGCCGGTGCTCGATTTCAACCAGTTCACGAACAGGCTTTTCGGCGAGATGTACATCAATTCCTCGATAATCGGGCAGTATTACAATCCTGTGCCCCTTGTAGTGGAGTCCGCAAGGAATTATACCTATGAAATGATCAGCTTTGCGCAGATCGGCCTCAGCGGCACGGCATACAATTCCTATTCAGTAGAGGACGCGGTTCCGGTAAAGCCCGTGCTTACAGGGCTTCTGTCAGGAGTCGGCATACCCACAAGCTATTACCTGCCCGTGCCTTTCCCGTTCTATCCCGCGCCTGCGTTCAGCTACATTCCGTCGACAACCAGGACATACCTAAACATAACAGAGCTATACGGCCTTAACACATACAAGAACAGGATCTACCTCAACATGCAGAACTCGCAGAACAAGATCGGGGCAAATCTCATGGGCTACAACAGGCTTGTATACACGTATGTCGACAGGTTCAACAATATCATATCGATGCCTATCGACGTCGACTTCGCGAACATAATCTCGATTAACATGCAGTCCGGCGAGCAGGTGAATCCGAACAATGCAAATCAGACAGCTGTTTCGTTGTCAGGCAATGTCGCTCAAATCGGAGGCTCGATACTCGATACGCTTTACGCAGGGAACATGTATCTTTACTATGATTCAAACCTTAATTACTACGGGATAGACCAGGGCCAGGGGCCAGGGCTCAGCAACGGCTACTACACTGCGGCCCAGACCTGCGCCTTCGGGCTTCCGATGTACAACTGCAGCGTTGCAAATCCCCTTGCGAGCATAACCCAGCCGGATTGCAGCGCCAAGCAGAGCAATAAATTCTCGCAATATATCTGCCAGGCGCAGCAGATAATGACAGGATACCAGGCCAAGGAATCAGGCCCGAATATTGCAAGCACAGTGACGTTCCACGCGCCCGCCAGCTGCAAACCGATCGCAAAGTCGCTGCTCCAGCTACCGAAATATAACTGCAATATATACGGCTATTACGGACTTCCTACAACAGGCACCCTCAATGGGTTCAAGGCGTACTGCAGCCCTGATTTCGTGAACGGCACAGGTACGCTTACTACGGAAATGGGCCTCATGGCAGTCGTCCCTGTCGTGAATGGGCAGTTTTCGTATTCATTCAACACCTGTGGCACGGGTACTGCTAAGATAATAGCCGTGTATTACGGAGACCCCGCGCCCGAGCCTCAGATAATAGTGCAGACCAATCTGTCATATTCGACAGGGCCGAACGAGTTCCTCAGCAATGTAAACAACAAATACACTGCTAATACCCTCGAATACGCGTACGTGAACGCGCCCAACTCTACTGCGATATCATTCCCAATCGGGAGCTATCTCCTGAGCTTCGGGAACATCAATGCCGCCGAGGGAATAGCAGGCTTGGCCCTGCTGGTCGCGGCGGCGATCGCGGCAGCCATCGCAGGGAGGCGGCGCAGCCGACGCAAGCATGCAGGTACGCGAGGGAGCAAGAGGCGCAACAACAAATAAAGGCAAGGATTAAAAATGAAAAAGACAATATATAATAAGAAACTTTTAGGAAATAAACTTCTTTAAAAAAGAAGTTTAGCAACAAAGTCGCTAAAATTTTGCAGCTTTGCTGCAAAAGTTTCAATCAAGAAGTGAACTTCTTAGAAAGAAGTTCAATCAAGAAAGAAACTTTTAAGAAAAGTTTCATCAAAAGAAACTTTTAAGAAAAGTTTCATCAAAAGAAGGATATAACAATAATCATAAACAAAGTAAAAAAGAACAAAGCAAAAAAAGAATGAGAAAATGATTCTTCTAAGCTTCAGCGCGATATTGACATTGGTGCCTATAATAGTGATAATAATACTCATAGGAGCTGCGGCAGGGCTTTCAAGAGGCATGAACTTTTTTTCTTTTTTTGGGCTTAGCTCCCTGCTTGGTTTTTCGCAGGGAAGCAGGGGTGCTGGCAAGGGTTTCAGATCTCTAGGAAATATAAAGACAGGCGCAAGCGCAGGCGCATTGAAGGAAGCAAGGAAAAGAACCGCAAAAGGCGTACCTAAATATTTTAAGGAGCGGAAAAAAACAAAGCAGAAACTGGCAGGCAGGATGTTTGAGATGGCTCAGAACTACTCTGCGGCTTCCAATAAAGCCTCAGTTCTAACAAAAACCCCATTGATTAAAGGAAAAACAGCAGGCGCGCTCGGCGGCGCAGCCGCCGCAGCGCCCGCAGGAATTTCTGCTTCTGGCTTTGTGCTTATGTCCATCGGCGGCGCGACTTTCGGCAGGCTAGAAAAAAAAGAGAGGCAGGAAAATCAGGTTTCCAGCAAGCTAAGCACATTAACTAGTGAAAAAAGCAGGCTGGAGGAAGAGCGCCAAAAAATCATAAATAAAATTTCTGAAAAGAAAGCTGCCAAGTCTGAAAAGGCAAAATCCAAGAAAACAATATTTCATTTGGCGGGCTTTGATTATGA
>JAMCYJ010000036.1:0-6017 GCA_023474155.1 Candidatus Martarchaeota archaeon | reverse complement strand
CGCGAGGCGGCATTGATTGTAAAAGAAACGACTGAGAAAAGCACAAGTGCATTTGCAGGCAGAGTCAACGAAAACATGCACGAGCATTTTCAGGAGATGCATACAGAGCTTTTCAAATCAAATTTAATATCCCGCCTTAAAAATGAGGATCCGTCTTTGTTAGACGCGGTGAGCCAGAAAATAAATGATTATAGTGCAGGAGCCCCTTCAGATCTCGCAAATTCAATGGTCCTGGAACTGCTCAAGCAGAAAATAGGAAACATGCCTGTCACACGCGAAGCATATGATTATCTGAAGGCGGAGGCAGTGAAAACTGATCCAGGCTTAGCTCGTTCGCTTAATGAAATCAAGATTAGTGACAAGGGCATGTCGTTGTCAACAGCGCGTAATGCACTTGCGGATTCGAATGACACGGTAAATGAAAAATACCTGCGCAGCGCCGTGGATTTTGCGACTGCCGAAACAACGCGCCTGATGAGTAGCAAATCACAGCTTAAGAATATAGCGAAAGAATATGCAGTTATTTCGGAAGCCAAGAAAAAAGCAGCGTTCGGGGATACTATTCTTGGGAGGCACCTGCAGCAGATACTTGAAAAGGAGAAAACCCAAAGGAAGCAAGAAAGCGAGGCAGAGGAACAGCGCGAGATCAACAGGGAGAAGGCCGCAGAGGAAAGGGAAAAACAGAAAAAAATCGACGAAAACAAGGATAAATGACCGCATGCAGCTCGCATGTCCTGAAGTTGCTGCTTTTATTTAAAACTCAGATTATAAATAAAAGATTTAAATATTTTCTCAATGATAATATAATAGTTATTTGCTGTCGGCTTATTGCAGAGGATTTTTAAAGGCGGTAGTCTTTCGGATCGGCCATGCGGAATTTGCATTCTTTTATCGTTTAAATTTTAAATTTTAACTTTCATTTTCGGATTATTCCGTTATCTATATTCCATTATTATTTTAAGCATCTAAATTATTACCTAAAAATTATTACCTAAATTATCTTAAATTATTTTTAAAATATCGTGTTTATTATGAATAATACCCTAAATAACAAGCTCATTGCAGTGGTAAGGATAAGGGGCCGAGTAAATGTCAGGGCAAACATAAAAGAGACAATGAAAAGGCTGAATCTTAACTATGTAAACAACTGCGTGCTGCTAAACGTGACTGACTCATATTTCGGCATGATAAAGCAGTGCGAAAACTACGTCGCATATGGAGAGATAAACAAGGAGAATCTTGCAGCTTTGCTTGCGAAGAACGAGATAAAGCAAAGCGCTGAGGATATCCTTGCAAACAAGGCAGATATAAATACGCTAAAGGCAGTGTTCAGGCTGCATCCGCCAAGGCACGGATTCAAGAGCACAAAGCTTAATTTCAAGCAGGGCGGCTCACTCGGGTATATGGGCGAGCACATAAATGATTTAATTAACAGGATGGTATAACCTCAAAGATAAAAATCCAACTGCCAAATTAAACCTATTAAGCAGCATCGGATTTAACAGATTTAATTTTAACAGATTTAACAGAATATAACTTTATGAATGATTAAAATGGTAGTAAGAAAAGATAAAAAATCAAGAAAGCACCTTGGAGCAAGGAGATGGGGCAGAGG
Organism: Candidatus Martarchaeota archaeon; assembly: GCA_023474155.1. GTDB lineage: Archaea > Micrarchaeota > Micrarchaeia > Micrarchaeales > Micrarchaeaceae > JAJZMY01. The sequence continues at coordinate 4,402 of JAMCYJ010000036.1, read as the reverse complement.
TAATATAAAGAACGGCAGGGGCGCCGGCGACAGAGGAGGCGTTGGAAACGGCGGCAAAAAACACAGTTTTACATGGTATACTGCGAAGGCGCCCGAGCTGATAGGCAGGCCGAAGGGGTTTGTCAATCCGAACAGGAAGGCCTTCGACTATGTTACGCTCGCGCAGATAAGCAGAATGGACGAGGGTAAGCCAGAGCTCGATTTTCCAGGCTTTAAGATCCTCAGTAATGGAAATCTTTCCAGGCCTGTGACAATTAAGGCGTCAAAGTTTTCAAAGAAGGCAGAGGACAAAATAAAGGCGGCAGGAGGCCAGGCAATAATTGTTTAGCAGGCCTCGATCCATGATCTTAAGCTGCAATTTGCTTTTTCAAATGCCTTTCCAATCTCTTTCTTTTATCCACAGGCTAATTATGGTGCTGATTTGAAACCATTGACAATAGTTTTTTACACAGATTCCTATATTCCTGCAGTCGACGGCGTTGTCACGTCCATAGTAAATTTTAGCGCGGAGCTCAAGCGGAGAGGCCATAAGGTATATATATTCACGAGCGGCGACAGCGCCACAAGGTTCAAGTCGAGGAACAAAAACGTGATTGTCATAAAAGGCATAAAATTCAAGAATTACCCTCAATACAATCTCGCGCTGTTCCCTTTCCTCAGCTCGCTGAGGCTTTATAGGATTAATCCGGATATAATACACGTGCAGACTCCTTTTACAATGGGGCTTTCAGGTATCGTATCCGCAAAACTGAGCAGGATTCCCGTCGTCTCGAGTTTTCATACCCTCTTCATGGACAAGTCAATATTGAAGGAATACGCGCCTAAGAACAAGTACATAAAAAATCTGTTTTTCAGGTATTCATGGAAATACACAAGGTTTTTCTACAACAGCACAAGCAATATAATCGTGCCGAGCGATTCCATAAGGCGCATGCTGCAGAAGCACGGAATCAGAAGCAAGGTGCATGTGGTACCCAACGGGCTTAACCAGAATTATTTCAATGCAGGGGTGCGTGGCGGAAGTCTCAGGCGCAAGCTATTCCAAGGCAGGCAGGACAAAATCGTGCTTTACGTAGGCAGGCTGAGCAGAGAAAAGAAGCTTGAGATATTGATAAGGGCCGCAAAAATCTTGGACAGCAGTATAAAGTTTGTCGTTGTCGGCGACGGCCCTGCAGGAGAGTATTATAAAGAGATGGTTGAAAAGAGCGGGCTGCAGGATAGGTTCAGGTTTGTCGGATTCGTCACGCACAGAGATCTTGGCAGATATTACGCGGCAAGCGACCTGTTCTGCATCCCCTCGACATTCGAAACCCAGGGCCTTGTAGCGCTCGAGGCAATGGCATGCGGGAAGCCGGTCGTCGGCGCAAGCAAGTTCGCGCTCAAGGACATAATAAAAAATGGGAAAAACGGCGAGCTATTCGCGCCGAATGACTACAAAAGCTGCGCCGGGAAAATAAGAAAAGTATTAAATAACACAAAGCGCTATAAATATACTGTGGAAACAGCGCGCAATTATTCTGTCGAGAAAATGACGGATAAATTAATCAGCGTATATAAAAAAGTTATTGCAGATAATAATTGACAGATAATAATTGACAGATAATAATTGACAGATAATAATTGACAGATAATAATTGATAATAATTAATAATTAAACCCATTTCATCTGTTTATTTGATTTTATCCAGTAATTATAGCAGCCCTGAAAAGCAAAACAGCACTTTATCAATGGATAATAGTTATTATAATCTGGTTTTGCTATAACTTCTATCCGTCGAATAGGATAAGGATTAAATAACAAGTATTAAAAAGGAATAAGTAAATAAATAAAACTATTATTTTCAATGGTTTTGATCAGGGCAGCATGCAACTAAAGTCCGTGCAATTCTTGTTTATGTTTTTATATTTTTATTTTGTAGTTTATATTTTAAGTTTATATTTTATAATTTATGATTTAGAGGTTTCCGTTTTATAATTTCGAAGAGATCTTATTTCAGGCGGCGTATGCAAATGCGCAACCAGCAAATGAGGCAAAAAACAAACCAGAACATGAGCAAATGCAGATTAATGGTTGATGCGTAAAATCATTACTCCAATTGAAAGATTGACAACAAGCCAAAGGCAAGGGCGATTAAATAACTGAAGATAACAAGAAGGCCGAAGACAACATGAGCAGGGCGGTAGAGCCCAATGAGACCGCAGCGCAGGAAAATAAAAATGCGCAAACCGCAGAAGCACCTGATGCAGGCAGGGATCCTAAAAAGGAAGAAACAGCGAATGCGCAAGAGAACGCCGCGAAGCAGCAGGCGCCGAAAAATCCGAAGGAGGAAGAGCTGGAAAAGCTGAGGGAAGTGATAAACGGCCTTAGGCAGCAGAGAAACGACCTGATAAAACAGATAAAGGAAAACAAATACAGGCTTTACTATAAGGAGAGCGAAAAGGTAGGGATAACAAAGCTTCTCAACGAGACCCAGGATACGACGGACTTCAAGAAAATTTCATACCTAAAAAGGCTTAAGAACAGGCTGGAGTTCAAGATTTCCACATCACCTCTTTCGCTGAAGGAGGAGAAGGACATTGTAAGGAAGGTGAACGAGGTCAATGAAGAGCTCTCAAAATCGATGAAATTTGTAAGAATGAAGAGGAAGTTGGAGCTTGTTGAAAAGGATATAGTGCAGTACCAGGCGAGCGTCTCGGATCTTAATGAAAAGATCTCTGCGATAGACCTTAAACTTGACGACTATTTTTCAAAGCTAAGGGCGTTGAGCAGGTCAGGCAGAAAGCCAGGCGAGTACCAGCACAGGGAAAGGCAGTATAGAGAGCGCGGCCACGGCGAGGACAATAGGAAATATGAGGTAAAGGAAACCCCGAATTTCAGCATCGAGGATATCGTTGTCATAAAGAAGCCAAAGGCCAGCAAGCAGTAGCAAGCGGCCATAGCAAGTATCGGCGGCAGGCATGCACGCGATGCGCGGTATATACGTGTACAATAATAATATAATAGCGCATAGCGCCGTAAGGCCGCATAAACAATAAAAATATAAATGCATAAGTCATTAATTAATAGATGTAAATATGAAAATTAAATTTTTTGGAGCAGCACAGGAAGTTGGAAGGAGCTGCATCATGATTTCTACAGACAGGACAAAAATCCTGCTCGATAGCGGAATAAAACTAGGAAAAAGAGAGGAGTATCCTCTCATAGACGACGAGGAGATAAGGCAGGTAGATGCGATATTCATCTCCCACGCCCACATAGACCATATGGGCTTTCTACCGTTTCTCTACGCGAAGCATTACCAGAACAACATCTTTGCGACAAAGCCAACGATCGAACTGATAAACGTCTTGCTGAGCGACTATCTCAAAATCAATTCTGATCTCAATTTCGACAAGAACATCCTAAATTCGCTGAATGCAAAGTTCAGGATAATAGACTACAAAAAAGAGTTCAAGTTCAGGGATTTAACAATAAAGATGATTCCTGCAGGCCATATACTCGGAAGTGCATTGATAAGCGTGAGCGATGGCAAAGATACCATACTCTATACAGGAGATGTGAACCTGCTTAAAACAAGGCTTTTAAATGGTGCAGACATTAAGAACCTGCAGGCGACAACGCTTATAACAGAGACGACGTATGGCGGGGATAATGACATATTCCCAGACGAGAAAAAAGTTGCAAAGGATATGCTCAATTCGATCAATGAGTCTGCGAAGACTGATTCGAAGATAATAATACCCAGCTTTGCTGTAGGCAGGGCGCAGGAAATACTTTTTTTCCTAGATGACTACATAAACTCTGGTGCCATGCAAAAGATACCGATATATGTAGATGGGATGATAAGCAAGGTCATGCGCATATACAGGCATAATGTGATTTTCTGCAGGAAGGAACTCCAGAGCAGGATATTGATGAGCGACTACGATCCGTTCAAGAGCAAGAACTTCAAGATTGTCGAGAGGAAGACAAGGACGGAAATAATAGCGAGCCAGGAGCCATGCATGATTGTCACGACCAGTGGAATGCTTTCAGGGGGCCCTGTAATGTTCTATCTCTCGAGGCTCGCAGGCAAGAAAGAGAATAAGCTTATCCTTGTAGGATACCAGGCGCAGGGCACGATGGGCAGGGATCTTCAGGACGGCGCGTCCAGGGTCACGATAAACAATGCCCCTGTGGATATACGCCTTAGCGTAGAGACATACCGCATTTCAGCGCACGCCGACAGGAGGCAGCTGGAGATGATGATTTCCAAAATAAGAGGCCTTAAGAATATATTTCTGGTCCACGGCGAAATCACCAAAATGCAGCAGTTCCAGGCAAAGCTGAAGGACAAGTACAATGTGACGATTCCTCAGCTCAACCAGGAATATGAAGCATGAGCAATATCCTGTGTGCTTC
>JAMCYJ010000049.1 GCA_023474155.1 Candidatus Martarchaeota archaeon | reverse complement strand
CCCTGCTTTTTTATCGCGCTTTCAATCGCGGTCGCTGCCTGCATTCTCATTTGGCCGTTTTTTGTGCTTACTATTATGCCGAATGCCTTTGCTTCAATCGCGCTTAAGATCTTGCCCCTTGACTTTTTCCTGTATGCTTCTCTCATTGAACTTATGTCCTCTGCCTTATTTGAGAACGGATCAGCAATAATGAACGGCTTTTTTGTCTCCATCAGCGCCCCGATAGGGTGGAACAGCCCCCCTCCGAAATAGAGTATGCAGTCCGCGCTATTTTCCACTGATGTTGCGCTTCCTGCGTCGCAGCCGAGTATCTGGCCGTCGTACTTCGCGAATGCGTTCGGCTTTCCAACTACTACCTCCTTGCCTTTCTTTTCGTAAAACTCCCTGATTTCCGGCATCTGCTGGAGGTGCTGCACAGTGGTGACCAAGGCGATTGTTTTGAATTCTTTTAGTAGGCTTAGCGAGCTTTCCAGCACAGAAAGGCCAGCCTTAATGTTGTATTCTACGTATTCGACAGGATAATCAAGTTTCTGCACTTTAGGCGCGAATTCAGCGTGCCCGAAATGGATTATCTTGTCTGCTCCAGCCACCCTCGCCTCTTCTATCGCAATGTCGCATGCGCCATATGTAGGCGAGCATGAAACAATTACTTCATAGCCCTGCGCCTCGAGAGACTTTGCATGCTCAAGAGCATGCTGTTTCAACCCCTCTGGAAACTGTAATAAAATCTTCATGATGAAATATTATCATGGCCTTGGTATAGCCTGCGGATCCATGCGCATCCGAGTGCACGGCTTTCTCAGAAAACAAAAAGAGCTGTATTTATGGCGTGGCGTTTACTGATTTTGATGCCTGCTGTGCCTGTTCCTCAACGCGTATCTTGTATGAGCCTGAAAGCTTTCCCATCCCAAGCCTGAATGCATTTGCAATCAGCTTCCTGTTCTGCTTTGTCGACTTTACCATGAACACAGACTGGCCTTTTTTTATCCGTGCCGCAACTCCGATAGGCCTTCCGAATGAGAGACTCATTCCCTGCGAGATTCTGTCTGCCCCTGCCCCTGTAGCCATTTTGTTTTCCCTTATGACTTGATGGGGGTAAGTTATGACTCTCATGTAGTAGTTTCCAGGAATCGCGCCTTCCAATCTCTTGTTTATCATCTGCCTCGCGGATTCCAAAGAGTTCGATCTTACCTGTATGTATGTTTCTGCCTCGAGCCTTACTGTCAAATCAAAGTTTGCCTTATCCTTCCCTGAATTGAAATGGATCAGGCTTGTCCTCGGCATTGACCTAACATAGTTCTTCCTCGGTTTTTTTAATGAGAATCTTGACCATGCCTGTGAGTCAAGGTTCCGGTATGTTCTTGCAGGTCTGAGTCTTGCCATAATAGCACCATTGTTTTTGTTTGTTTGCTTTTAATAAAGCATTTAAGGGCTTAAAATTTTCCCATAATGCCGCTAAAAATTAAAAATAAAGCTTTAACTTTAATAATAAATTATTATTTAGGCACAGCAATATTTTTATTAATATTCATTAAATGGCGTTTTCGCCATTCGAGCCCGTGCTAGGCATTCTCTGAAAATAAACAGGTTTAGATTTCCGTTAATTCGTTAATATCCGATACTTATTTCTAACTGCTTGCCATAATAGTATTTGGTGGTAAGATGAGAATAGCGATAATAGGAACAGGAAATGTCGGGAGGAATCTCGGTGCTGCTCTTGAAAAGGGCAATGAGGTCGTTTATGGATCAAGGGATCCGAAAGCAGCGCAGGATAAACTGAAAGGGAAAAATATAACAGGCATTAACGAGGCGGCAAAATCCGCAGATGTGATAGTGCTTGCAGTGCCCTATCCTGCAGCAAAGGAGGCTATAGAAAAGATGAAGGAAAGCATAAAGGGCAAGATCCTCATAGACGTCTGCAATCCGTTAGGAAGCAATTTTGAGTGGAAAAAGGATTCCCAGGATTCCGCTGCAGAGGAGATAGCAAGGCACGCGCAGGGCGCGAAGGTCGTAAAAGCATTCAACACGATATTCGCAGAGAACATGAGGACAGGAAAGGTGGGCGAGAACAAGCTGACTACATTCATAGCAGGCGACGACGACGATGCAAAGGATAAAGTCATGGGTCTGGCAAGGGATATAGGCATGGAGCCTGTCGACGTGGGCGCGCTCAAAAAAGCAAGATATATAGAGCCTGCGGGCCTTATGATGATAGAACTCGGCTATGCAAAAAATCTCGGGACGAGCATAGGCCTGAAATTAGTAAAAGAGGACAAGCAGCAGGATGCCAAGCACTCTGAATGATAATATAAATGCTTACGGCAAACCACTGGTTCAATGACGCACGCAAACAGGATAATATCAATTGCAAAGGCGCCGGGAGTGCTTAAGCTTTTCGGGGAGCACGCAGTCGTATACGGGCGGAAGTGCGTGGCGTTCGCTCTTGGCAGATATGCGACTGTAAAGATATCCCGATATAAAGAGGGTCTGATATCCATATTCTTAAAAGACAAAGGCCAGAGGTTTGAAATCGACAGAAACCTTGCGCTTGCAGTGCAAAACCTTTATGACAGCAATCCTGATTCAGTTTCATTTGCGTTTTCTGACTTGTCAAGGCAGTACAATAACTCTTTACCAGCAGGCAGCCATGGGCTTGTATTAAGCAGGCGCATCTTCGGGGAAACATGCGCGTATGGGCTTATAGTCTCGCAATTCATGAAGAAAAATGAGGATGTTTTCGGCGTCAGCGCAGAGATAAGCTCGGATATTCCTGAAAAAAAAGGCCTGGCGAGCAGCGCATCCTGCTTTGTCGCCTTTGCAGTGGCATTGGCAGGCACATGCCAAAAAAAACTGCCAGACCGCGGAATAATAGAAATCGCAAGGCATGGCGAAATAATCGCGCACAAAAACAGAAATGCAGGAAGGATAGACACTGCGGCATCATATTTCGGGGGGCTTGTTTCCTACAGGGCGGGGAAGATAACAAAATACGACCTAAGCAGGGTAGAAGGGCTCAAATCAACAGATCTTATTGTTATCGATACAGGCCCGAAAAAAAGCACTGCGGAGACTGTAAGGCATGTGCGCATGCTTTATGAAAAGAACAGGCGCGCCGTTGAAAGCATATTCGACAGGATAGAGTCCTGCGCCAAGACAGGGCTGCAGGCGTTGCTGCGTAGCAGGATGGAGCAGTTCGGCGCGGAAATGTACAGGAATCAGGAGCTTCTAGCGCGCCTCGGCATTTCGACAAAGAACCTTGATTTGGCAGTCGGGATCTGCAAAGCGAATAATGCATACGGCGCAAAGCTGAGCGGAGGCGGGGGAGGGGGGATAGCGATTTCGTTTGTCGGCAAAAAAAATTCCAAAAACCTTGTCAAGGCAATAGAGAAAAACAGGTTTAAGGCGTTCAAGTCCGTTGTCTCTAAAAACGGGGCAAGGGATTTCTTCGAGGCGCGCCGCCGCGCTGCCGCTTAGTTATACGAATTCCGTATAATTATATTTTGTTATGCAAAATGCATATAACTATGGATAATTATCCAAAAATTATAGCCTTTTTAATATTTATTGATCTGTATTGGAGGGTTTGTCTTTTAAAATACATTTTCAATTTATCCCCCGCCGCTATTATAACTTCTTAAAAGTAAATTGAAAATTTTATATGAAAATAATATAATTGCAATATTTACTAAAATAATTAAAATAAAATAATTCAGACTAAGCCTGCCAAAAAGAGCCAATGCAGGAAAATATGATGCAAGCCCTACTGGAATTAATAATGAAAAAATTGCAATTCCTATCAGATTGCCATAAATATTTATTGGATAATCTCCTGCAGTATTGGCAAAATCTATCATGCGCCAAACAAATTCTTCTGATTTAATAAACTTGTATGCAATAAATAGCATTATAAGCATAAAAAAGCCAAATCCTGCTGTCCCCAGTATTAATAAAATAATATAACTAATAATAAAGCTAATAGCGAGATGCAGATGAGCTAATGCATAGACAGCAATTAGCAAATTGCTTAATACAGACCCAAAACTCCACACGCCAATATTATCTGAAATTAAAATACTTAATTTATTAAATGGTCTTGAAAGGGCGGGATCTAATTGCCCCGCAAGAAGCTCATGAGATAAATTTGGGTTTAGGAAATAATACAATAAACCCGTGATCATATTGACTGTTGATGAAAGCATAAGCAATTGATAATAACTCCATCCATTAATCCCTGAGGATATTGCATATATAACTGTTATTGAGACATAAGATGCAACTGCAGTGAAACTGTTGTTAAAAAACCAGAGTAATGCTGATAATCTGTATGCAATAAAAGACTTCCATGCATAATATTGCCTATTTAATATATACGCAATTTCGTCTAAAATTCCCATTTAGCCACCTATTGAACTTAATTTTTTAACTGCCTTTCTCCAAAATACGGTTGTGGCGATAAACAAAATAAATATTGAAAAAATTGTAACGGCAATACTGGTTAAAATTGTATGCGTGCTTATTATATTAAGCATTGTTGCTATTTCTGTAAATCCAAGCATCTGAAATGGAAGCAGCATTAAAATATTTTTTATTTGGGTAGGAAAAAAGATTATCGGTATGATCCCGCCGCCAAGAAAGTATATTATATTATAAATCATCTGGGATAGACCTGACAGGTCAACTAAATATATTGAAGAAATCCCGATTAAAAAATCAAAAATACTAAAGAAAATAATTGCAAGTATAAATTCTATAGCAAGAAAAACCAGTGAAATGAAGCCGATGTCAACATGAACAAAAAATAATATTATAGCAATTAATGGAAGAGAAACAAATAATACATATATTATATTTTCGCCAATTGAACTGAAAAAAAGCTGCAATGAATAATTTACTGATCTAATCATATTTATTGCAATACCTCCATTTTTAATATCTTGTGAAATTAGATTATACAAATTAAGAGATACTATTGTAACAATTGGCATAAACATAAACATATAGATATAGATAAAAGAGAGGCTAAATCCATTGATTTTTTGGACATTTGAATTTAGATATATCGCAGTCCAAATTAATATCATTATAAGGGATGTCGCCAACCTAAAAATAAGTATTAATAAAACATCTGTTTTATAAGAAATAGAGTTTTTAAGTCCGATATAAAAATATGCAAAATACAATCTTAGGTTCTTGAAAAGATTTAGCATGTGATTCATTTTCTATTTTTTTTATTGTAGATCTTCAATATTATCTCATTCAGCCCAGGTTCAGATATTTTATAGTCAAGTATATTTAGATCAGATAAAATAGAAATGAATTTATTGGTCTTGATTGTTTTTGCATTGACTTCTAATTTTATGTAGTTGAAATCTGATTTTAGTACTTTCCCATAATTTTTATAATTTATCGCATTCGGTTTTTTAAAATATAATTCAATTATTCGTTTATTGCCAAAAGCATACTGAAGTTTTTCAAATTTATTATTAAATATCACTTTTCCCCTGTCCATCATTATGATTCTATCGGCGATATCAATATCCTCGATTATATGCGTTGTTAGAATAAATGTTGTTTTGTATTTTTGTTGCATTTCGCGAATCAGATTTTTTAGTGCCAATTTTGAAATTATATCAACGCCAATTGTCGGCTCGTCTAAAAATACAATTTTTGGTATGTGCAATAGAGATGCCACAAAATTGCATTTCATCTGCTCACCTAATGACATTGTTCGTACTTGACGTTTATAAACCTGTTGCAAGTGAAGAATTTTTACAAAATATTTTAAACGTTCTTCAAAATCCCTATCATTTATTTTATAAATTGATTTCATTAACTTAAATGTATCAATTGCCGGCAGATTCCAATATAATTGGCCGTGTGCGCCAAGCACTACGCCAAAATCTTTTGATATTATTTGCCTATATTTCCAGGAATCGAGATTAAAAAGTTGCACATTGCCTTTATCAGGGTATATTATGCCGAGTATTATCTTTATTAATGTTGATTTGCCGCTGCCATTTTTACCGAGAAGTGCAACAATTTCCCCTTTTTTGACTGAGAAGCTAACGCCATTTAATGCAAATTTCCAAAAATATTTTCTTCTAAGTGACGCGAGAAATCCTTTTGACTTTGCTTCATATGTCTTGAATTTTTTATGAATATTATTAACTTCTAAAATGGTTTCTTCCATATAAATTAGTTATTAATAAATAATAATTAAATTTATAGTTTATATTAAAAATTAAAAATATGAGGATAATAACATACATAGCCGATTGACGAATGCGATAAAAGCTTAAATATCTTTTTGAACTGATTTTAAAATGCCTACAGGGGCAGGAGATAAAATGGAGGTAGACGACAAGCTTCGTAAGTATATGCTCGGCATGAATAGGAAAAATGCAAATGGCGCAGGATGCGCCGCGATATCGCAAAGCGTAGAGTCCCTTAAATTTTATTTAAAGGCAGGCGCAGTAAAAACCACCTTCAGGCTTGAAGACGCCGAGTTGTTTGTAGTCGATGTAGGGGGCGTCCTGAGGGACACAACAGAACTTGACAGCAAATCATTCGAGGTAGGGTTTAAGGCAGCTAGCATGGAGTACTGGTTCGACGCGACCGCAGTATGGCATCTGAAAGGCCTTGGCAGGTACAAGAACAGAAAAAAATGCATAAACGCCCTGCTCGCAATCTCCGACCTGCATAAAGAGGCGGAGCTTACTGATATTTTAAAGAAGCCGGACGCAGAAGAGTTCGTTACTGCTTTAATCCAAGAGCACATCGCCAAAAAAGGCGCGGATGCAGTGGAAAAGACAGTGCAGGTAATTTATGACGAATACGGAAAATTCTTTAATTCCGAGGAAGGCAAAAAACTAGTTGAAACGATCCCAGGCTCGCAGGAGGCAATGAGCCTCTTGAAACAAAAAGGATATAAAGTGACTCTTTTTTCAAATGGCGGCCGCAACGCTGTGGAAAGGGACGTGCCGTATTGCAAAATTTTGGATGCAGTAATCTGCAAGGAAGACATTGCAAGGGAAAAGCCGTCAGGCGAGGGTATAGTTAAGGCGGCGCAGCTGCTTGGAGTTCCAGTGGAAAAAACTATTTACATTGGGGATGCAGTAGTTGACATATGGGCATCTAGGGATGCGGGATGCAGGTCCTTGATCGTATTCGACAATGGAATGAGTTTCCCCGAACAGATTGCAAGGGAAAAGCCAGACTTTACATTCAATAACATAATGGAGGTCGCATATGCGATAAAAGCAAAGCAAAAGTCTATGCTGCAGGCCAAAAAAATAAAGACGCGCTAAACGCGCTCGCGCCGCATTGCAATCTTGTAGCTGAAATTTTTATAAATGTTTAAATAACTTTTTGTCTTAATTATAAAATATAATTACATTCTAATTTTCCCGCTAAGACTGTATTTTACAGGAGGGATTGATTTTATGGAAGCAAAAGCATTAGAGGCATTAGACAAATTTATCTCTGACAACAAGTCAAAGAGGAAGTTCACCCAGTCGGTCGAGCTTGCGGTAAATTTCAAGGGCATAGACTTTTCGAATCAGCAGAACAGGCTGAATCTGGACGTCCTGTTGCCGAAAGGCAAGGGAAAGTCTACCAATATAATAGTATTTGCAGACAAGAGGGACGTTTCTGAAAAAGCAAGGAGCCTCGGGGCAAAGCAGGTAATATCCTCCGCTGAAGTCCCGCAGATTTCAAGCGACAAGGTAAAAAGGAACGAGCTTCTGGAATACGACCTTCTCGCGGAGCCCAGCCTCATGCCTATAATCGCAAAGAATCTCGGCCAGTTTCTCGGGCCTAGGAACAAGATGCCCAAGCCGATAATAGGGGACATGGAAAAATTGTTCCAGAATCTGTCAGGATCCATAACGCTCAAAAGCAAGGGGAAATACCTCCCTACGATCCACTGCGTTGTTGGAAACGAGGCAATGGCTGTGCAGGACATTGCGGAAAACATAGACTCCGTCGTGAATGCGCTGGTAAAAAAGATAGGCAAGCCTTCGATAAAGTCTGTTTATACAAAACTGACGATGAGCAGCGCGATAAAGCTGATGTGATCAACTCCAATCAAATAACAACATGATTTTATGCTTACAAAAACCCAAAAGATTGAATTCATAGAAAATGCAAAGAGCGAACTCAAGAAGTACGGGACAGTAGGCCTGATTCCGATCGAGCGCATTCCAGACAGGCTGCTGCAAAAGTCGAAGAACAGCATAAGAAGCGACGCCAAAGTGCTTTTCGCAAGGAAAAAGCTCCTGCTGAAGTCCCTTGAAGGCGAGGAAAGGCTGAAGCCTATTGCAGAGGAGCTGAAAAAGCAGCATGTTCAGCATGCGGTATTCATGACAAATGACACTGGGTTCAGCATATTCAACAAATTAAAAGCGAACCAGCTCAAGCTTGCTGCAAAGCCGAACCAGAAGGCGAATTCAGAGATAGTGATAAAAAGCGGAGAGACAAGCATACAGCCGGGGCAGACTGTTACAGAGCTTAAGCAGGCAGGAATAGACGTGCAGATACAGAAAGGAAAAGTCGTAATCGGAAAGGACAAGGTCATAAAGAAGGACGAGGTCATTACCGCGCCGATTTCAAAGGTGCTCAGGATACTCGACATAAAGCCTTTTACGGTTACGATAGAGCCGAGCCTGGTGCTTTCGCAGAACATGCTTTTCACAAAGGACATTCTCGGAATAGACAGGGATTATACAGTAGGCAATATGCACAAGGCGTTCAATGCCGCGCTCGCGATATGCATCGACAAGGAAATAATCAACAAATACACTGTAAAGAAGTTCATGTCAAAGGCTTATACCAAGGCAGTGTTCTTCGGCGTGAAGGCGAAGCTCTATGACAAGGGAATCGTCGAAAAGCTTTTGGTGAATGCGTTTCTGGCGGCAGTCAGTGCGAACAGCGCCATCGCCGGCAATGCAAAATAAAGCCCGCGCCGCAAAGCTAAGCAGGAAACAATTATTAACATTAAATTATATATATTAAAAAATATTAAAAACAAAATTAAATAAAAATACTAATGAATTTTTAGGTGAAATTATGGAATATGTGTACGCAGCTCTGCTAATAGATGCAGCAGGAAAGGAAATAAACGAAAAGAGTTTATTGGATGTGGTAAAGGCGGCAGGATTCAGCCCTGACGAGGCAAAGGCAAAGGCAATTGTCGAGTCGTTGAAGGGCGTTGACATAAAGGAGATACTGAAGTCTGCCGAAAATATGCAAGTTGCCCAGGCCCAAGCCCCTGCAGCAGAACACAAGCAGGAGCAGAAGAAGGAGGAAAAGAAGGAAGAGAAGAAGTCTGAGGAAGAGGCAGCGGCAGGGCTTGCGGGGCTGTTCGGTTAATTAAAGCCCATGAGCACTGAAAATCAGATTTGATTAGCATGATACAACCAAACGACATACGCTTAGCCGTTGACAGCGGGGACGTGGCCCTTGGCGCAAGGCAGGTCATAAGAACCATCGAGGACAGCTCTGCAAAGCTGGTCGTTATTGCTTCAGGAAACAAGACAGACGCGATAAACGACATAAAGTATGTCAGCGGGATATCGGGCATAAGGCTCGAGGTCTTCGCGGGCAACTCCATGGACCTCGGAGCGGTATGCGGAAAGCCGTATTCAGTTTCAGTGCTTGCAGTCATAGACCCTGGAAATTCAAACGTACTTAATGCTGCGGAAAATAACGCCCCTGCAAAATCCGAGGAAAAAGCAGACGAGGAAAGAGAAAAAGCAGGAGCAGAAGAAGAAGAAGAAGAAGCCAACGAAGCCGCCGAGGGAGAGGAACAAGAAGAAGAGCCAGAGGAATCTGCCGATGCGGACGCAGACGAGGCAGAGAGCGACGAGGCTCAGGAAATAAACGAACAAAGTGATTGATTGGGAAACGGAGAATTCGCGGCAAGAAAATTAGTAAGGGGAAGAAAGCACCAGAGACTGCTTAAGAAATGGTGGAAAAGGAAAAAATTCAAGCTAAAGGAGAAATTCGACCCGATGGGCACAGTGCCGAGGACAAAGGGGCTCGTGCTTCAGAAGTTCGCTGTCGAGCAGAAGCAGCCGAATTCAGGGCAGATAAAGTGCGTGAGGGTCCAGATTATAAAGAACTCCAAGGTTGTCGGCGCGTTTGTGCCAGGCGACAAGAGCATCACGTACATCGACGAGCACGACGAGGTCACGATAGAGGGGCTTGGAGGGTCCCAAAGGGGCCAGATGGGATGCATACCTGGCATGAAATACAAAGTCGTCGCAGTCAACGGCGCGAACCTAAGGCTGCTTAGGATGGGCAAGATTGAAAAACCAAAGAGATAATCATGGCAAACTTATTATTCGACAAGTACAGCTACGAGGTCGTTGTCAATGACCAGAGCCTCAGGAATTACATTTTCCTGAATGATCTCAAGTACCCGAACTCGTACAGGAGGACGAGCAAGAAGGACTTCTCCAAGGCAAAGATAAACATAATCGAGAGGCTCGAGAATGCGCTCATGAGAGGGGGCACAGGAGGAAAGATCGGAGGCCACGTCATAAGGACAAAAGGCAGGCTGCAGGGAAAGAAGCTCAAGGTGATGCACATAATAGAGGATGCGTTCGAGCAGATCAATGCAAAGACGAGCCAGAATCCTTTGCAGGTTTTCATACAGGCTGTCGAGAATTCCGCCCCTATCGAGGACACGACAAGGGTGAGGTACGGGGGCATAATCTCCAACATTGCAGTAGACATAAGCGCAAGCAGAAGGCTCGACTATGCGCTAAGAAATATTTCAATCGCCGCGATACTCGCATCGTTCGGGAAGAAAACGACAATGAGGGACGCGCTCGCGAACGAGCTTATCCTTGCGTCGAGGAACGATCCAAACGGATATGCGATAAAGAGGAGAAACGAGATAGAGAGAATGGCAAGGAGCGCGAAGTAGTTTCCTGAAAAAAGTTTATTATTAGACTGATATTGTGGGAAAATGGAATCAAACAAAACAAAATCAGATTATAATTTTGAACGCCTTTCAAAGGTAATATCGCCTGACGGCACGACAATGGCGCACAGGCTGGCGCAGGACGGCAATCTTCCAAGAAAATGGATGACCAAGGAGGTCATTTCATTGGCGGATTCGAATGGAAAAAACATCGCCTCCATGCTTGCCTACTCGGATGCCCTGCCGCATGAGCATATGACGCTGGACATACTTAGAATGCCCTCGTATTTCTCTTATTTTAAAAATACAATAGCGCATAGCCTGACAAATTATAAATGCAACAGGCTTCCTGAAAAGCGCATGACCGCAGAAATACTATCTCTGGCAAATGAAAATTTATCTACGCCTGCGCACAATCTCGCCGCGCATGGAAACCTTCCAAGAAGATTTCAGGTTCCTGAAATTCTCGGCATCAAGGACAAATTCGGCATTTCCGTCGGCGACGAGCTTAACAACTACAAAAACGCAAACCCGGAGCTATGCAAAAAAGTCGATAAATTTTTGATAAGGCTTTTACGGATATAATCAGGCAGGGAGACGAGGCCTTGTTTGGTTTTTTAACAGATAATACTGTTGCTATCCCATAAGCGCGCAGTGATAGGAAACATTACGTGGATTTCTTTTCATGCTATTTTTAATAGCTCTAGGCGAATTAGTCAAAGAGCAAAATAGAACATGTAGTGTTATAAAAATTGTGGTCCAAAAAATCAAGCAAAGGTATAAATAAACAGATATCTTTATATATCTAAATATGTCTATTTATATCATATTGTGATATAAATGACAATGAATCTAATGTTAAAAAAACTTTATCTAGATAAAAAAGAGTTTATTACTGAAAAGGAGCTGCATAATTACGCTAAACGGCTTAAATTTAATTATACCAACATTATCAATTATTTACTAAGAAAAGGCTATCTTATACGTATATTCAGAGGCATTTTTTACTTTAAGAGCATTGATGAGACTAAACTAGGCAATGAGCATTACAGCTATATGGAGTTAGTTGCAAGGGGGATTGCGCTTAAAGGTGTCAAAGATTGGTATTTTGGCCTTCACAGCGCGCTAAAAATCAATAATATGACCCATGAGGAGTTCGGGATAGACGAGGTAATTAGTTCTGAAATATTTAGGGCTAAACCAATCAGGATAGAGGGCCATAAATTTAAATTCAGTAAAGTATCCAGAAAACTTCTTGGTTTTGGAATTATAGAAAAAGGAAGTTTAAAATATTCCGATCCCGAAAAAACCATAATGGACTTTATATACTTTTGGAGATATAACGGACTTCCTGAAGAAAGGATATTGATTGATTTAGCAGAATGGGCCAAGGGCATAAAAAAAGAAACTTTAAGAAAATATGCCAAGAATTATCCTAAGGCAGTCAGTAACATGATAGAAAAGGTGCTAAAATGAATTTAAATATGATAAACGATATCAGCAAGGCACTGGACTATAAGAGAACGGATCTTATTGAAAAAGACTTAATCCTGCAGCAGCTGCTTAGGGATTTATCATTAGATCTCTTTTTCTCAAAAAACTTCGCATTCAAGGGCGGAACCTGCCTGATAAAAGCCTATACTGGCTATTTTCGGTTCTCAGAGGATATTGATTTTACATATCTGCATCAAAAAATGCCATCTGGAATAAGTAAAAAGAAAGTTAGCGCCATGTTTTCCAAACTTGAAACTGAAATAGCAGATATTTTCGCCGGTATTGCGGCGAACAGAGGGCTCGACTTCAAAAATCAGAAAGGCAACAGAGATTATATGGAATTTGGAGGTAGTAATAGGGTCGTTACTTATAAACTATGGTATGACTCAGTCGTGCTTAAATGAACATCTTTCGTAAAGGCGCAGATAAATTTTGTAGAAGAAATGTGTTTCAAGACAACAAGAAAAAGATTGCAAACACTTGTAATCAGCTCAAAGAAAGATATAGGATTGTTATATCCAGAGTACGAGGAGTATGCTAAACCGCTAGACTTAATTGTTTATGATAAACGCGAGATAGCTGCTGAGAAGATAAGAGCTATATTGACAAGAAGAGGGATAAAGGCCAGAGATTTCTTTGATCTCTACATGCTTTATAATAAATTCAAGATAGAACCAAAAAGCGTCGAGAAAGAGGCGATCAAAAAAATAGAATTTGCAGCGAATATGTATGGCAAATATAGAGAGAATATGGCAGAAAAAGTAAAATTGGGCATAACTGTTAAAGATACAAAAAATGAGGATGAGATGCTTTTGAAAAATATTAATAATGAGAATTTCTTCGCATTCAAAAAGAAGTTAGAATCTTATTCTAATAGGCTGTTGCAAAAATTTGCCGGCCAGGTTTAACAATTTTAGTGCCTATTTTTTAATATTTGCGGCTGTTATATTATTGTTTACTGAATCTAAATTTTCAGCAGTTTTAAATAATTAATTTAACTAATTATTAGTTATAATTATTAGTTATAACTAATTGAGACGAGGATATCTGTAAATATGATTTCCCGATAAGCCTTCGATAGGAAATTCTTTTGCAGTGCGGCCCTTATGCATGCTAAAACAAGGGCCTGCGGCGCAGAGCCCTCTGTCAAATTTGACTAAATAAATATATATAGTATTTAATAGTATTAATCAGCGATTTTATGGTAAGGAAAGAATATGTTGTATCTGAAATAACGAAGATAATGGGGGACATCGACAGGATAAGAAATGTCGCGATAATCGCGCACGTGCATCACGGCAAGACCACGCTTACTGATTCGCTGCTCGCCAAGGCTGGTCTTATATCAAAGGCGGTCGCGGGGGACATATTATACACAAACTACGAGGCGATCGAAAAGGACAGGAGAATGACGATAAAGTCCGCATACATATCCCTCGGCTTCAACTACAAGGACCAGGATTTTCTTATAAACCTGATAGACACTCCAGGGCACATAGACTTCGGGTCCCACGTCATAAGGGCAATGAGGGCCGTGGACGGAGTGGTTCTCGTGGTCGATCCCGTGGAGGGCATCATGCCCCAGACAGAAACAGTGCTCAGGCAGGCCCTGAAGGAGAAGGCAAAGCCTGTGCTATTCGTCAACAAGGTCGACAGGCTGCTTAACGAGCTCAGGCTCACCAAGGAGCAGACATTCGAGAGGCTGCTCAAGCTGATAAACGATGTCAACGTGCTTATCTCGCAGTACGCGCCGGAGGAGTTTGCCGCCCAATGGCAGTTAAGCGTCGAGAACGGCGGCGTTTGCTTCGGGTCGGCGATGAAGAGGTGGGCGGTTTCCAAGACCACCATGGACCTGAGGAAGATCTCTTTCAAGGACATCTTCGAGCTTACTGAGAAAGGAGACGAGGCGCAGCTGCAGGAGATAGCACCGATAGAAGAAGCAGTGCTTGCCATGATGATAGAGCATCTTCCGAATCCCAAGCACGCGCAGCCGTACAGGATCCCGCAGATATGGCACGGGGATTTAGATTCCGAGAACGCCAAAGACATGCTCTCGACAAACGCGAACGGCAAGACAAACATAGTCGTCTTCGGAATCAAGTACGACCCCCATTCAGGGGAGGTCGCGGTGGGCAGGGTCTTCTCGGGCGCCGCAAGAAAGGGCCTGGAGGTGAGCATCACGGGCAAGGCGGCCAAGCAGAGGCTGCAGCAGATCGCGATATATATGGGCCCCGAGAAGGTCTCGGTGGAGTCGATACCAGCGGGCAACATAGTCGCGCTGGTAGGGCTGAAAGACCTCACGATAGGGGACACCGTGAGCGAGGATCAGATAGAGCCGTTCGAGGAGATACAGTTCTCCACAGCGGTCGTCACCAAGGCGATAGAGGCCAAGGATTCCAGGGACACGAGCAAGCTGATAGAGGCCATGAGGGCGCTCTCCAAGGAGGATCCGACGGTCAAGATAGAGGTCAACAAGGACACGGGCGAGCACCTGGTCAGCGGGGTCGGGGAGCTCCAGCTCGAGACCATAGAGACCAAGCTCAAGGACGAATTCAAGATATCGATAATCTCAAGCGAGCCCATAGTGCTCTATGTCGAGACGATTTCCAGGAAGATAGGGCCCATAGAGGGCAAGTCGCCGAACAAGCACTCCAAGTTCTATATAACCGTGGAGCCATTGCCAGAGACGGTCATCAAGGCCATGGAGGAGGGCAGGATACACGAGGGCAAACCCAAGGGGCAGGCCGCAATCGAGGCATTCATAGAGGCGGGCATAGAGAGGCAGGTCGCGAAGAACATAGAGTACGTCAAGAACAAATGCGTGCTCGCGGATGTAAGCCACGGTGTCCAGTACCTTAATGAGGTCATGGAGCTGCTGATAGACGGCTTCGAGGAGGCGGTCACGGACGGCCCGCTGGCGAGGGAAAAGGTGACCGGCGTTATGGTGGGCATTACGGATGCGACCATACACGAGGATCCCGTACACAGGGGCCCGGCGCAGATAATACCGGCAATAAGGCGCGCGATATACGCGGGCTTGCTTACGTCGGGCGTGCAGCTTCTGGAGCCCAAGCAGATCTTCACAGTCAACATACCGCAGGACTACATGTCCAACATGGTTTCCTTCCTACAGTCCAAAAGGGGCCAGGTGCTCACGGTCTCGCAGGAGAACGAGCAGGTCACCATAGTGGCGAAGCTGCCTGTTTCAGAGGTCATAAAGGGATTCTCCAACGAGATGAGAAGCCTTACCCAAGGGAGAGCCATCTGGTACCACGAGTTTGGCGGATTCGAGAAGCTTCCGTCCGAGCTGCAGGCAAAAATCGTTCGCGAGATAAGGGTAAGAAAAGGCCAGCCGCCGGAGCCTCCGCAGCCTCAGCAGTTCATGGACTGAGCGCGGCAGTTGTTCCGCGCGCGCCGTGCAAGCAAGCGTTAGCAAGGATAGAATGCGCATGAAGCAGCTCATGGAGCTGGCTGCAAGGGCAAGCAAAAACAATAACATTGCGATGTCATAAAAATACAAAAACAATGACATTATAACCTTAACTCTTAAATTTTGTAGGGTATAAATATTTTATTTTTATTTTTATATCGATAAATTAAAGCATACCTTTTTATAGTTATTCCCTACAATAGGGTATATATGGAAGAGTGGATAAAGAAGATATTAGTACAAGAAAAAAAGAGCCGTAATATACCTCTAGAGATAAA
>JAMCYJ010000017.1 GCA_023474155.1 Candidatus Martarchaeota archaeon | reverse complement strand
TTATATGACACAAATATTCTATTGTTTGTGTTTTATATGACACAAATATTCTATTGTTTGTGTTTTATATGACACAAATCTATGGCTCATGCGCTGTTTACTGCTGCTGGTCGAAATACTGGGCTGCCTCTTGGAAGCTTAAAGGCAGGGAAAAATTGAATTTGAAGAGAGTGTACAGCTCTCTGCCGACCACTCTTGCAAGTTCGAGGTCAAGGTAGGAGAATCCGAGCTGAAGCTGCTTGACCTGCTCCGACAAAAGGTCAAGCGCCGCCTTTTCGCTTACGCCGACTGCTGTCGTCTCTATGTACATCAGCGTGGCTATAGGCCTTTCGCCCTGGGCAATGCGGTCTATCCTCGCCTTTATTACGTCTATTTTTCTCTGTATTTCGCCTATGGCCATCGGATCTGGATGGTCTGACTTCTGCGCCTTGGACATCTCGAATTCCTGGAACCCCCTCTTGCCCTCGAGCTCGTCCCTAATCGTCTGAACAGAAAGGCCAGTTGAAAAAACATGGAACTTAAACGGGAACGTGAGATTCATCACTGCCTTTTCCCACGACTCCGGCGCCTCCATGAGCTTCTGCTGCTCCTCCGCAATGTCGGGCGCGCTTTCCTCCTTGAAAGAATACGCGAAAAGGTTCATTGCTACAAACCCTGTGGCATAATAAAGGCCGTTGACGTTTTTTACCACGCCGTCCTGGGACTTCACTATCTTGTAGTTCTTTGCGGGATAAAAAGATATGTTGAGGAGTTTTGTCACTGCCGGGAATATCATGTAGTCCACGAAATTCAGCATAAGTATAACGACGGCTGCGAGAAGCGAAATAGCGACAGCGGCTATGGAGAATACGCCTCCCCCGAACGAGGATGACGCAGCTATGACTACCAAAGCGACAAGAAGCGTGAACGTCAAATATTCTATTGCCTCCGGGTCCATTCTTATCATCTATTAATATTCCAATGCATCCGATGCATCCGATGCCTCATATGACAGATTCCTCTATTTTCCTGCTCAGCTGCTCGCTTACTGTCGAGAAAGGGATAAGGTATTCGGGCTCCACGTACTTGAGTATGTCCTGGCCTGTCACTATTATAGGTGATACGCCGAAAATCGCGCCTATTCCTGAAATCATCTCCCTTGCCCTTTGCTGGGCCGTGCTGACTGCCTCGAACTCCTTTGCGCCCCTTGCAGACACTGTGACATATGATCCAAGCTCAAAGGATTGCGTGTTGGTCGTCTTGTCCAAAATGTTTCTCCACATAGAAAGCTCCCCGCGCACGCGCTCAAGACTGAGCCCCTTGTCGGTCTTCTGCATGATTTCGGACTCCCTCGTCTCGACATCGCTGATCCTGTCCCTTAGAGTCTGTATATACGCGTCCTTGTTCATCACAAACATTTCTGTCGTATACCTTGCAGGGTCCTTGCTCAGGCCCACAAGCCTGCTGACCTGCATTGAAAAATTTATCTTGTCCTCCTCGCTCATCTCTGTCGCAGACCTGTAGAGGGGAATAGAAATGTATACTGTCGCGATAAAGTCATCTCCTTGCTTTGCTATTATCGAATCCATTGATGTCGAGAACCAGTATGCGTCTGCATTGCTGAGAACGACGCTGTTTGTCCTCTGCTCAAGCATCGGGATCATAAGGTACATGTAGAATCTCGAGGCAAATGCAAGCACGTCAAAAAGCATTGCAATTATCAGCAGGACCAGCTTTACAATATCCAGTCCTAGCGACTTAGGTATCGAAACCGCTGCGAGCACGAGCATTGCTGAAATCGCGATAAATACAAAAAATAAGAGCGTTTTCAGGTTCATCGTATCATGCGGATTGATTTCTGCAGTGCAATGCAGCGTTTAATAAAATATATTGATAATTTGATAATAAAAATAATAAATGATTTATTATTTATATTTTGTTTTTATTGCGCTCGCGGCCATAATCGCATGCCCCCTGAAAAATGGCGGCGCCTTATTCCTCGCTATCTGGCTTCTAAATGCGAGCCAAAACCCGCTTAAATTTCGCCGATTGCCTTCGTGATACCGCCCCTAAGGCTGAACGTCTCTATATTAAACCTCGACTTCAGCACCTGCGCGACTATCTTTGACGTGTTTCCGTGGTAGCATACAAGCACGTGTTTTGCCAGATAACTCAATGATTCTGGGTTGCTGTTCATTACCTCTGTGGGCATCAGCCGCACCACCTTGCCAGGATCAACATTAAGGAGAGCCGCGATTTCTTCTGCGTTTTCATTTCCAAGCCATACTAATTTTGTCTTATTTTTTGAGGTTATCTCTACCGCCTCGCTGAACTCCACCTCTTTTATTTCATTTGCCATATTATCCCTTATTATAATTGATTGCAGATTGCACAATACAATGCAAGGACGAGAACATATCCGACAGTGCTCTACATTACCCCTGCTTGCGCTTTTTATCCGTAGTCTTTAGGCCTGCTTGCCGGTTGTTCTTCAACACAACCACATAGACTTTTTTATTCAAGTACTGCTTTGAGCAGTCTATCTTCGCCCCTGTCCCGAACTTTGTTACCCTCTTCTCGAAAAAGCACAGCACGTTATTGTCATCGAACTTCAGGTTCCTTACGCTTAAATTGTTTTTTTGCATTTTAATCCACTTCGCAATTATTTTAACTGGCTGCAGAATGCGGATCGTGCTTATCTGCACGGTTCCATAAACTTCACAGCCCGATATAAGTATATATATAAAAATATATTTAAAGGTTTGCGGAATTTTGGCTTCGTTGATTCAATCCTGCGTTACCGACAAAATTTGATCTTTTCGGCAAAGCCCTGGATTCTGGCAGGCATAGATATATATGCAAGCCTATACGTATATATATAAGTATATAGACCCTGCTGAATTCTGAAATGAACTGCGGGCATTATTCCCGTTGGGGTGAGTCGAACACCCAACCTACCGGTATCTATTTAAAACAGATGTTTTAAATACAAACTACAGCCAGTTGCTCTAGCCATTGAGCTACAACGGGTCTGCCAAAAAACATTATTATAAGGGGATTAAACTTAAAATCTTTTGCTTATTTATTTGCAGGCTTTTTTTTAAATAGCGGATTTAATAATAATATTATTAAAATAAGAACTATAAAAATATTATGGATAAATGCCATGGCCGCGAAAGGGGCAGGCAATAAGGCGTGTGGAATAATGGCGAATGAAAATCAGGCATCGTATTCTGAGGAAGCGATAAAAGGAGTATTTAAGCTGCCTCTATTCTTTTATATGGTGAAGGACAAGGCAATAGCAATAACCTCAAACCAGAATTTCTTCGACGCGGTTCTGCTCTGCTTTGCATTCCTTATAGACGCGATCGTATTCAAGTTTTATCCTGTCGCAGCCATTATTGCGCTTATCCTCGCAATCGGAGTGCTCACCCTGAAAAACGCATTTCTTGGGCTTATCGCGCTTGTGGTGCTTATATTCCCTACAATGATGTACCAGTCGCCAGGAATTGCGTGGGTCATGCTGTTCGCGATAAGCATAGTGTTCTTCACAGGATACCAGCATTACAGGACCATAACATTCATATTCCTGCTGGCAATGCTGGCGCTTTCGCCATTGGGATTCATGCTCGAGATTCCTGTTTACATAATCGCGATACTTATGCTCGGATATAAAAGAGGCATGCTCATGACCGTAGGCGCAGTGCTCCTTATCGTAGCGCTCGGCGGGGCAATGGGAATGCACAACACAGGATATATTATTACAGGCGGCGCAGAAGGCCTGCCGTCGTCTTCTGTTTCAAACATGACCGTGCCGAATCAGCCGAGCCCGACAATATTCAGTTTCGGATCCGCGATACCCGCCGCAATAAAGAGATTTGCAAGTCCTAATGTCGCGTTCGAGATAACAGGTGTTATAAACTTATTTTTCAAGTCTCTTGCGCAAAGCGCATACTACCTTGTACAACTTGGGGTACTCCTCGCCGTGGCGTTCGGTATCGATGCATTTGCATACGGCAACAGATCAAAGCTTAACGGCATGGAAGCCAGCTTCATAGGAATAGGCTACCCCCTTTCATTCCTGCTGGTTTCCGCGATGAACGGCTCGTTGAGTTCGGGCAGCATGCTTTCGCTTGTCAGCTTTTTCATAGCGCCGCTTGTTCTTTACGTATTCGCTGTCTACAACATAGATATTGTAAAGGTCCTTGAGGTAAGAAAGCAGGATCTAAGGATGAAATTCGGAGAGGCATTTGAGGAGCTTGAAGTGGGCAAGACGAACGAAAGGCTTGAGGACGTCGCGAACTATGATACAGTGAAGGCTGAGCTTAAGGACGCGATAGTCGGACCTATAGAGGAACGAGGGATATCAAGGGCGTACAATGTCGAACCGAGCAAGGGCATTGTGTTTTTCGGGCCTCCTGGAACTGGAAAGACGATGATGATGCGCGCGCTTGCGAACGAGATCCACGCGGGATTCTACTACGTCAAGGCGAGCAACCTGATTTCATCGTATCCTGGGGAGACAGAAAAAAAAATAGCCCAAATATTTTCCATCGCGCGCAAGCATGCGCCGTGCATCCTGTTCTTTGACGAAATTGACAGCATAGGCATGTCCAGGGAAAACGTAATCGACGACATACACAGGCAGGCTCTGACGCAGCTGCTTATAGAGCTTGACGGATTCCAGAAAATAACGAACATCGTGGTCGTGGGCGCGACGAACATCCCTGAAAGCCTCGACCCGGCGCTGCTGAGGCCGGGAAGGTTCGACAAGCTTATATATATGCCCCTTCCGGAGATTTCCGGGAGGAGGCTCATATTCAAGATGTACCTCGGCAAGCTGCCGATAAGCGGCAATGTCGACATCAACGAGCTCGCGCGCAAGACAGAGAGGTTTTCAGGAGCGGACATAAAGAACGTGTGCGAATCAGTGGCGCAGATGGTCGCGCAGAAGGCTAGCAAAAGCCATGCAATACTCCAAATAACCCAGAAAGACATTCTTGACGTGCTGGCTGCGATAAGGGCGTCTACATCGCTGGCGGATATAGAGAAATATAATAAGTTCAAGCTCATGTTTGAAAGAACTATATACGGCATTGCCAAGGAAGAGGAAAATGTGGAAATCCCCGTGATAGGGCTAGACGATGTCAAAAAAGCAGTGAACGAGTCCGTGGAGATTCCGATGAAGTACCCTGAGATGGTAAAGAAATACGGGATAAAGCCTGTTAACGGAATCCTCTTGTTTGGCCCGCCGGGAAATGGAAAAACTATGATGATGAGGCAGATCAGCAAAGGCATAAAAGGCGTGACAATGATCGAGCTTGACACTGCGAGCATACTGAAAATGGGAAGCCAGGAGGCACTTGAAAAGATAAAAGAGGAGTTCAACCTCGCAAGGGAGAACGCGCCATCCATAATATTCATGGATGAAATAGACGGGGTGTTCCCGAAAAGGGATATATCCTCATCGCAGGAGTTTGTGCAAATGACAAGCGAGCTTCTGAAGCAGATAGACGGAATCAAGTCTTTTTCAGACATAGTAATAATCGCGGCGACAAACAGGCCTGATTCGCTCGATCCTGCGCTGCTGAGGCCGGGAAGGTTCGACAAGCTGATATTCGTAAAACCGCCTGAAGCAAATGACAGGATAGCGCTCTTCAAGCAGAACCTTGCGAACATAGGCCTTGCCGACGACGTCAACTTTGATAAAATAGGCAGAGACACAAATGGATTCACAGGAGCAGACATAGCGAACGTGTGCAGGCAGATAAAAATCAATGCGCTGAAGAAAAACATCAATGAAAACAAGGAAATCAGCATTTCAATGCAGGATATTGAAACGATTGTCAAGAAAACGCGGCCGTCTGCGTCTGAAATCGTTGTCAGCCAGTTTCTTTCGTTCCTGTCCAAATATGGAGAGAGATAGTGTTGCCAGCCAAGTGCGCGAAGGCGAATGCGCGCCGCATGCAAATAATATCAAATATCAGGGAGGCAATAATTTTATTGCCTGACATCAAAAATAATGGTAAAATGACTGCCAAAAAGACAAAGGAAACTGAAATACAATCCGCTGCCGGTCATGAAAAAAGGATGCTACGGACAGAAGAAGACTGCGGATATCCCTACAAAACATGCAGGGAAAAACTTATCAGCATAGCAGAAAACAGAGGAGACGACTCTGGCAAGGCAGAAGGGCTCATTATGAAGGAACTGCAAAAATTCAAAAAATCAGAATTTCCTGACGGCATAAACATGGGAAGCTGCGAGGTACACATGGGATTCTACGGCATACATGGATTCAAGAAAATAAGCCTGCATATAGGAAATAGCAGCTGGTATGCTGAGCTTGAGACAGAATACTGCATTATAACAAGATACACGATGATTTTATGACTGCCGGCGCCGGGCAAAACATTGCCGCAATGCAGCAAATAAAAAATAAAGATTTTGCCTGCCAAAAAATCTGGATACCTTATTTTACAAATACTTATTTAAATTTATAAAAAACAATCGTATTGGCAGATAGGCTGGGAAGCTAAGGGTTTTCCATCCGCAAATCCCTTTAAGGCGGGCTTATATGCTGATTGCGTGCTATGAGTATATGCCCAGAGCCGCATGGAAGTAATGATATTTTGCCATAAGCTATAGTCTGGTGTGTAAACCAGGCCAGACCGGAAGGAGCAACCTTAAGCATATAGTTTTTAACCATCTGGTTTCTAACGTGCAGACAGGCTATGATCTTATGATACAGAATTGAATGGAAATGCGAAATCCTGCCATGCATTCATGGTGCAAGATCAGCTTCTGCCGTTCTGCTTGCGGTAATGTAAATATTAATAGGATAGCTTTTTAATATTTTAAGCAAAAAATTATTTTATGCCGGGATCGCCTAGTGGTTCCTAAATTGCGCAATGCAATTAAGCACTAAAGGGCGGCAGCCTGCTAAGCTGTTTGGCTTTAAGCCTTCGTGGGTTCGATTCCCACTCCTGGCGTTCGCATTTGCTTGATAGAAAGCTTAGACTTTTTTGTTACCTCCTCCTAAAAATTAATGGACCGCAGGGACGTTATTGCTATTGTATAAATCTGAAGGAGGTAGGGATATCCGTTGCATTTTTATTTTTTTATACTCCTGTTTTTTATACTTATATTACATAGAAAATCTAATTACAAAAACAAGCGGAGGAGCAGCAGTACTGCGCAATCGAATAAAATTATAAATTATACAATTGATAAGGGATAGTTATTATGGCAAACAAAGAAAATATAAATTTGAAAACAATGCAGGAGGTGGGCGCAATTACATATAGCGCATTAAAGCACGCTGGGAAAAGTGTAAAACCCGGCGCGAAGCTCATAGAAATCGCAGAACTTGCTGAAGGCTACTTGAAAGAAAATGGATTTGAATCTGCATTTCCATTGAATATTTCAATAAATAATTATGCTGCGCATTACAGTCCAAGGCTTGAAGAGGAAACTGCATTTAATGAAAATGATCTCGTAAAGCTAGATTTTGGGGCCGAAAGAAATGGATTTTTCGGTGACTGCGCAATATCTATAGACTTGTCAAACAACAGGCCTGAATTCGTAGACGCGACCAATGAAGCAGTTGAAAATGCATTGAGCATTATAAAGCAGGGTGTAAAAGTCAATGAAATAGGCGCGGAAATCGCAAAGACAATCGAATCTAAAGGACTAAAACCGATTAGAAATTTGGGCGGGCACGGAATTTCAACAAACAATCTGCATGGAGAACCCTTCATACCGAATTATGATAACGGAGACGATACGGCGCTTGAAGAAGGCATGGTCATCGCGCTTGAGCCATTTGCCACAAACGGAAAGGGCGCTGTCACTGATTCAGATATTCTTGAAATATGCAGTTTTAACGGCCATGTAAACGTGAGATCATTAAACGCCAGAAAACTGCTTGATGCAATTGAAATCAGGTTTCCTCATAAAGCATTTGCAATTAGATGGCTATCTGATATTATATCTGTAAAATTCTCGCTCTACAGCGCAATCAACGAACTAATAAGGGCCGATGCTATCGCGCCGATACCCGCGCTTGTAGAGATAGGAAACGGGATAGTGTCCCAAAGCGAAATCGAGCTAATCGTAGAAAAAGACAGCTGCAGCATACTCACCAAATAAAGGCAAGAAACAACAGACTGCAGGAATTAAGGCATACTGGATTACACGGCAAAACTGCCGCATAACCAGATGACTAAGCAAAAATCAATCAGAGCTTTCCTACTCTCCTCTTTTGAGCTCTTTTCAGTTTCTTTCTCCTTTTTTTAAGCCATTTCCAGCGCATTCTTCCTTTTTTCTTCCATTTTCTAGGTATGCTTCCCAATAAATCACTCAATACTAAAGTTTAAAGTTTCCAAAATCTGTTATAAGAATTGCATTTGCAAAATAAGTCTATTTGAATACAATGCAAAAAACAATTAATTATTTAACAAATATAAATTTATATATTTAAGTGTTATTTTGTCTTGTTTTTGTTTTGCTCTTGCGATATGACCAAAAAAGGCAATATGATGGATGAAAAAAATCTAAATGAAGAAAATGCCGATAAAGGAACTTCTGATGATAATCCCGAAAACGATGCAAGGGTAGGGCTTGGAGCAGAAAATAAAACAGGTAACGGAGGCGGGGAGGATAGCGAAACCGCTGAAGAGGATAAAAATGAAACTGTGATAGGCACTACTGGAATAATGAATAATGCTATGAACTATGATGCGGATGCCGAAGGAGAAGGGGATAATGCTGGAAATGAAAATAAAAACAGCGGGGATGAAAAAGAAGAAATAAAAACTTTACAAGGCAGTGATGAAAGAGAAGAAGAAATAGGAGAGGGAAATAAAGAAAATGGCAGGGATGAAATACAGGGAAATAATTTAAACGCAGAACATGCCGAGGCTGGCAGTGATAAAAACAACAACGCGCGCGGAGAAAACAAAGAAAAATGGGCTGATAATAATTTAGCATCGAATGAAAATGAAAATGCAAATGAAACAGGGCAATCTGCGGAATCTGGCACCAGCATGATTAATATTGCGCCAAAAGAAATGGGCGGGGCAGGCAATGAAAACGCAGGAAAAAACACAGGCCTATTACAAGATGAAAATATACCTTACGGGAACAACGGAGATGAGGGCATTGGAGAAGACAGCGACAGAGAAACCGCTGAGGATATAGGCGAAAACAGCGGGGATAGCACTGATAATGCTGCTGATGAAAACAGCGGGGAGGAGGCAAGCCAGGATAATAATGAAAATGCTTATTTAGAGGAGGGAAAAAGAGCATTGGATAACCCTGAATATATGTCGACCAAAAACCAACGCGATGGCGAAGGCCAAAAATTCAGCGACGAATCAACGCACAAATTTGAACTGAAATGGATTGTACTGAGCTTAATTATTATAAGTATTGTTTTGGGAGGCGTATTTATATTTGCGACAAAACTGCAGTTTACAGGCGTACCGCCAGTTGGCAATCAGACATCACCCGCTCACATACAAAAACCTGCAAGCAAGAACATATCGAATTTAACAACCATCAAGGTAGGCAAAAACCCGACAAGCATTGTATTCTCGCCTGATGGCGAGTCCGCATATGTCGTGAACTCAGGGTCAGGAACTGTTTCCGTAATTAATGTTTCAAGCAATTCAGTGATAAAAACAATTAATGTAGGGGCTGATCCAGGACCGATTTCAATCACGCCCAACGGAAAATATATTTACGTACCAAATTATAATTATAGCACGATCTCTCTTATCAATGCAACAATAAATAAAGTTTCAGAGACAATAGTAACTGGGCTGAAGCCCGGGCCTGTATTCATCACGCCGGATGGAAAATACGCATCTCTTTATGATTACAATTATATAAACAAAACCCCGACCATATTAATAATAAATACCTTAAACAATCAGGTAGAGGAAAAGGTTTCAGGAGCGCATTATTCGCCAACATTTTCTGTCGGCCAGAATGGAAGCTATGCCTTTATCATTGATTCGAATCCGGACCTGCTCTCAATCGTCAATGCATCAAACGGCTACAGCTTTAATTTATCTATCCAGAGCCAGCTGCATGCGATCGCAATCGCGCCTGACAACAGATATGCTTATATTACAAATGAAATTTCAGGCAGCGTCTCTGTTATTGACCTTAATACGCATCAGATTGCCAGGGCGATATATGTCGGAGCCGTCCCGACGCAGATCATTGCGGTCCATAATTCAAATTATGTATATGTCGTGAACTCGGGATCAGGAACTGTTTCTGTCATCAACACAGACAACAATGAGGTTGCCATGACCATAAATGTGGGAGCTGATCCAGGCAGCATTGCTGCAACTTCCAATGGGGCGTATATATTTACTGCAAATTCAGGAAACAATACAGTCTCGATAATAAATGCGTCTACTAATAAATTAAAAATGACGTCGCGTATACAAGGAAATCTTAATGGGATATCGGTGAGCCCTAACGGGAAGCATGTTTATGTCTTGAATTACGCACAGGGCACAGTTTCAGTAGAATAGGTGCTTGACTAAGAAAAGCAGGAAATTAATAATAGTATTTTAATACATACGGATAAAATAGTTATTAAGTCAATAATTTTTATGAGAATTATCAATAGTTAATCAAAGAAATTGAAAGGTTTTCAAATGGACGATAATACAAACCAAGGCGGGCAGGACAATATTCAGGAGGGTCAAAATCCGCCAGTTGAACAAGGGCAGCAGGAAGCGCAGGGCTATACCGCAGCCGAAGCCCAGGAACCGCAAAATGAGCAGCAAAAAAGGCCTGCCGGCAGCGCAGGATCAGGATCCAAAATAAAATCACTCTCGATTATCGCAATAATAATCATAGCCATAGTTGGGATAGCTGTTGTTTTTACGCATCCAGGCATATTTAAAACGCCTGCAACAACCATACCAAAAAACGTAGTATCGACTTCAAGCCCGGCAAGCACCACTTCATTGCCTTCCTCAACGACAACCTCCGTACCTGCTACAACAACTGTAACAACAACAAGCACCTCAACCACGACGACAACCGCGCCTGCGAACACGTCTACAATCCCTGCAAATGCTACGGTCTATCAAAGTGTCTATAACGGCAACTTTATCGAAGGATATTCCGGCTGGAATGTCAGCGGAAAGGGATTCGGCACAGAGCCGCTGAACATAACGCATGCCAATACTGCAAATGTAATGTGCTACCTTGGGACACCCTGGGCAAACTATAATAGCACATTTTTTGCAACAACATACAACTGCGGCCTTTCCAATGTAAATGGAAACCTTACATCAAGCTACTTCAAAGTCATAAAGCCTTTCCTTAACTTCAGGATAATAAGCCCCCAAGACAAAGGCCTTTATGTTGAAATTCTCTATAATCATAAGCCGTACATGATAGTGCACTACAATACCTACAACAACACATTATACACGAACAGCAGCTCGACATTCAGGAACGTCACAATGCCTCTTGAGCCGATTCTTGGCAGGGTCGTGCAGGTCAGGGTTGTGGCTGCGACTTTAAAGCAGCAGACATATATCGGGGTTGAAGGCTTCGGGTTATCAAACACACCTCATGAGGATATCGGCGTCATTGAAAACATCACGACAAACAGCACACTTATCAAGTAGCGGCAAACAGGACGCGTCAAACATTAAAACTAGTTTGGATTCTTTGACTGCAAGATAGGGATTGCAATGATTAAATTGTTCAATACAAGGACAAGGGAAATTGAGGAACTTGCCCCGATGAATGGAAACCACATCAACATGTTTGTATGCGGCCAGACAGTGTATGACGACATGCACCTCGGGCATGCAAAAACTTATGTCAACTTTGACGTAATCGTCAGGTGGCTCAGGTTTTCAGGATACGACGTCACATACCTGCAAAACATAACAGATGTCGACGACAAAATAATAGCACGGGCAAAGGAATCCGGCATCGAGCCGCGAGAGCTAGCAGAGAAATTTGAGGCAAGGTTCATGGAGGACATGGAAGCGCTTGGGGTGCGAAAAAATGTGACAAGGTTCATAAGGTCGCATGATTATATCCCCGCGATAAAGGACCAGATACAGCTTCTTGCGGATAGAGGCTTTGCCTATTTTCTTGATGGAGACGTCTACTTTGATGTTGATAAGTTTCCGGATTATACCGCGCTTTCTGGAATGAAGTTGGGGGATCTAAAAAACCATAGGATAGAACCGAAAGAGGGCAAGAGGAACCCCTACGACTTTGCGCTCTGGAAAGCTGCAAAGGCAGGCGAACCAAAATGGGATATCGAAATAATATTTGGCGGCCAAAAAATAATGCTTTCAGGCAGGCCTGGATGGCACATAGAAGACACCGCAATGACGTATGCGGAATTCGGGCCGCAGTACGACCTTCACGGCGGGGCGAGCGAGCTTATATTCCCGCACCATAGCAATGAGATCGCGCAGGCGGAGGCAGCATCGGGCTTGAAGCCATTCGTAAAATACTGGATGCACAGCGGAGTGCTTTTCATAAACAACCAGAAGATGAGTAAAAGCCTCAAAAACTTCATACGGGTCAGGGATGTGCTTGAAAAATACAGCTATGAGGATATCAGGTTCCTAATCAGCAGCACGCATTACAGGAAGTCTGTCAATTACGAGGCAAGCCTAATTGACGAGGCAAAGGCAAAGCTCGGATATATATATTCTGTATTGAATATGCTGTACAACTTGGAGGAGGGGATAACGGAAAGCAACGACGCAATCAATAGCAGCATTGAAAAATTCCGGGCGGGGTTCACTGATGCGATGGACAATGACTTCAACACGCCATTGGCGATTTCAAGCCTTATGATATTCATAGGGGAAATAAAAGATTATTGCAAGCGCTACGGCATCATCGACAAGGATCTCAAAAGCAGGGCAGTCCGGGAGCTGCTATGGCTTACAAACACCATTGCTATTCTTGAAAGCGAGAAATACAAGAAGGGGATAGACGGCACTGCAAGGGAGTTGATGCAGGAAAGGGAAAACTCGAGGAAAAACAGGGACTTCATAAAGGCTGATGAACTGAGAAAAAGAATAAACGAGCTCGGAATTGAAATAGAGGACTCCGCACACGGGACGATATATTATTTCAGGTTCTGATGCAAAACTTTTTGGGAAAAAATTTTATCAAAAAATAGGATAAACTTTTTGGGAAAAAATTTTATCATTTACCGACCTCGGTAGATTGAGATCCTTTCTGCATAAGACCTTTCCCAATCTTCGCCCTATTATCGAGCCTCTTTACTATCTCAGCCGCATCCTCAGGCTTGAGCACCTTCTCAAGAATGTATTTCGAATACGTTGTTGATATCGTTGAAACGTCAAGCGCAAGCGCCTGCAATTCGCTTATCTTCATCACCAGCTCCTTTTCAGGCTTTTCGATTTCAATACCTATTGGGGTATAATTGAACGCGATATGCACCAACGAGGCTATGTTCTCAAGAAGAAGAGTGACTGTCGCACTTGTTATGTAGAATTCCTCCATTTTCAGCGGTTCCTCTATTACTCCATAGCAGTATACAACGCCCTTTTCCTTCATGAGGTGCTCGTGTATTAAATCTGTGAGAATCGGCTGAAGCCTTTCACTGTCCTTATCCTGCACATCAAAATACATCTTTGCAAGGATACCGCCATGCGATATTTTTTCCTGCGTTATCTTCCTAAGATCCTGTTCGCTCATTTTAATCATTTTGATTATTTATCTCTTATTTTTTATATGCTGAAAAGTCTTAATTGATCTTAATTATGTTATCCGCTATTTTATATTTTCAGCAGTCTTTATTTTCATTAATATAGAACCTGCTTTTATATATACCTATCGCCTTCCTGCTTCTATCGACAGCGGAATCCTCTAATTCTGCGGGCATTGTTACTGATCAATCGCATACCTTCAAAAACAATAAAGCTCTTCATAAAAATAATTTTAAATATCTATTTAGACTATATTAAAGATATATATTACTGCTTGCAGAGTAAGAACAACAACTGTAACAATAAATGAAAATACTATAAACACCTGATAAAAACAATGAAGTTCAGCGGATTATTTGAACGCTTTTTAAGCAAAATAATGGAAATAAAATGAAAAAAATAAATACACTTCTTGATCTATCTGGAAAAACGGCTGTTGTCACGGGCGGCGCAAAAGGAATAGGCTACGGCATAGCATACAGGCTTGGGGAAGCAGGGGCCAATGTAGTCATTGCAAACAGAAATAGAAAAGAAGGGACAGACGCCGCAAATGAACTGAAAAAACTTGGTTTCGAGGCATTTGCAGTAAAAACAGACGTGTCCGCAGAGGATGACGTGAAAAACCTGATAGCCTCAACAATGAAAAAATACAGCGGGCTTGACATACTTGTAAACAATGCGGGGATATATCCTATTATACCGCTTGAGCAAATGTCCCTCAAGGATTTCCAGGAGGTCATTTCAATAAACCTTAACGGCGTTTTCCTATGCACGAAATATGCTGCGCAGGAAATGGTCAAAAAAGGCAGAGGCGGGAAAATAATAAACATAACGTCCGTGGACGCCCTCCACCCGTCCTCGGTAGGCCTTGCGCACTACGATGCATCAAAGCATGGAGTATGGGGTTTCACAAAAAACATCGCGCTTGAGCTTGCGCCGCATGGCATCTGGGTCAATGCAATAGCCCCTGGAGGCATACTCACGCCGGGACTTAAAAAACTCCAGGACGCGATGCCAAAGAACAGGGATAGCAAAAAAATGATTGAGGATATTACTCGGAAGCTGCCGATGCGCAGACTCGGCGATCCTGATGAAATAGGCAAGGTCGCGCTGTTCCTTGCATCAGACATGTCTTCTTACATGACAGGAACGCAGATAGTCGTGGACGGAGGCATGCTTTTATTTATGTAATTGCAACTTGCATATAGCCATTCGCATCCGTCCCTGCCGATGGCTCATCGCATTAACTCGTATATATAGCTTGACCTCGCACGCGAATCACATCTTTCAGATCAGGTTGCCGGCCGCAGAGAGCAAGTCTGCAATACTGATTCACCATGGCGAACGCCTATTGCTGCTGCGCCTTTGCAGTCTTATCTTATTGGCTCGTAGTCTGCCTTAGGCTTGCGGAACATGCCGTATCTTAACATATTGCCCAATGTAAAAAATAAGTATCTTATTATGCCCCACTTCTCTGTTCTTCTAACGCTCGTGTAGACAAGCGCGCTCTTTATGTAGCGAAGGCGGCCCAGCCTCTGCAGCTTTGTCGAAAGATCCCAGTCTTCATACGTGACGTAGTCCTTGTTGAATCCGCCGAGCATGGTAAAAAATTTCTTCCTGACGCAAAAGTTGTGGCCTATTATCAATGGTCTCCTGATAGCTATCAGCAGGGGAACAAAGACCCTCGAGACCATGAAATATGAGAACGCCACCTTCCTGCTCGTTTTTTCCAGTGGCTGTATCGGCCCTGTCGCAGCGGCGAGGCTCCTGTCCTTCCTAAACGCATCTATATATATGCTAAACAGACCCTTTGAAACAGTCGTGTCGGCATCAAGGAAAAATAGCAAATCCGCTTTGGCAAGCCTCGCGCCCATGTTCCTAGCCCGCGATGTACCTTTCATCGGCTCAAGCGCGAGTCTGACATTTTTGTACTTCCTGACAATAGCCCTTGTCCTATCCTTGCTTCCATTGTCGACGACAATGACCTCCACGCCCTTTGAGCCGTGGCGCAACAGGCTGTCCAGCACCTTTCCGATGTATCCCTCCTCGTTCAGCGCGGGGATTATTACGCTTATTAATGGCTTTTGCATGCTTCAAACCTTAAATAAATGTCAAGCGGGCCTGGGGGGATTCGAACCCCCGACTTACTGGTTAAAAGCCAGCCACTCTGGCCAGGCTGAGTTACAGGCCCATAGCGCATTCAGCGCCGCAACCGCGCAGCCTCCTGCGACGCAAACATAAATCCAGCGCAAGACTAAAGCATCGCATAACTCTACTGCGATGCTGTTTTTCAACGATTGCTGCGATAAAGTAGTTTTTAAGCAAAAAAAGATATAAAGATTTGCGTTTAATGCATTCGCACAATTAATTTAAATCTTTGGCTTGATTGGCAGCAGCAAATCAGGACTTTGCATTGTGACATCCTCCCACCCGTAAACAGGGTGGGCTTCCTCTGCATCATGCACCCATTGCACCCTGCAAAGGATGTGTTTTATCGGTTCTCAGTTCTTCGAGAGTCGCCTCCTGTTGAGGTCTTACATTCTCTCCCTGAGCGTGACTTTCCCTCTGTCCAAGGGTAGTTGCTTTGTGCAATATATTTATTGATGCGTTTATGTCTCTGTCCTTCTGCATGCCGCATACTGCGCAGTTATATATTCTTTCCGAAAGCGGCATGTCCTGAATGTTGCCGCAGCTGCTGCATTTCTTCGTCGTATTTCTTGCGTCCACCTTTGTTACCCTCATACCGGCATTTTCGGCCTTATATGAAAGCATTTGGAGGAACCTG
>JAMCYJ010000005.1 GCA_023474155.1 Candidatus Martarchaeota archaeon | reverse complement strand
CCTATAAAGCATCCCGAGGCATTCGAGGAAATGGGCATAAGGCCCATAAAAGGCGTGCTGCTTGTCGGGGCGCCCGGAACTGGAAAGACCCTGCTCGCGAAGGCGGTCGCCACAGAGCGCGAGGCGAATTTCATCTCGATAAAGGGGCCTGAGCTGCTGAGCAAGTACGTCGGGGAAAGCGAAAAGGCGACGCGCGAGATATTCAGGAAGGCGAGAATGGCTGCGCCGTGCATAATATTCATAGACGAGATAGATTCTATAGCAACCCCGAGGGATTCTGGAGAGGACAGCACGCTTGTAGGCCAGAGGGTGGTAGACACGCTTCTTACTGAAATGGATGGATTGCAGGAAATCAAGAACGTGATCGTGGTCGCAGCGACAAACAGGCCCGACATGATCGATCCCGCGCTGCTGAGGCCGGGAAGGTTCGACAAGATAATAGAAATACCCATTCCGAACGAGAAGGCCAGGGAGGAAATATTCAAGGTGCACACGAAGAAAATGCCTCTTGAAAAGGACGTATCTGTAAAGGAAATTGCAAGCGCAGCCGTAAACTATACAGGCGCCGAGATAGAAAACGTGTGCAGGGAGGCCGGAATGAATGCGATAAGAAACAAGAGAAAGAAGGTGACAAGGGACGACTTTGTAATAGCGTTCAAGGAAGTCAAGCCCGCGATTCCGAAGGAGCTTACTGAAAGAATCAAGAAGTTCAAGGAGGAGCCCGAGTCGATGTACAGGTAAGAAATCAGAATTTAGGATTTAGGCGAAATGCATGGATAAACGCAAACACGAGAATAAATGCAAACAGGGCTCTGAAATGGGGCATGAAAGTAAAAGGGATGGCAATGCTCAGAAAAGCCAAAGCCATGAGCGCGATGTCCGGAAACTTGTAAGGTCCATGGAAGAGAGGATTTCGTTTGAAATCAAGCCAATAACTCCGGAGGACTACGCCGATGCGCATAATGCGTGGAATGCCGGCGCATGGAAAAGCCTGCACCTTCGCGCAAGCGGAATATGCGATCTGGACTATTGCGCGATCGAGGAGATGATTGAATACGTAAAAACATATATACCCTATAGAACCCTAAAAATACACACTCATGACTCCCATGGCGGAGGGCATTATTCTACAAGCGAATACGATAAAAAAATAGAGTATGTAATAGAGCCTCCTGCAGAAAAAAAAGAGATTTACGGAAGGTTCCTGAAAGAGGTTATCAATGCATTCGGCGCTGCCCATGAATAGGCTTCTTTAGCGAGACTATGAGCTCCTCGAGAATCTTTATGCAGAGCATTGACGTGATGCTGTTTATGTCGTGCGGGGGGCTGAGCTCCATTATGTCTGCCCCGAGATTGGATAAAGGCGCTACGGATTTTATAAGGTAAAGCATGTCGAGTGACGATATCCCGCCCGGCGCCGGCACATCCACGCCAGGGGCGAATGCAGGATCAACGACATCCATGTCAATTGAGACATAAACATTCTTCAGCACGGTCTTGCGTATGAACGAGGCTATGCTGCCGATCGGCTTTGCCTTAAAATCAAATATCGGAACAGACTTTATTTTATACTTCCTCATGTTTTCCATTTCCTCCTTTTCAGACTCCCTTATCCCCACAAGCACGCTTTTTTCGATATCCAGCATGTCGAGCTTCGAGGCATCGTAAAGAACAGACCCGTAATAATGCGTGTGCGAGCTTATGAAATCAGGATGCGCGTCGAAATAGACAACGCTGAACTTTTGGCCGAGGTTCTGCATTTTTTTATTTATCGAATGCAGGATTTCATGCGTTATCGAATGGTCCCCTCCTATGCATATCGGGACTTTCCCGGCATCGAGTATCCTGTAAGCTTGGCTTCTGGCGTCTTTTTTTTCGATGTCCCCCAAATCGCACACTTTGAAGTTCTGTACTATTCTTTCAAGCGAGGTATCGACGGGCTCGAAGAAAGAATTGCCGTGCTTTTTGATTATTTCAAACTTATTGAAAACCCTGCGGATTTCAGCAGGGGCAAGAGACGCGCCTTTTCTTTTTGCCGTCGATCCTGTTTCATCAGCGACCCCAAAAACAACAAAGTCTGCGCTGCCGAATGCATTATTGCTTAAAGCAAATTTATTCATTGCGCGATCACTCCATTAAAAATCCGCTTTTGCATCACGTAGATTTTATCAAATTGTTGATTTCCGAGCCCTTGTCAATCTTCAGCAGCACCAAGCCTATTACAATCAGGTATATCCATGAAAATACAGAAGTAAACCGCCCATATGAATACTGCGAAAATGCGACATGGCCTGTCAATAACGCTGTTGAAATCCCTGGAATTATTATAAATGCGGACAGAAAAAACAATAAAATATTGAACAGCGAATACAGAATAGACGGTACATAATAAGTTTTGATTCCCAATAAGTAGACGACCGAAATGATTATATAAAATGCAACTTCTGTTTCAAGCCAGAAAGTAATTTGGGGGGTTGCGCCAGGACTTGCGAACAAATGCGCTGCGACTTCCATCAGCGCGAAAAATGCAATTGAAAATCTCAGCCAGTGGATTTTGTCAAATGAACTTAGTTTTTTAGCAATCCGCTCTTGCAGCATATTATCTTCTTTGCAGTTTAACCTACCTTCGAAATCAAATCAAAATAAAAAAGAAAAATTAAAAAACAAAAATCAATTTTCAATTTTTAAAACAGGTATTGCTTGCATTTTCCAAAAGCTTCACTGCTGTTGTCTGGTTTTGGGCGCCTGCACTTATATAAGTATTAATGCAAACCTTTGTACTGTTGTATCCCAAAATGCTATAGACGTTCTCCGTATTGTACGTGCTCGTGATACCCATATAATTTGCAGGGAGGTTGCCTAAAAGCTTAACGCTTGAATTGTGGGCTGCGGAAAGGCTTGCGCTTGATTTTAATTCATTGAATATTACAGAAACATAGCTGCTTGAGGAATAAGTCAATCCTGTTATAGATAGAGTATTATTTAATGTCGCATTTCTGTAAACATTAAGCGTTGCAGTTGATAAGCCTGCCGAAATGTTTGACGGCAATTCTGAAACAGGAATCTGCACGGCTTCAAATCTCTGCATGCCAGATATAACTAAAGGGTATGAAGAGCTATAATTAGAAATCTGCGGGGTTGAATTTGAGCTTGATGGCAATTGAGAAGAATTGCTGCTAGCTGCCGGTATGTTCGGAGCGGCTGTCCTTAATTGGGTGTAATGGAATATTACGATTCCCGCGACGACAATTATAGCTAAAGCAGCTACAATATAAATAAGATTGCTGTTACCTTTGTCTTTTTTCTGTTCTGCATGTACATGTTCATGATGTGCATGCGCAGGCATATCAGAATTATGAGCCTTTGTATTAGTCGTATTAGCCATTTAATCACAAATAAAAGTTATAATTATATACTATAATAATATTTATATAAGTTTAGGTGAACTCGTAACAATTCAAGAATCTTACGGTTTCGAGGGAAAGTCTGATCTCAGTATATTTGATAGATTTTCCATATAATTTTGCCCTTGCAATTTAGATGTCATATACATAGACATCTGCATTGCATAGCTAT
>JAMCYJ010000042.1 GCA_023474155.1 Candidatus Martarchaeota archaeon | reverse complement strand
GGCCTCTGCCTTATAAGCTGGAGGAACACTATCTGTATCATTACTACGCCTACGATTACAAGCTCGAGTATCGTCATGTTGACTGTGAATAGGGGGAGGAACGTCGTGAGGATCGTGGCGACGGCTATCCCCATTGAAGGAAGTATGACTCCAAACAGCATGTAGAACATGGCAAGCGCATTTAGCCTCTGGCCGTATCTTCGCAGCTCTATTATTCGCTCCTGCGACAGCTGGTCTATCACGCTCTGCAGCGCGGCGGTGATGTCGGCCCCTGCCTTTATCGTGGTTGTCGCCTGGATCATCAGCTTCTTGAATGACTGGCTTCTTGACTCGGATATGACCTTGTCTATCGCGTCTCCCAGCGACATTCCGAGCTCGACATGCTCGACGATCCTTGAGAACTCCCTGCTCGTGTCCCCGTATCCTGTACTTACGGACGAGATCGCGTTGAAAAGCGGCATCCCCGAGCGGAGGGATATAAGTATGTCGCGCGCCGCGAAGAGTATGTTTTTCTCAACATTCTTTGCAGCCTGGTTTGTCTTGTACCTCGGGTATTCCAGGAACATGTTGAAGGACATGAAAAACGACAGCACGCCTAACATCAGCGCGAGCAGGACAGTGACTGCGATCTGCATATGCATGTAATCAAAGGCAATGAATACCGCTGCCGCGATAAATATCGCGAGCAGCGTCGAGGCTGTGCGCATCCTTACTATGAAATTATACGGATTGTCTATGCCCTGCTCGAGCAGGGCCTGCCTGAGCCCTTTGTGCGAATCGAGCATCCTGTCCGCCTTCTGCTTGAACGTCGATGTTTTTTTCGGCTTCATCGCCTGCTTCGGCTGCTGCTTTATGTTTTTTATCCTCTCTGTTATCTCCTTGTTGAATGCCTCGATGTCGCTCGCCTGCATCGGAGCCTCCTGCTGGGCGTTCACCACCTCTGAAATATTCTGCTGGATCTGCGAAGGCGTTTGTTGCGGTTGCATCGGTTGGGAGGTTGGTTGCTGAGGGGTTGGTTGGGTTGATGGCTTTTGCAGTGGTTCTGCCGGCGCCTTCGAAGCGGTTTGCGCGGGCTGCGCAGGCCTTGAGGATGGATTCCTGCTGAAAAATCCGAATATGCCTTTTTTCGGGTGCTCAAGCTCTATCTGCTTTCCGTCTACAGTGATTACTCTTTTTTTGCTTTTCCCGAACACATTGAAACCTTTATATTTATTTTAGCCGCTGCTTATTTTACATTATTTCATTATTTATTTTATTATTTATTTCATTATTTATTTCATTATTTATTTAACATTATTTAATATTTGCGGTTTATGCGTTTCCGCGTCTTCGAGCGCGCGCATCGCTGCGTCAAGCCGCGAGTTTCTCAGCCCTGCGAGCTCCTGGCCAATGCCTCCATGGGCAGGCTGGCTCTGCACTGCCTTGTAAAGCGCATTCAGCTCCTGGGTTACTATACGGATCTGCGCCTCGTTAAAACTCCCTGAATTAAGGCCTGCGATTATTTTCTCGAGTTCCGACACCTGATCCTGCAACGAAAGCGTTACCAGAATGCTCTTGCTGTTTGCGCCGGGCTTCAGGCGGACTTTGATTTCAGAAATGTTTTTTATTTCCGCGGCCGCGATTTTTTTTATCTCCTCCTCTATCCTCGCCATGTCCGTCTCGATAGGCGATAGCCTTTTTGAAATGCCCGCCTGCATCGAGGACGCGGACTGCGATGCGGATGGAACCTCATGCTCTTCCCGGTTTCTGCCCGCAGGGAATTGCACGCCATGCAGGGGTTGGGCCTGCGGCGCCGCTTTCTGCGCCTGCTCGGTCTGGGGCCTTGCGCCGCCGCGTTGCCTTGCCGCCTCGAAATTAAGCAGCAACTGCTGCAGATTTTCAAATAGGGTATTGTTCTCCTTTCTTGTCTGGGGCGCGCTTATTATGTTCTGCTGGGCGCTGAATTCCGTTGAGATATCCGCGTAATACACCTCCTTTTTCTGGATGCCCGCCTCTATTCCTGAAATATAATCAGACAGCCTGCCTATGCCCTGCTCCTGCTCCATAAAAATCCTGCATCACTCAACCGAATAATTCCTTGGAATATTTCATGTTTTTGTTAGCTATTTCAGCGACCTTTGCCTTGTTGCTGTAATACTGCGCAATGACAAAGCCCGCATTGTCCACGTCTAAAATAGAATTGACGACCATCCACTCCAATATCGTGGCTTTCTGCGCTATGTCGTCTATTATTTCCGTCCTCGACATCGCGCTGTATGTGCCGAGCGTTTCGAGAAGCCTCGACATCTCGTTGACCTGGTACGAGGAATCGTCGCGCATGTTCCACCTGTAAAGCACTGACGCGTCACCGGACCTGAGGATTTCGCCTATTTCAAGCACTCTCCTAATCCCTGTCTTCCTGTGCCTGAACACAGACACCACGCCGCCGATCGCGTTTATCAGGATCTTGGGAGTGTCTATTGGTGGGTTCGTGAGCCTCACTATCGTATCCTGGACATTGTCCGCGTGCACAGTGCCGTAGACGCTGTGCCCCGTGTGTATCGCCTCGAACAGGGTTTCGGCGTCCTTCTTTGTCCTTATCTCCCCTATGAGCATTATATCCGGTCTCTGCCTGAGGGCGTTTATCATGAGGTCGTAAAGCGTGACCTCTCCTTTGCCTTCGGGGTTAGGGGCCCTTGAAAGCATCGGAACCCATTGGAGGAATTTCGGAAGCGTGAGCTCCCTTGTCTCCTCCACGCTTATTATCCTCTTGCTCGGCGTGAAGAATATCGAGAGCGCGTTCAGGAAGCTCGTTTTCCCCGACGCGGTTCCCCCACTGATCAATATGCTGATTTCGTTCTCGATCAAAAGCCATACGAGGGCGGCTACCTCTGTGTTCACTGTCTTATTCTTGATCATCGAAATCATGGTCCATGGGTTCTTCGCGAACTTCCTTATCGTGATCGTGTTTCCGGACTGGGATACTGGATAAAGAGTCGCGTTGACTCTTGAGCCGTCGGGAAGCTCGGCGTCCATCATTGGGCTCAGCATGTTTATCTCCCTCCCTACCTTCCTTCCGATCTGCTCCGCCCTTGCGTATATCATCTCCTCCTTCTCTATCCTTATGTTTGTCTTGCACCAGCCTATTACCTTGTGGTAGACCCATATGTTGTCGATAGACCCGTTCACGGTTATTTCCTCAAGATTTTCGTCAGCTATCAGCACCTCGAGCTCCCCTAGCCCTATGACCATATTTATAATATACGCGATGAGCAGCTTCTTTACCTCTACGGGCGTGCCCGGAAGGTACTTGTCGAGCAGTATGGAGCTTGCCTCGATGTATTTAGTAGTTATTATGTTCGTGTACTCCTCGTCCTGGATTTTTGCCGGGTTTATCGGCACCATGTGCGTTATCTCTGTCCTGAGGGAATTCAGCAAAAGCTTTGAGGCCTCGCTTATGCCGATGTAGGATACGAGGTAATCCGGCGTGAAGTCCTTGTATTTCTCGATTTTTATTTCCACCTCCAGACCGTGAACATTGCTCTTGTAAGTGTCCAAAACCTGTTTCTCAGGGTCATTAGTGTTTCTCTGCTCTTGCTGCGCCATAATCTCATTTGTTCCAAATCAATCGGTTTCTACTTTTTTTCTGCTTTGTTTTGGCCGTCGCTGCCCTCGCCTGCCGCTTTGCCCTTGCTGATTCCGTCTTTTTCGATTTCAGCTGCGCCGGCCGATATCGAGGTGAGCATCCCGGTAGCGTCCTTTATCTTGTCCTGCATGTCTTTTTTCACTTTCTTGGTCTGATCTATCTTGGCTGAAATCCTATTCGCGATGATGTCCTGCTTTTCAATGGAAACAGAGTACTTCTTGAGCGCCCTGATTTCGTCAAGCAGCGCCTTTATTTGGGTTTTCGTATCCTCGACTGTTTTCGATATCCCGTTCAGGGTCTTGTTGGAGTCGAGGATTTTTGAGTTTATGTCTATTATTCCCCCTGTCTCGGTGTTCAGCCTCGAGATTTCCT
This sequence comes from Candidatus Martarchaeota archaeon, assembly GCA_023474155.1. Lineage (GTDB taxonomy): Archaea > Micrarchaeota > Micrarchaeia > Micrarchaeales > Micrarchaeaceae > JAJZMY01. The sequence continues at coordinate 14,529 of JAMCYJ010000042.1, read as the reverse complement.
CCCTTGTCACCTTTACCTTCGCGGCGAGCTGCTCGGTACTCTTGCTTATGTCAGACTCTATCTTTACGTATTCTTTGTTGAAGTTTATCTTTATCTCCGAAAGGCTTTTTTGGCTCTGCGCCTTGCCTTTGTTTATCTCCTCCATTTTCCTGACCGCTTCCTTCGACTCCGCGTAGTCTTTCTGGATTTCCATGGCCTTCTTTTTCAGGCTCTCATGCAGGAAATTCAGCGCGTCTGTCAGATCCTTGTCTGTCTTGCCGATCTCCGCTGCTATCGACGTCAACTGCTCGTCCGTCGTCTTCTTGATGTTCGCAAACTGCTCTTTTTTCACCCTCGCCAGCAGGTCTATCGAGCTCTTAACCTCCTCGACTTTATCCATTATCTGTTTTATCTCCTCTATTTTCTCGTTGAAAAGCTTTACAGACTCCTCTTTTTCAAAATAGTCTATCTTATTCTGTATTTCGGATATCTGCGAATTGATCTTGTCGTACGACGTTTCCGCGTTCTTTTTTATCGCCTCGATTTTGTCCTCGTTTTTTTCAAGCACGCCGTAAACCTTGTTTATTTCCGAGAGGTGCTTCTGCAGGTTCGGCATCTCCTGCTTGTACAGGTTTTCGGCAGTCTGGGCATACACCTTCAGATTGTCTATTGTGCTTGCGAATTTCTCGAGAGAAAGCAGCTCGAGTTGAAGATCAGATTCGCTTGTCGAGATTTTGGTTTCGACCTTTGTTTTTGCCTCCTCTATCTCCTCCTTTGATAGCAATATGGATTGCACGTACATTTTGCCTAATTCGTAGGAAATAGAAACGAGCTTGTTCTCGTTGAGAATTTTTATCCAGTTTTCGATTATGTCCGGAGCCACGCCCAAGTCGACGGCGGCTTCGTTGAGTTCTATCTTCCCTTTTAAGTTTATAAGCTCTATCAGGGCGTCTATAGAGGTTTTTGCAACATTTCCATCGGGCATAAAATCATTGACCTTGCAATTTCGCAATGTTAATCGCATTCCATTGCATACTAGTAAATACTCTAAATGTATAATTTAAAATAAAAAAATATAAAAACATGAAGATTAATTGAAGATAAGCCTCGCGGCATAGTATTCAGAAAAGCACGTGCCTGTACAGCATTGAAAAAATAAGCGCAATGGCAACCATATATATCATGTCAGTGAAAAAATAGGGCACGAAAAAATACGCCAATAGGAATATGACGCCCATCATCGATGCATAAATCCTTTTGTCCCATGCGAATATCTTGCTTCCATCGAGAGGGAAAATCGGCAGCATGTTGTAAAGCGCAAGGAGTATATTTATGAAAAGCGTCAGGGTTATAAGCTTTGCAAAATAAGTATTGCCTGCGGGATGCAAAGCAAACGACAACGACGCGAACAACGCGAATATCGCAAAGTTTGTCAGTGGGCCCGCCAGCGAGACAACGCCTTCCTGCCTTTTGCTGAAGCTATGCGCGTATATCATTGTCGCGCCCGGAATCCCTATCAAAAACCCGAAAAGAGACGAAAGCCCTGTTATCATAAGGCCTGTCGGGGAGGTTCTGAACCCTGCTATCGCCCCGTAATGCTGCGCGGCAAACTTGTGCATCATCTCGTGCAGCACGAAGCTTACGGAAACCACGAACGCGGAAATCGAAAGATATTCCATGAATTTGCCTGCGAATCCCGGGCTGGCGCCGACCGAGAAAATCCCGCCGAACCCCGTCGAGAGTATGAACGAAAACGCGAGTATAAGCACGATGTCTGCTACAGCTATGTCCTTGATTTCCTGCGCAGTGAACCTCTCTGCAAAGCCTTTTATTTTCCCTTTCATATTATCATTTTTGCAAGCGTTTCAGCTTTTATACTTCAGCATCGCCGCGATTCCATCGAAACCGAGCAGGAACTGCCTGCCATAGCTTGTTTCGGATGAGATAAACGTCAGGTCTATGTTGAGCCTTTCTGCTATGCTTATGACTTTTTCCACCGCGTCCTCCTGGGACAGGATCTCTATATTTCCTCCGCACGAATGCCTCAACTGCCTTGTATTCCCCTTTTCGATCGCGGCGAATTCCGCGCCGCAGGATCCGCACCTGTACTTTACCTCTGTCAGTTCCAAGTCCTCGCTTATCATCAGGCGCATTGCATTGTTGTTCATGAGCACGTTCTTTACCTTCTCGTATCCGAACACCGCGAGCCCATTGCTCGCGACCTCGTTCAGGAACCTGTCTATGACCTTTTTTTCCTTGATCACGTCCTGCTCGGCAAGCATATCCTTCGCCTTCTCTAAAAGTTCGTTTATGCCCGTATGCTCGTCCGTATACCCCGTGTCGAACACCCCTATCACCTTGATCTGGTAGTTGAGGGTCTTTGCCCTCACGAAATTCTCCTTTGTAGGGCCCGGGCCTCCGACAATGAGGCCGTTGAGCTTGAAATTGTACTTTGCATACACCTCGTTTATGCTGTCCCCTATGCTTTTGTAGAAGTCGTTGATGCTCTCTGAAATCGCGCGCTCGTACCGCGCTGCGGACTGGCCTCCTTTCCTGACCTTCGCATGCGCGAAGGATCTCAGCTTTTTCTCGACCTGCACGTGCGTTCCGCTGAGAAGCGCGATTGTCGCTTCCCTCCCGTCCATGACTAGCAACACATAGCTGTCAGTAGATTCCAGCATAGCCAAAAGAGGATCGAGGAGGAACTGCGAATCGCACCTATATATATTAACCTTTATAGGATAAAGGGGGGTAATCATGAAAAGCTGTATATCTGTCCTAGATTGCTCCGGGGAGACGTTTCCGCAGAATACAGCCATGCCGTTCTGCGGCGGCGCCCTGTACAGCTTTATATACTGTATCATCTTCTCGAGGGCGTCAAGAACATTCTGCCGCGTAGTCTTTGACTTTATGTTCGCGCACTGGCTTTGCTCGTCCTTCAGCCTTCCGATTTCGTCGCTTATCACGAATACAGACGGAATATACACGCTGATGAGCTCTGTCCCGCTCCCGCGTATCGAGGACAGCTTTTTCAGCTGCTTTTTCAGTTCGTACTGTGTTTTAAGGCTCATGCCATCGATTACATTTATTTAATTACATAATTATATTGGAGCCGTCTTCCCGCCAATAAAGGCAGACCGTATCCTTGCATTCAATTTTTGTTTATGCTATTATATATATGCTTATTTTTATTCTGCTGTTTTTTCGCGAACTGCGGAATTTTAGCAATTCTGTTGCTAAACCTTTACTAGATGTTTCAGTAGGATTTCCAGCTCGCGTTGTAAATTCTTTTTCATTTTTTGCTTATCCTTGACTTGCCAAAATACGGGACAAGCACGTCTGGCACTGATATCGATCCGTCGCTATTGAGATAATTCTCGACTATAGCCACTATGGTGCGGGTCGTAGCCAAAGCCGTAGAGTTAAGCGTATGCACGTGCTTTCTTTCATTGCCCTCGTCGTATTTTATATTAAGCCTTGTGCTCTGCCAATCCGTGCAGTTGGAGCAGGATACAATTTCCTTGAACGAGTCTTGGAGAGGCATATACGCTTCAAGATCTATTTTCTTTGCCGCTACAACGCCTATATCCCCTGTGCATATGTCCACCGCCCTGTAGGGTATCCCGAGTTTTTGATAAATGGATTCTGAATTTTTAAGAAGTTCGTCGAAATATTTCCAAGAATCCTCCTGCCTTGAAAAAATAAACTGCTCTACTTTGTTGAACTGCTTAACACGGAATATGCCTTTTGTGTCTTTACCGTGGGAACCCGCCTCCCTCCTGAAGCAGGGGCTTACCCCTGCATACTTGGCAGGAAGCCTGTTTCCAGAGAATACATCATCGCTATGCATTGCCGCGATAGGATGCTCGGAAGTAGAGATCAAAAATAGATCCTCGTCGCTTCTTTCAAGCCCCTTTTTCGCATGCATCTCCTTCGGATCGGCTACTGAATAAAGCGCCTCCTCGAAATCCCCAAGCGCCGTGACTCCTCTATAATATTCTTTCCTTATCATATATGGCGGCAGAATTAGGCTATACCCATTCCTGCTCATTTCGTCGAGCGCGAACCTTATAATTGACTGCTCAAGAAGCACAAGGTCGTTCTTGAGATAATAGAATCTTGCGCCCGTAACTTTTGCGGCCTTTTGCAAATCCAGAAGATCAAGGTCAACAAGTATGTCTTCGTGCGTTTTTCCGCTGTGGTCAGACTTTATGCTGCGGAGGGTTTTCCCTTCCGGAATCCACCTCTTTATTTCAACATTATTGTCAGAGCTTTCCCCATAAGGCACTGATTCATGCAGTATATTGGGAAGATTCCACAGCAGCGAGTCCACCTTTGCCTCATAAGTCCGAAGGTCTGACTCTATCCTGTCTATTTTATCCTTCATTTCGGCTGACTTTTCAATCAACGCCTCCAATCCGCCTTCATTTCCCTGCTTTTTCATTTCCGCTATTTCCTTGCTTATCTGGTTCTTCTGCTTTTGCAGGTCCTGAATCCCTGTCTTGTATTCCCTTGACTTTTGGTCGAAGCCCATTATTTCATCCAAAGGGTAATCGGACTTTCTCTTGTCCATCGAATGCTTCAGCTCCTGCAAATTGTCCCTTACATACTTGGAATTGATCATTTCATCATTCTCTAAAATAAATTGTTATGATTGCAATTTATTTAAATTTTAAATAATTAATTAAATTTAATTAGATTTAATGATAGAAATATTAAATATATTCATATAAATTACGTGGTGGTTCAATGGACATAGAAAACAGGATTAGAAAGGACATTAGCATGTTTAACGAAAACATAAAAAATGCAGAGGCGATCGACTTCAGCGAAAATATGAGAATGAAGCAGGTTGTAGAGCTTTCGAAGATGTATGCATCAGATGCAAACTCTTACCTTGAAAAGAACGATCTTTATACCTCATTCTCCTGCATCTCATACGCGCATGGGCTTCTCGATGCGGTCATTGAGATAAGCGGAAAGAAAAATAGATGATGCAAAAAAGCTACATATATATAAACCGCGATAGGCTTCAGCTTATTATTCCTGCAGCCTGCTTTTTTAGAGCGAGCATGGTACCGGACGACTTCAGCGTATAAAAGTATGTCGGCTGGGACCTCACGCGCTTCATAAACGTTAGCGCGACTACTAACAGCGAAATATAGTTGTTCGCGCACCTTATTATGAATGTATTTTCGCTTATGAACGCCATAACCTTTAAGTTAAGCTTATAATATTCCATGCCTATCATGCCAAGAAGCTCGCTATGAAAGTCGGACAGAAACTGCCTTGCATCTAGTATCGGAACTCCGGATTCGACGAGAAGGTATCTTGTTTTCTGCTTCATAAAATCACATATTATTCTCTGGCTTCTCTTCTGAGCCGAATACGCCTGCAGTAATGAAAGTCGGACAGAAACTGCCTTGCATCTAGTATCGGAACTCCGGATTCGACGAGAAGGTATCTTGTTTTCTGCTTCATAAAATCACGTATTATTCTCTGGCTTCTCTTCCGAGCCGAATACGCCTGCAGTAAATCTGCTTATGCACAGCCTTGCGTAATCCTCTGTCGCGCCGACAAACTTCGCAAACTCTATCAGCTGCATATACGAGCACATGTATTCCCTCGACTGGGCAAGGCTTATGAATGTTGCCCTAACTTTGCTTTTCATTGCATATGAAAAAAGGTTTTGCAGCCTGTACAAGTCCTTCGAGAGCGCGAACCTCTGCTTGGCAGAAGGCAATGGGATGCACAGGACAGCATTGCGCTTCCTCATAAGCTGTATCAGCTTTTTGTCTATCCTGTAGTCAGCGCAGATAACAGCACTTACTTCATTATCTTTTACCAAATGCATTGCTCTTTTATCCGACGAATAAGCAATGCCCCTGCCCTGCCCCGGGTCTACTTTGAATATTTTCCTGAACCCTAGCCGTTTCCCTGTTTGTTCATCGAATGCGCAGGAACCTAAAACAATGTCATAGTATTCCAAGACACCACTTATTTTGAAATTCCAAAAATTTCCTTCTGGAGCATATCTGAAATCTTCTTTGCAGGATACATTATTTTTATAATCCTAGTATGTCCTCTTATGCCCTTTCCCGAGTCGTAGGATATTATCAGACCCTGCATTTTCAGTTCGCTTATATACTTCCTGTACCACCTTTCAGTCTTCGGCTCCTTATGTATGCTTTCCGCAAGAGACTTGTACCTTGAATACACCTCCCCGCTTAAAAGGTATTTTTCAGAGCCTGTATTCAGAGGCTTGTATGATCCCCCGCTTAAAGTAAGGATGGAAATGGAGTAAAGCACCAGCTTAAGATGTTCCGGAAGCGTTAATATCAGGTCGTACACGATATCCTCCTCTGCAAGCTTTATCGCATGGTCTACCTCGTCAGATGTAATCCTGTCTAAATTCCTCTCCTCGCTCAGCTCCGCGGCTTTTGTGAGTATCTTCAGGGAAAACCGCGCATCACCTCCTTCCTTTGCCGCTGAAGCAGCAATGAATCTGAGTATGTCCTCTGTTACAACCTTCTCCTTGAACCCTGCGTCTGCCCTGTCTTTCAGTATCGCGTAAAGCTCATTTGAATAATATGGCGAAAAGACAAGCTCTGTCTCGTTCAACGAGGAAATGCTTCTAGGGTCAAGGCTTTCTTTAAAAGAGATCTTGTTTGATATTCCTATCAGCGATACGCCGCCTGCCTTCAGCTCTGTATTTACTCTTGTTAGAGTGTAGATTAGGTCGTCTAAATCCTTCACCATATCCAGCTCGTCGAGCGCGATTATGAATATTTTACCGTCTTCCTCGATCCATCTTGTGAGCTTTTCATAAAGGTCTGTTATGCCATACCCTCTCTTTGCATAGGTGGGTAGATAATCGGACACCACCTTATTTATGACCCTGAATCTGGAATTGTACATCCTGCAGTTCACATATGAAATTGCAACCTTCAGATTCGGAATGTTATTTATCTCGTCTATGACATATTTTACGCAAGAGGTTTTTCCTGACCCTGTCTTCCCGTAAATAAAAAGGTTTCTTCCTCTCTGGCCTTTCAGCGAAGGCGCGATCGACTTCTCTATTTTGTCTATCTCATTGTCCCTGAAGATCAATTTCTTGGGCACAAAATACGGCGAAAACAGCTCCCTGTTCTTGAATATTTTTGATTCGATAAGCAAATCCGTGAGAGCCATTTTTATCCCCTTAAACCGCTGAAAATAACATTGAGAAAAGCATTAGAAACAATAATTATAATATTGCAAAAGCAAGCTTAAATATTTTCTTTTTTATGCCTGCCTATCATGTAAATGCCCGCACGGCGAAAAGATATTATATTAGTGCTTTATTGTTTTGCATTTTGCTGCTCCTGCTCTGCCGCCTGCGATTCCTGGCAAATGACAGGCACTTTTTGCTCTATCCTTTCAAATATCGCCCCGTCCCTGTCGTATATGAAAAGCAGCAGATTAATCTCGTATTCGTCCGGAAAATTGTTCGGCCTTGTGTAGATATTGACTTTTTTGCTGATTGCATGATGAGGCTCGACAATGCCTATTCTTATCTTGCCCTTTGCAAGCTCGGAGTCAAACGAGAGAGAAAGAGGGGAATTTACGCTTATTTCAGATTCGCACCATAATATTTGGTCGCTTTTGCTGGCCACATTGATATGTAGCATTGCCTCATTCTTGGAATATGCCTTAAGCATAGCCGGTTCTATATTTACAGAGACTATAGTGCTGGTCATGAATTCACTGCGATAGTTTTGATGTTACATTATTATGATTGTATTATTATGATGAAAATTATTAAATAATTTATTGCTTAATCTTTATTGTCTAATTTATGCGATTCATGATATTGATGGAACTCAACGAATCAAAACTTATAGAAAGCGAGATGACAATCAGACTGCTCAGGCTGACCAGCGAGAGCATGGAAACGCGGCGCTCAATAATAAGATGGCTTGCCCTTTCTATGGGGATCGTTAACCCGAGAGAATCAAGGCTAAGCGCAATCGCTGTATTCGATTCTGTGCTTTATTTTCAGTTCATATTGAAAAAGGATCCTGATGTACACGAAATGATAGAATACATAAACAAGGCATGGGAGCCCATAAACGAGAAAACGCTTAGATACCATCTCCTGCAGCTCAAGAAAATGAAAATAATCAAAAACTCGAAAGCGAGGTATTCTATGGCAGGGGGCGCGGAACTGCATGCTGCCGCAGATGCATGGATCGACAATTACTTCGATACTATGATCGGGCCTGTAAAGACAAATATAAAAAGAATGATGCAGGAGCTGAAAGGAAGGCAGTAAATAATTTAAAGAAAATATTTTTATAAATGTGCATATGAATTATATTATATAACAATCCTGAAAAGTAAAACAACACTTTATCAAAAGATAATAGCAGTATTATAATCCAGTTTTGATATAACTTAGCTTTACAGGAATGCAAAATCTGTTTATAGAAGTGATTTTATCAACACCTATTCAAAAATTCTATATATTATTGCGGCAACCGTTATCGTATTGGCAGCGTCTGCTGCTGTGTTATTTGCAAATACGAAGCATGTTTACAGTATGAATGTCGTGCTCAGCGCAAATAATTCAAATGCAATTCTTTATCCTTTCCAGGAAACGCATTTTACATTGCAGCTGAATAACACAGGATCGGAGTATATAAAAAATATGGATGTAGGATTTTACCTTAACCATAGCCTTATCCATTCGTATAATGTCTCTTTGCCCGCGCACAAAGGCGCCTCGGTAAGCATAAACTATACATACAATTCAAGCGGTGCATACGACTTCGAGGTCATTGCGAATCCCGCATTGGTAATGAATTTTACAAATGATTCTGTTACAAAGCAGAGTATGGCATTTACTGTGAATGCGCCGCAGGCGCCCGAAGTGCCATCATCAATACCAACGAATAACATAAAATACATGGAAACATTTTCAATTTATGGACAGGGCGTATCCGCAGTGCCGTTTACAGCAACAAAATTCGGTTCACTCGGCTTTTTCAACAATATTGTATTTTCATCAAACATTATGGCAGTCACGATTTATGACTTGTCAAGGCATATCGCGCTGCTTGACGGACTATATGTGGGATACGACAACGGCACAAACGCATATTCGGCATGGCTTGAAGGAAACGTAAACCCTGGATTCGTCAGGACAGTGATTGGAACATTCCCCCAGGCAAGCATAAAAAATTATTCCGCTGGCAGGAGCATCGCAAAAATCAGCAATTCCACAAGCCTCTGCGTGTTCTATGACAGAGGTTGGACAAAAATAATAGGATACAATAACAATTCAACAGGCTCTGCCACATGCGCATCCCTATCAGGACAGACATACAATACATACGGATATAACTCTATAATATCTTCTTTCAATAATACAGTATTCAACAGCAACAACGGAAAGCTCATATATACGAATGCTTCAAGCATAGGAAAGGTCAGTATATATAGCAATTCCTCGTTCGGCTTCTTTAACCTTTTTGACAGCAAGTTCGGTACATTTGCAAGCTATATCGGTAAAAATACTGGGCCTTTGAACAAATTCAACAGCACGTGCAACGGCATACTATCCAATACCAACAGCTCGCACATATGCAGTTACTTCATTGAACCGAATGACAATGCATTCAACTTTACAATAATAAACAGCACGGAGTTTACAAGAAACTACGCATTCAGCATATATTCGATCGTGAATAACAACATCTCGCTTTTGGCATCCCAGAATGCGCAAGACCTTATCAGCGCGCTGAAATTCAACGAGACGGGTCTTGGATGGAAAAGCACTGATACCTGTGGATTGAATTCAAACGCGATAAGCTGCGGCTATTACAACTTCAACTATCTGAATTCATCTGCGCAGCTTACGCTCTCAAACAACCTCTCTAATACAATAAGGATCAATAGCATCGATTGTTATAACCCGGGATTTGAGGCGAATGAAAGCATCAATAAAACGATTGAGCCATTCAACACTATGATACTAACTATGTCCTGTAAAGGCATAAGCTCGCGAATACTTCCCATTACGTCCTATAACCTCACAATCAACTACACTGTTTCAAATGCCATCCACATCGTAAATGGCATGTTTAATATGACAAGCAGGATAGGGTAACTGGATGGATAGGGTAGGGTAGTTAACTATTGCTGAAACTGCACGCGCCGCTCCTTTTTTCTTTCCGCTGCACTAAGCACTTTATCCATTCCCTCAAAAGTATATATGCCTGTTGTCTTCATTATCTTCTCGATTACTTCAAATTGCGTGCATCCCCACTGGCGCGCAAGCCTGCTTATGCTGCCATACGTCAACCCCTTCCTCTGAAAGTCTCTAATATTTGTTACTTTATCGCTGTTCATTTTATTCAGTATTCTTTTTGTTAACCTGATATAAATAGTTTGCTGCCGGCAAGAATTGCCTGCGCCGCCCTGAATTAAAATTTTCAAGATAAAAGAATATATATGCCTAAGGAATGTGCAAATTATAAAATGTCAATATAGGAATTTGCAGGGGGTGAGATTCGAACTCACGCATCCACTAAAGGAAACGGGCCCTAAACCCGTCGCATTTGACCAGACTCTGCCACTCCTGCATCAAAACAGTTTTTATTATTATTTTATTATTGACAGACAAGATTAATATAGTTTCATTTCTTATCCTTATAGGGGGCGATTATGAGGTATTTCGTCGGCACTTCGGGATGGTATTACGGTTGGAACAGGGGGCGCAGCCTTCAGTGGTATATCGATAACTCGAACCTGAATGCGATCGAGCTGAATTCGAGCTTTTATAGATTTCCTTTTCCCAACCAGATAGAAGCATGGGCTAAAAATTACAGCAAGCTTGCGTGGGTCATAAAGGTCAACATGCTGATAACGCATAGGCATATGCTTAATGAAAACGCAACGCCTATTTTCAAGGACTTTCTTGAAAAGTTCAGGCCTCTTGATAAAAGCATTAGGCTTTATCTTTTCCAGATGCCGGGCAGGTTCTCGATCAAATTTTCAGATAGAGTGAAAAATTTCATTAGGCTGTTCGGAGCTAAAAAAATCGCGTTTGAGTTTCGAAATACAGAATGGTATGGCGCCGGCTTAGGTCTCCTACCGAGAGGTATTGTCATCGTATCGCCGGACTCGCCGGATATGCAAAAGAGGATCATATGTTCGAATAGAACAGTTTACCTGCGCTTCCACGGAAGAAAGGCATGGTACAGCTACAAATACAAGAAAGCAGAATTGAAGGAGACGGCGGACAAGGTGCTCGGGCTGAATCCGAAGCTGATATACGCTTTCTTCAACAACGACCGTGATATGCTCGAAAACGCAATGGAATTCCGCAGGATGCTGGAAGGCTAAGCACGCCACCGCATCAGATTCATGCCCAACCCTACGCCCTACTAATTTACCAAAATACTTAAATATTTATCTATATAAATATTCATTTATTAAAGTAAATATTTTGATAGATAAATAAAATAAATTATTAGGGATATAATGGAGAAACCTGAAAACAGAAAAAAACCCGTGTGGAGCTATTTCGAATTGCTGAAATACGCATTACTTCCGCTTCTTGTTGTTTTCCTTTCAATAGGGGACGCACATGCGGCGGCGACGCAGTTCACGATTCTCGGCCAGCTCAATTACATAAAGTTCGTGCTTAACCAGGTCGGGCCGGCGCTAAGCGCGATCCTGTTCATAATCGCAGGGATATTCTACGCAATAGGACAGCTGATGCCCCCAGACAAAAAAGCGAACTTCCATACGACAGCCGTTAATATAATAATAGGCGCTGTTGTTGTCGCCGTGCTGAGCGTGGCCTCCACGTCATTTGCCAATGCCTCCACGCATCTGCTCAGCAATTTCACGGTAAATTCCATATCTAACGTGAGCTGAATATCGGCTTGGGGATAACGTGGCATTCGGCAGTTATTACATTGCATTGAGCATAATCGCCATAATGATGGGCGTGGCGGGAATCATTCTTGGGATAGGCATAGCCCTAAATGAAAAAAGCCTTAAGGAGTTTGGAAAATCAGAGCTGTTCCAATCTTTTGTGAACGGCGCAATAGTTTTGGGCTTGGTCGCTGTCTTCAGCAAAAACGGGCTTATAACCCAAATCATAAACAGCATAGTGCTTAAGTCTTCGACAAGCCTCTCATGCGCTGGATTCGAGGCGTACAATTACGCAATCTGCTTTGCGTATAATTTCCTTACAGGAATAAACGGGTTTGCAGTAAACGGCGTGCATTTCGCCTCTTTATTCGCACAGATAAGTGGGATGCTTGCAGCTGTCTCATCGGTATACGTTGCGATCGCGCTGATTTCGTCGCTGAAGTTCAACTTTATAATAGGAATCAGCCTGTCCGCGATATTCACGCCGCTGCTGAGCGTGCTCGGCAGCATAATCACAACAATTGTATTTTCAATGCTCAGCATAGAAGTCCAGGCCGCGCTCTTGAAGTTTGCCGGCATTGCGTCTATAACAATACTGTTGCCGATAGGAATTGTGCTGAGGACGTTCTATTTTACAAGGAAGCTCGGGGGGGCGATCATCGCTCTGTCGATAGGCCTTTTCTGCATATTCCCTTTGACCTATCTTCTGAATGCGCAGCTCATATCCTCATATGCGTCGAGCACCGGCCTGGCGGGCCTTGTACAAAGCACGTCGCAACTTAAAGCCAGCGTAATCAACAGCGCGGGCAGCGCGACCAATTCGACATCGCAGGGGATTTTGGCGTCCCTCGATCAGGCAGTATCAGGATTTTCAAGCTACTTCTGGGGCGCGATGAACAGCGTAATAAATGAAATCGCATTGGTCATAGTCGAGGTTTTCTTCCTCCCAGCGTTAAGCATAATGCTGACTATTATCTCGATAAGGGAAATGGCAAAAATTCTCGGGTCCGAAATCAGCCTCGGCAGGTTCGACATTTTCTGATGGTTTTATGGATACATCAAACAGGAAAGGCATGGAAACGGCCGTGGCGTATACCGCAATCGCATGCGAGCTTTCATGCCTTGCGTTCGGCATTTTCTCGCTGAACGCGCTGCTTGTAGCCGCCGCGGGCGCGCTGGCTTTCATGAGCTTTATCCTCTTTAAAACATGGGACATCTTTGAATCCGCGATATTCAGGCATACTAATATGATCCAGGTCTTCAATGGGTACGAGCTGAACAACGACAGGCTCAGCGCGATACGAAAAAGGGGCAATGTCTTTACAGCGACATCCGCCGCGTTGATCCGCTTAGGCGAAAGAAATGTTGAAAAAGCGAATCTGGAAAATATCATATCAAATCTGAACGCGCCTTTCAAAATAATAATGCATGTTGAAAGAGTAGACGTTAAAAAAATCCTTGACAGGCTCAGGACAAGGCTTTACTCGAAGCGGATTGCGGTATCGAAACTCGAGAAAGAGCCTGGCAAGGGGCACGGCATGAGGATAGACATGCTCAGGAAGCACATTGAAGCGATAGAGCACGACATAGGCAGCATAAGCTCAGGCATGGTGCCGCTGAACCTTGCCTATTATATCATGACTTCGGGGATATCCGAAAACAGGTTCATCGCCGAGGAGCAGTCAAAACACAACATCAGGAATATCGTAAACCAGTTCAACGCGCTTTTTTGCTCCGACTCCGAGATTCTTTCAGGCGAAAGCCTGCTGAAGCTCCTCGAGCTCGATTCTGAGATGGTGTTCTGATGGATCTCTGGCGAATATCCAATTCAAAGAAAGCCGCGGAAAACGCGCATATGAAGCAGATGTCAGAGCCCGATATCAGGACAATGCAGGAGTCGTCCGGCGGCATATACCTGGGCAAAACCCTTGTATACGGCCTTCCGTTTTTCCTTGACGTCTCGGTCTTGACGAGCCCGCATATTGCAGTCATAGGCATGACTGGCTCAGGAAAGACATTTATGCTGAAAAACTTCATAATAAGAAACAGCGTATACTCCGAGCCAGATATGCTTATTTTGGACTTCAATGGGGAATACCGCAGCGTTGTGCAAGGTATAGGAGGCAGGATTTTCAGGCTTGGCAAGGACTTTAAAATAAACCTTTTTGAATTTCTAGATTATAGCCAGGATAAAGCAATTGACTCTGTCCTTGAAATAATAGAGGCCTATACAAAAATTGCAAAGGATGAGGCAGCAGCATTGCATAATGCAATATCTGATGCAATTAACAACGCTGAAAAAGTAAACCTCAGGGCTATTGCAGACACAGTTGGGGGACGTTGGCCACAGCTTAAGCTAAAACTTGGAAGGCTTGCAGGGTCTGCTGTTTTTGCAGATGCGACCTCTTTTACAATATCCTCACTATTTAAAGGTGCAACAAGCATCGACCTTTCAGGAATTGAAAGCGATGTCGAAAAAAATTTTATCTCATATATCCTTGTAAGGCTAATCTCAGAATCATTGAATAAAGAAGGCATAAACCAGAAGGCCAATAAGTTCATTATACTTGATGAAGCATGGAAATCAGTAGAAAATATTTATCTGTCAAGACTTTTTAGGGAAGG